>NZ_JBKQJR010000118.1:0-10961 GCF_052326845.1 Acidocella sp. | reverse complement strand
CGGCGAAGCTCGGCATCGACCCGCAGCAGGCGAGCCAGCTCATCGCCCAGCATCTCCCGGCCATCACTCAGCATCTTGCCCAGAACGCTGCTGCGCAGGACGGCAGCGCCAGCACCTGAGGCACGGGCATAAAAAAAACGCGGCCCTTTGCGGGGCCGCGTCTCTCAGTCCGCCGAAGCGGAAATAGGTTACATCGACATCGAGTTCATGATGGCTGGGTCCGGCATGGTGCGGCCATAGAGCGAGGCGAACGCCCACACCGTGATGCCGATAATCACCAGGAACAGCGGCACCGTGAGGATCAGGGAGATGCTCTTCCAGATCTGGGCGCGGGAGGCGTCCAGCCCGAAGAACAGCGCCGCCTGGGTGATCAGGCTGAACAGCAGCGCGCCGGCCAGGATCTCCAGCAGTTCCACCACGGGATGATGACCCATGGCCTGGACGTAGGCGAAGTACATCGCCGCACCTGAGGTCGCAAAACCGGCGATGTAGCGCAGGACCGAGCCCTGACGGACCTCGGGATGCGCGAGCGGGTCGTTGTGAGCGGCCATTAGTGGGCACCTCCGAACAGGTAGACGTAAATGTACACGACAACCCAGACCGAGGCCTGGAACTGCCAGAACATGCGCAGGTTCAGCAGCCGCGCCACGACGTTCTCGGTGAAGCCGAACACCCCGACCTGCACCAGCATCACCAGCATCCACAGGATGCCGAAGCCCATGTGCAGGGCGTGGGTGACGATGAGGGTGAAGAAGCACGAGAGGTAGCCGCTGCGGGCGAAGCCGTTGCCCGCGGCGCTGAGCGCGGTGAGGTCACCGAGCCCGATGCCGAGGAACACGACCGCCAGCAGGATGGCGCCGATCATGCCGAGGCTCACCCCCAGCTTGCTGCCGCGCTTGAGCGCGACAGTGGCAAGGCTGTAGCAGAGCACGCTGCCCAGCACGATGAAGGTCTGCAGCAGGCCCTTGCTGGCGCTGAGGAACTGGCTGCCGAGCGGGCCGCCAGCGGCGTTCATCGGGTTGTTCAGCACCGCGTAGGTGGCGAAGACCGCCGCGATGATCAGCGCGTCGCTCAGCAGGTACAGCCAGAACCCGTAGGTGCGGGCCGAGATGTTGTCGTGCGCGTCAGCGCCCGCGTTCCACAGCACCGTGTCGGCGCCGGCTTTGGTGAAGCTAGCCATTAATGTGCCTCCGCATGCCCGCCAACCGGCAGGACCTTGGATTGTTCAGCAACCACGCTAACCGTGTTGAGCTTGCGCTCCATCTCCGCGATGGTCTGGGCGGAGAGCACGTAGCCCTCGTTCTTGTCGAAGGAGCGGATGATCACCAGCAGGATCACCGCGAGCAGGGACGCCCCCGCCAGCCACCAGATGCGCCACACCAGGGAGAAGGTGCAGACGAAGCTCAGCATGCCGATGACGAAGGGCAGGCCGGAGCTGCTCGGCATGTGGATGGGCACGTAGGTGCTCGGCTGGGCTTTCTCCAGGCCATTCGCCTTGCGCCAGGACAGCTCATCCAGCGCGTGCACCTGCGGGGTGACGGCGAAGTTGTAGAACGGCACTGGCGTCTGCGTCAGCCACTCCAGCGAGCGCCCGGTGCCCCAGGCGTCCTGACCGGCCGGCTCGCGCTTGATGAGCGAGACGACGATCATGGCCAGGAAGAAGAACACCGAGACGAAGTACACGCCGATCCCGAGTTCCTCGAGCAGCATCAGCGGCCGCAGCGAGGTGTCGAACAGGTAGTCGAGGCGGCGGGTCTCGCCATCCAGGCCGGCCTGGAACATCGGGATGAACACCAGCAGGCTGCCGGCGACGAAGGTCCAGAAGAAGCACTGGCCCAGCGTCTCGTTCAGCTTGAAGCCGAAGATCTTCGGCCACCAGTAGGTGACGGCGGCGAAGATGCCGGCGCCGATGACGAGCACCATGCAGTGGAAGTGCGCGACCACGAACACGGAGTCATGCACAGTGTAGTCCACCACCGAGGCGGAGAGCATCATGCCCGTGAGGCCGCCGAGCAGCAGCAGCAGGATGGCGGTGATGGCCCAGAGCATCGGGGTGGTGAAGGTGATGCGCCCGCGGAACATGGTGAACAGCCAGTTGAAGGCCTTCACGCCCGTCGGGATGCCCACGATCATGGTGGCGGCGGAGAAGAAGCCAATCAGGTCCGGCCCCATGCCCATGGTGAAGAAGTGGTGCGCCCACACAACCCAGCCCACGCCGGCGATGCCCATTGAGGCGGCGATCATGGTCGGGTAGCCGAACAGCGACTTGTGGGAGAAGGTCGAGACGATCTCCGAGATCAGGCCGAAGGCCGGCAGCACCAGGAAGTACACTTCCGGGTGACCCCAGGTCCAGAACAGGTTGATGTAGAGCATGTAGTTGCCGCCCATGCCGGCGGTGAAGAAGTGCGTGCCGATGTAACGGTCGAGGCCCAGCATGCACAGCGCCGCGGTGAGCACGGGGAAGGCGGTCAGGCCGATGATGGACGTGGCCATCGACACCCAGGTGAAGACGGGAATGCGGAACCAGCCCATGCCGGGGGCGCGCATCTTCACGATGGTGGCGATGATGTTGATGGCGTTGAAGGTGGTGCCGATCGAGGAGACCTGCAGTGCCCACATCCAGTAATCGACGCCCACGCCCGGGTTGGAGGGCAGCTCGGAGAACGGCATCAGCCCGACCCAGGTGGCGTTGGAGAACTCGCCGACGAACAGCGAGATCATGCACAGCAGCGCACCGGACACGGTCAGCCACAGGCTCACCGCGTTGAGGTAGGGGAAGGCCATGTCGCGCGCGCCGATCTGCAGCGGCACGATGATGTTGCCGAGGCCGGTGAGCAGCGGGGTGGCAGCGAAGATCAGCATCAGCGTGCCATGCGCCGAGTAGACTTGGTCGAAATGGTACGGCGGCAGGTAGCCATGCGCGGCACCCAGATAGCCGGGGCTGTTGGGGCCGATGGCGATGGCCTGCTGGGTACGCATCATCACGCCGTCGATGAAGCCGCGGAACAGCATCACCAGGCCGAGGATCATGTACATCACGCCAATGCGCTTATGGTCGACGGAGCACAGCCACTCGCGCCAGATATAGCCCACCTTGCGGAAGTACAGCACGCTGCCGACGGCCACGAGGCCGGCGGTGGCGGCGATGACGAAGGTGAAGATGAGGATGGGGTTGGTGTAGGGGATGGCATCCAGGGTCAAGCGCCCCAGCAGGGGCGACCAGGGGCCGTCAACAGCAACTTGCACGGTATAGATCCTTCCTTAATGCGCGGCAGGGGAGGCCGGGGCCTCGCCTTCGTTGGAGGCGACGCTCTTGGTCAGCGAGTCGGGGACCGGGTAGGTCTTGCCGTTCATCGCGTCCATCACGACCTTGCCGAAAATGCCGGCGGCGTTGGGGGCAGAGAAATAGGACGGGGTAGCGCCATAATTCACCTGCGGCTGGGCGATCTTCTGGGTGAACACGTCGTAGGTGAGCTGGTTCTGGCTCGCCTGCACGCCCTTGACCCAGTTGTCGAAATCGGCCTGGGCCAGGATGCGGGTCTTGAACTGCATCCAGGAGAAGCCGGCGCCCGAGAAATCGGTGGAGAAGCCTGTGAACTCGGCCGGATGGTCGATCTCGAACGCGTCCTTGCTGATCATCGCCGGCATGGCGTCAACCATCGGGGCGACCTGCGGGATGTAGAAGCCGTTCATGGCCTCGGTGGCGGTCATCGTCAGCTGCACGCGGCGGCCGGCGGGAACCACCAGATCATCGATGGTGGCGATGTTCTCGTCAGGATAGACGAACACCCACTGCCAGTCGGTGGCGATAACCTCGACCTTGACCGGCGGCTGCGACGCGCCGGGGGCGCTGGCGAGCTGGGGCGGGTTCCACGGGTCGATGCGGTAGATGGCCGAGACGGACATGTAGGCCAGCACCACGACCATGGCGAGCGGAATGGCCCAGGCCAGGATCTCGATGGTGGCGGAGAAGTGCCAATCCGGCGTGTATTTGGCGTTGCGCGAATGGTGGTAGCGCAGCGGGAAGATGATCGTCATCAGCAGCGTCGGCACGATGATGAGCAGCATGATGCCGGTGATCCACAGCGTGTAGTGGAATTCCAGCCCGGCCATCAGGCCGACGGGGTGGAACAAACGCACATTGTCCGTGGAACAGCCAGCCAAGGCCAGCGGGGCTATTAAGCCGAGTTGTCGCCAGTATCGCAATTATATGTCCTCCCCCAGATCAATCCGCCTGGGATAATTCACTCACCAGAAACCACTTCCCCCGGCTTCGGCGCTGGCAGCTCTTCTTGTTAAAAAGACTGACTGCTCTGACCAAAGCCGCTTGGGGCATAAGATGATTTCCGGTGCCGCGCAATACTGCGAACAGATGGCAGAAATCAGAGGTATGCAGATGACCTCTGCCCAATGAGACAAACATGAAAACGGCGCCCCAAACAATGGGGCGCCGTGTTCCATTTTAGGCCGCTTCAGGCCACGAGGCGGCGGTAGATGTGCCAAGTGGCGTGGCCGAGCACCGGCAGCGCCACCGCAAGGCCCAGCAGCACCAGAACCGTGCCAGCAGCCATCAGCACCGCCACGATGAAGCCCCAGCCGAGCACCACCACCGGGTTGCGGGCCATGGCCCGGGCCGAGACGGTGATCGCCTGCCAGGTCGTGACATCCTGGTCCAGCGCCAGGGGGAAGGAGACGAGCCCGATGCACAGCGTGACCAGGGCAAAGACGGCGCCGGTGAGGTAGCCGAAGAAGATCATCTCCCAGCCCGCCGTGGTGGTGAACACGCGGACGAAGAACTCAAGCCCCCGGGCCGGGCCGCTCTGCCCCAGCGTGTGGGCATAAACGATGCCCGCCACCGCAAGCCAGGCGAGGAACAGCGCGATGCTGAGCAGGCCGAGGGATTGGATGGTGTTCAGGCGGGGGGAGTTGAACGGTTCCGAGGCGGCCTCCGCGAGGGCAATGCCGCTGCGCTCGCGCTCGCGCGAGAGGGCGACGAACCAGAGCGTGACCATCGGCCCGAGCAGGGCAAGGCCAGCGCAGACCGGGAACAGGAATGGCAGCAAATTCGGCGCGGCCACCACCGCGCCGAGCATGATCGCCGCGACAGGGGTAAGCACAGCCAGCACCATCACATCGGTCCGGCAGGCCCGCCAGTCTTCAACGCCGAGGCGCAATGCCTCGAATAAATCCTTGAAATGGATCTGCTTGATCTCGAACTCGCGCCGGGGAACGGCGCCGCTCTTGGAGATGAGGGTGGAATCGCCAGCGCTTGGTAATGCACTCATACTTCTTCCCCTTTGCTTCATGGCACTTTTGGGCCTGTGCCAGGCTGCCGTGGCTGCACGGATATGTTTTTATATTGGAACTATAATGCGCTGGGCGCACCGTTTCCAGCAGCAAATCAGCAGAGGGGAATGAAAAACCCTGCCGCCGGCTCAGGCCAGGGCCCAGGCCAGGCTCAGGCCGGCGGCCAGGGCCAGCCAGGCGGCGGCGGGCAGCATCAGGCGGCTGCGGGATAAGCCGAGCGCATAGCCGGTCTTCAGCAGGTTGTTGCTGGCGCTGGCGATGAGCACGGCGCTGACCACAGCCTGCTGGCCCACCTGGAACTTGCCGTCGAGCAGCGAGAAGATGAACGGGTCGATATCCGAGAAGCCGACCGTGAAGCTGAGCACATGCAGGCCGGTGGCGCCGTAACGCTGGGTGACGGCGTTGGTGATCGCGGCAAAGACCAGGAACAGCAGGGCGAACAGGAAGGCCACTGGCAAGTCGAGCGGGTTGGCGCTCACCGTGGCGTGGCCGGAGGTGGCAGTGCCTTTGGCGTGCCAGGCGAGCAGCCCGGCCACCGCCAGGGAGGCCACGAACAGCGAGCCGAAGGGCAAGGCGAGCGCCAGCGCCGCATTCGCATGGCCGAGCAGGACGATGATAACCAGCAGCCGGGCATACATCATGCCCGTGGCGATGACGACCGCCGCCGGGGCGAACGAGTCGGGCTCGCTGCGCATGCTCCGGGCCAGCACCACGGTGGCGGCGGTGGAAGAGTACAGCCCGCCCAGCACGCCGGTGAGCAATGTGCCGGCGCGCGGGAATACATAGCGATGTGCGAGATAGCCGAGATAGGAGATGCCGGAGATGACCAGCACGGCCATCCACACTTTGGTGTAGGTTATGCCTGCGAGGTACGGGATATCCGAGTCCGGCAATAGCGGATAGATCAGCCCGGCCAGGACGAAGAACTTAGCGAGGGTCACGCCTTCCGCGGCCGGGAAGGCGTCGGAAAGGCGGCGGATTTCCGCCTGCTCGCCGAGCGAAAGCAGGATGAGAATGACCAGCGCCGCGAGCAGGGCGATCGGCGCCACCAGCACCACCGGGCCGAGCGAATAGGCCATCACGCCAATCACCGTCGGCAGCAGCGAGGAGTCGCCGCCCTTCAGGCGCTTGCGGTAATCGAGCATCAGCATCAGGCTCAGCCCGCCCAGCCCGATGCTGAAGGGCACAATCGGGGCGATGATCCACAGGCTGAAGCCGAGCGCGGCCAGGAGCGTGACGGTGCGCGTGGTGCCGAAGCCGAGCGCCTCGGGCTGCAAATTGCCGGCATCGCGCCGCCGGTAGGCGTGCAACTCCAGCCCAATGATGAAGGCAAGGCCAATCGTGCCCAGGAAGGCCGAGAGTTCGGGCGGGATGAGGGCGTTCATGCGGCGCGCAACGCGGCCAGCCCGCGTTCCAGGTCTTCGATCAGGTCGTCCACGTTCTCCAGCCCGATATGGAAGCGGGCCATCTCGCCCTCGAACACGCCGGTGCCCTCCGAGCGCCGGATGGTGCCGGTGGTGGGCAGCACCAGGCTCTCATACCCGCCCCAGGACGCGCCGATGCCGAAGAGTTGCAGGCTGTCGACCATCCGCACCACGGCGGCAGGCGAGAATTGCGGCTGGAAGGCGACGCCGAACAACCCGCAGGAGCCGGTGAAGTCGCGCTTGAAGACCTCGTGCCCGGGGCAGGAGGGCAGGGCCGGATGCAGCACCCGCGCCACTTCGGGCCGCCCAGCGAACCATTCCGCCACGCGCAGCCCGGCGGCTTCCTGCGCCTTGAGCCGCACATGCAGCGTGCGCAGGCCGCGCAGGGCCAGCCAGCAATCGTCCGGGCTGGCGTAGTTGCCCAGCTCCAGAGCGCCCAGGCGCAGCCATTTCCAGTCTTTCTCGCTGTTCACCGCCACCGCGCCGAGCACGATGTCCGAATGTCCGCCGGGGTATTTGGTGAGCGCCTGGATGGAGACGTCCACCCCCTTGGTGAAGGGCTGGAAGTGGTGAATGCCCCAGGTGTTGTCGAGAAACACCTTGGCGCCGCGCTCATGCGCGACCTCGGCCAAAGCGGGGATGTCCTGCACCTCGAAGGTGTGGCTGCCCGGGCTCTCGGTGAACAGCACGCGGGTGTTGGGGCGAAACAGCGCCTCCAGCGCAGGCGCTGTGATCATCGGGTCGTAATAGCTGGTCTCGACGCCGTAGCGGCGCAGCAGCCCGTCGCAGAAAGTGCGGGTCGGGCCATAGACCGAATCGGGCACCAGCAGATGGTCCCCGGCCCTCAGGTAGGCCAGCAGCGGCACGGTGATGGCGGAAAGCCCGGAGCCGGTGACCTGCGCGTGGCTGCCACCCTCGATCTCGGCGATGGCCGCCTCCAGGGCGAAATGCGTCTCGTTGCCGCAAAGGCCGTAGATATCGACGGGCTCCAGGATGCGCTTGCCGGTGGCGAGCTTGGTGACCATGTCCGGGTAAAGCACGGTGGAGCCGCGTACCAGCTTCGGGTTGACGAAGCCGTATTCCTTGGTCGGCTTGCGCCCCGCATGCACCAGAGCCGTCTCGATCTTCTTAACCATCTATACCTCGACCGGGGTGTCGTCCCGCGAGCCCCATTCGGCCCAAGAGCCATCATAAATCGCCGCCTCGGGCAAGCCCGCCAGCGTCAGCCCGAGCGCAAGCACGCAGGCGGTGACGCCCGAGCCGCAGGAGGCGACGAGCCTGCTTTCGCTGGTGATGCCGAGTGTGGCGAATTTTTCCCGCAGTTTGGCGGGGGGCAGAAATTTGCCGTCGCGCAGCAGCGTGGCGAAGGGCAGGGAAATGGCGTCCGGGATATGGCCGCTGCGCATCCCCGGGCGCGGCTCAGGCACGGTGCCGGCGAAACGCGCGGCGGCGCGGGCATCCAGCACCAGCTCCTCCCTGGTGAGAAGGTTGCGCTTGAGGTCGTCCAGCGCCCGGACCATCTCCGCCCGGTAGGTTGCGGTGAATTGGCCCGGTGCGGGTGCATCCGGCTCGCCGTGTTCCAGCGTTCCGCCCGCCGCCAGCCAGGCCGGCAACCCGCCATTGAGCACCTGCACATTGTCGTGCCCGAAGACGCGGAACATCCACCACAGGCGCGGGGCGGAGAAGATGCCGCGCTGGTCGTACACCACGACGCGGCTGGAGGAGCTGACGCCAAGCGCCGCCACGGCGGCGGCGAAATCCCGCGGCAGAGGCAGCATGTGCGGCAGGCCTGAGGCGTGGTCGGCCACGGCGTCGATGTCGAAAAACTGCGCGCCGGGGATGCGCATGGCGGTGAACACCGCGCGCGCGTCCTTGTCCTCGCTCGGCAGGTAATAGGTGGCGTCCAGCACCACTACGCCAGGGCGGCCCAGCAGCTTCTTCAGTGCCGCCGGAGTGATGAGGGGCGAGGTCACCCCCGCGCAGCTGCGACCATGGCGCGCACCCTCTCGGCTGCCGCTGCGCCCTTCACGGCCTCGCGCCACGCGAGCTCGGAGACGCGTTGATGCGCGGCCACCGCATCCTCGGCGTTGGTGATCATGGCCACGCCGGATTGCATGCTGGGCGGGGCGTCGCAGGGGAAGGGGTTGATAGCCAGCGTGGCGCGGTCGCGCGAGCGCAGCAGGGTGAAGGGGCCGTTCGGCTCACCCTGGGCCATGAGGCCGAGCTGCAGCCCGATTGGCTCGCTCGCCATCAGGTCCGCCACCGCCTCGATCTCGCGGATCGCCATCTCGCGCGCGGCGGCACGCAGCCGGTCGCTGACCTGTGCGAGGGGGCAGATGCCCTCGGCCAGGAATTTCTGGATCGACCCGGCGGTGAGGATGGCGATGATAGAGGGCTTGCGCGCGGCGTACATGCGCTTGCGCGAGATCATCACGCTCATCAGCTGTTCCGCCGCGGCGCGGGCGGCCATGCGGTCCGCTCCTTGCGCGTCGGCCTGCTCCTCCAGGATCTGCGCGAGCAGGGAATCGTAATGGTCCGAGGTGATAAGATAGCTGAGCGGCCCGTGCACCTGGAGGATCTGGTCGGAGGTTTCCTCGATCTGGCGCAGGCGCTCGGCATAGCCGACCGGCTTGCCGTAATACTCCACGCCGATGCCGAGCAGCGTAAGCGGCGAGATCTTCAGCAGTTCGGCCAAGCGGTTGACGGTGTCGAGCTTGATCACCTCGCCCTTCTCGTAGCGATATAGCGCAGCGCGGGAGACGCCGAGCCGGGCCGAAATCTCCTCCGCCTTCAGGCCGGATTCCATCCGGTAGGCGCGTAGCTGCTGGCCGATTTCATTAAACCGCATCGTCGTTTTCCCCACGGACTCGCGTGATTGAGTCAGGTTGTGTCCATATTTGTTTACAGCATCTCATAAAACAAGCTTTTTTGCAAACAAAAACTCCGCCTGGCGGAAATGCCGAAAAATAATGAACCAGGGTTGGTTGATGAGAATCATCGCAATGCAGCCAGGACTTGCGGGGGAGGGGGAACCTCAGGCATCACCGGACCATGAAACTTGACCGGATCATCCTGCTCGCTTTGGCGATTTCCCTCGGCATGGGGTGTCTGCTCATTCTGCTGCCGTTTCTGCCGGCCATGCTGTGGGCGGGAATTCTCGTCTATTGTCTCTGGCCGCTTTACGCGGGGTTCCGCCGTTATACGCGCCCCAGTGTCGCGGCGTTCGTGATCACGCTGGTGGTGGCTGGCATCGTGCTGGTGCCGCTGGTGCATCTGGCGCTGCTGGCGGCGCGCGAGGCACGCGAAAGCGAGCGCTGGGTGCAGGGCGTGATCCAGAACGGCTTGCCTCCGGCTCCGGCGTTTTTCCAGCATATTCCGCTGATCGGCGGGTTGCTGACGGATTTCTGGAACAATTCGGCGGATGATCTGGGCGGTGTGGCCAGCACCATGCAGCCGGTGCTCGGCACGCTGGCTCATTCCGGCTTCCGGCTGCTGGTGCAGGCGGCGCACGGGCTGATCGGCACGGTGGTGGCGCTGTTCATCGCGTATTTTTTCTTCCTTTCGGGGGAGGCGATCGTGGCGCGCATCCGCCTGCTGTTGGTGCGGCTCATCAATGAGAGCCGGACAGATGAATTGCTGACGCTCGTTGCCGCCACGGTGCGGGGCGTGGTGTTCGGCATCCTCGGTACCGCGGCGTTCCAGGGCGTGCTCTATGCCATCGGGTTCGAGGTTGCTCATGCGCCCCAGCCGCTGCTGCTGGCGGCGCTGGCCGGGATCATCTCCATCGTGCCCGCGGGGGCAGTGGTGATTTACGTGCCGGTGTGCCTGTATCTGCTGGCGGTTGGGCATCCGGTGGCGGCGCTGCTGCTGGCGGCGTATTGCTTCATCGTCGTCGGTGGCGCTGATTCCGTTCTGCGCCCCTGGCTGATCTCGCGCGGCGCCTCGCTCTCTTATGCCGTGACGCTGATCGGCGTGCTGGGCGGGGCGATCACATTTGGCGCGCTGGGGATCTTCCTGGGGCCGGTGCTGCTGGCGCTGGGGCTGGCGCTGGCCGAGGAATTCGCCGGTCAGCCGCGCGGCGCGTGGCGTTAGGAAAATATTAACTAGAGCATTTTCCGATCAAATTGACTGATATCCTGCTTTGGCGAAGAAATTTTTGCATTCGGTTGGGATGAATTTTTCGATTGCGTTGGCAGCGGCTTTCCTGAGGTCTTCGAGGGTTCTTGGCTC
>NZ_JBKQJR010000117.1:0-11219 GCF_052326845.1 Acidocella sp. | reverse complement strand
CCTGGTCGGCAGGCTCATTATCGCGGAGACCTATGTCGCGCTGATCGCCGGCGTGGTCATCGGGTGCCTTCTCAGCGCCTTGGTCGGGCTTGTCGAGCGGTCGGCTCCTTCTTGGACTCGCGCATCGTCAGCAGGGCCTGGGCGGTGTTGCCCTCGGCCCAGGGCATGCGCGTAATGGTGTGCGGCACGGCAGTGCAGAGCCCGTCCGGATCGCCCGATTCCTGGGCGATGCCGTCCTCCACCACATCGTTGCCCCAGATGTCGAGCAGGAACACCGAGCGGGGAATGGCAAGGCCCGGGCCGAACAGAGTCTTCGACTTGCCCGGCTGCAGCCATTTGCCGCGCAGCACGCCATTCACATCGACGATGAACGCCTCAACGAAATCGCTCTGCGCCATCAGCGCGGCCTTCGCCGCGCCTTCGGTATCGGCAACCACGTTCAAGATGCCACCTCCGACTTCACAACGTCATAGGTCTGGTCGATGGATTTCTTGGCCAGGCGGACCATGAGGTCGATCTCGTCCTCGGAGATGGTAAGCGGCGGCGAGAACACCATGGTGTCACCCACGGCGCGCATGATCAGCCCGTTCTCGATGCAGAAATCGCGGCAGATCGTGCCCACGCGCCCCTTCTTCCCGAAGGACTTGCGCGTGCGCTTGTCCGCCGTCAGCTCGATCGCGCCGATCAGCCCCACGCCGCGGATCTCGCCCACAAGCGGGGAATCCCCCAGCGCCTCATTCAACTTGGCGCGCAGCAACTCGCCCTTGGTCGTGGCGCTGGCAACCAGCCCCTCGTTCTGGATGATCTCGATATTCTTCAGCGCCAGGGCGCAGGAAACCGGATGCCCCGAATAGGTGAAGCCGTGATAATACTCGCCCGCCTCATTGATCATCACCTCGGCCACGCGGTCATGCAGCATCACCGCGGAGAGCGGCAGGTAGCCGGAGGTGATGCCCTTGGCCATGGTCATCATGTCCGGCTTGATGCCGAAATAGTCGGAGCCGAACATCTTGCCGGTGCGCCCGAAGCCGCAGATCACCTCGTCGGCGATCAGCAGGATGTCGTTCTCCTTGCAGATGCGGTTGATCTCGGGCCAGTAGGTTTCGGGCGGAATGATCACGCCGCCAGCACCCTGGATCGGCTCGCCGATGAAGGCGGCGACATTCTCGGCGCCCAGCTCGTGGATCTTGGCTTCCACCTGCCTGGCGGCATAGATGCCGAACTCCTCCGGGCTCATCTGCCCGCCCTTGCCGTACCAGTAAGGCGGCAGCACATGCACGAAGTTCGGCATGTCACCGCCCTGGCGGTGCATGTCCTCCATGCCGCCGGCCGAGGCGCCGAGCGTGGTGGAGCCGTGATAGCCGTATTCGCGGCCGATGATGATTTTCTTGTTCGGCTTGCCCAGGGTCTGCCAGTACACGCGCGCGGTACGCAGCGCGCTGTCCACCGCCTCGGAGCCCGAACAGGCGAAGAAGGCGTGGTTCATGCCCTCCGGCGAGATCTGCGCCAGCCGCTGGGCCAGGCGGACAGCCGGCTCGTTCGTGGTTTTGAAGAAGGTGTTGTAGTACGGCAGCTTCGCCATTTGCGTGGCGGCAGCCTCGACCAGCTCCTGGCGGCCGTAACCGGCGGCAACGCACCACAGCCCGGCCATGCCGTCGAGGATCTTGTTGCCCTTGTCGTCGTACAGGAACACGCCCTCAGCCGAGGTGATCACGCGCACGCCGCGGGCATGCAGGTCCTTATGGTCGGTGAACGGGTGGAAATGATGCGCCGCGTCGAGCTCCTGAAGAGTCGCGGCCACGTTGATGTCATCCAACATTTTCTGATGTTTCCCCAATAATCTGGTCTGAATCGCCAAAATCCCGCCGCGCTACCGCGCACGGGTCACAAACACAGGCCGTCAGACGCGGGGAGGGCTGAATCCGATGCGTGCGCAGAGCAGCAGCAACTCCGCTTTAAGCTTGGGCTCGGGGAATGTGGCTGCCAAAACCATTCTTAAAGCTTGGCATGGCGGCACAACGGTTTCAAGAAATTTTTATTACTTCTTTATCGCTACGCCGCCAAGAACCTTAAGCCATCGGCTGAAATTGCTCAATTCCGGCGTGTCTATTGCGTGAAAGGGCGGGCTTGGGCAGTTAATACGCCATGTCCGATCTCGACCAGTTGCTGAACACCAGGGGGCAGAGCGCCGCATTCGGCGCCTATGTCACCGCCGCCTGTTTCGACCCCGCCAATGGCCAGCCCTGCTTCGCGCTGGGCGACGGCACGCTCCGCCTCGGCGCCGGTGGCGATTTCACCACCGTGACCGCGCATCAGGGCGCGGTGCTGAGCCTGTGCCCGCATCCGCTGGGCGGCTTCCTCTCGGGCGGCGATGACGGGCGGCTGATGCGCACCATTGGGGGCGAGGCGGCGGAGATCCAGAAATTCGGCTCCAAATGGGTGGAGCAGGTCGCGTCCTTCGCCGGCAAGACCTCCTATCTCGCGGCCGCCGTGGGCAAGGCCGTGCATCTGTTCACCGGCGCCGGGGAAAAGCTGCGCGAGCTGGCGCACCCCTCCACCGTCACCGGCATCGTGTTCGACGCCAAGGGCAAGCGCCTCGCCGCCTCACATTATAATGGCGCGTCGCTGTGGTTCACCGCCTCGGCCTCGGCGCCCAAGGTGCTGGAATGGAAGGGCAGCCACACCGGCATCGCGCTGCACCCGAATGGCGAGGCGCTGGTGACCACGATGCAGGAGAACGCGCTGCATGGCTGGACCCTGCCCGAGGGCAAGCACATGCGCATGTCCGGCTACCCGGCAAAGGCTGAATCCCTGGGCTTCACCAAATCCGGCCGCTGGCTGGCCACCGCGGGAGCGGAGAGCGTGGTGCTGTGGCCGTTCTTCGGCGGCGGGCCGATGGGCAAGGCTCCCAAGGAGCTGGGCATGGGGGATGGCATCGTCAAACGCGTGGCCTGCCACCCGGAGCATGAGGTGGTGGCCGCCGGGTTCGACACAGGCATGGTGCTGATCATCGACGTCAACCGCGAGCAGGTGGTGCCCATCTGCGGGCCGGGACGCGGCGTGGTCTCGGCGCTGGCGTGGAACGCCACGGGCACGCATCTCGCCATCGGCACGGAAACCGGCTTCGTCGCGCTGGTGACCTTCGCCCGAAACTAAAAGGCCGGAGGTTTTGCCTCCGGCCTAGTAGGGTTTTAACCAGCGCGGTTCTCCACCAGATCGGTGACCACGCCGGGGTCGGCCAGGGTCGAGGTGTCGCCCAGGCTCTCCGTCTCGTTGGCGGCGATCTTGCGCAGGATGCGGCGCATGATCTTACCCGAGCGGGTCTTCGGCAGGCCCGGCGCCCACTGGATCACATCCGGCGCCGCGATCGGCCCGATCTCGCGCCGCACCCAGGCCACCAGCTCCTTGCGCAGCGCCTCGCTCGGCTCCACGTCCGCCACCAGCGTCACATAGGCGTAGATGCCCTGGCCCTTGAGGTCATGCGGGAAGCCGACAACGGCGGCCTCGGCCACGGCCTCATGCGACACCAGCGCGGACTCGACCTCGGCCGTGCCCATGCGGTGGCCGGAGACGTTGATCACATCGTCCACGCGCCCGGTGATCCAGTAATAGCCGTCGGCATCCCGCCGCGCGCCGTCTCCAGTGAAGTACAGCCCCTTGAATGTGGAGAAATAGGTCTGCACGAAGCGGGCGTGGTCGCCGTACAGGCTGCGCATCTGCCCGGGCCAGCTATCGGCGATGCAGAGATTGCCCTCCGTCTCGCCATGCAGTTCGTTGCCCTCGCCATCCACCAGGATCGGGCGCACGCCGGGCAGCGGCCAGGTGGCGGAGCCCGGCTTCAGCGGCGTGGCGCCGGGCAGCGGCGAGATGAGAATGCCGCCGGTTTCGGTCTGCCACCAGGTATCCACGATCGGGCAGCGATGCTCGCCGACGACGCGGTCATACCAATGCCAGGCCTCGGGGTTGATCGGCTCGCCGACGCTGCCCAGGATGCGCAGCGATTTGCGGGAGGTCTTGTGTACCGGGGCTTCACCGTCGCGCATCAGCGAGCGGATGGCGGTGGGGGCGGTGTAGAAGATGTTGACCTGGTGCTTGTCCACCACTTCCCAGAAGCGCGAGGTGGTCGGATAGTTCGGCACGCCCTCGAACATCAGCGTGGTCGCGCCGTTCGCCAGCGGGCCGTACACAATATAGGTGTGGCCGGTCACCCAGCCGACATCCGCCGTGCACCAATAGACCTCGCCGGGGTGGTAATCGAACACGTATTGATGCGTGAAGCTCGCCCACACCATGTAGCCGCCGGTGGTGTGCAGCACGCCCTTCGGCTTGCCGGTGGAGCCGGAGGTGTAGAGGATGAACAGCGGGTCCTCGGCGTTCATCTCCACCGGGGTGTGCTGCGGCGAGGCTGCGGCGGTGATCTCCTCGTACCATACGTCGCGGCCCGGCTGCATCGCCACGTCGCCGCCGGTGAGCTTCGCCACGATCGCGGTCTTCACGCTCGGGCAGGTTTTCAGCGCCTCGTCGGCATTGGCCTTCAGCGCCACCTTGCGGCCGCCACGGCGTCCTTCATCAGCGGTGATGAGGGCGATGGAATTGCAGTCCTGAATACGGTTGGCGAGACTGTCGGGCGAGAAGCCGCCGAACACCACGGAGTGGATGGCGCCGATGCGCGCGCAGGCGAGCAGCGCCACCGCGGCTTCCACCACCATCGGCAGGTAGACGGTCACAACATCGCCCTTCTTCACGCCCTGGACGGTGAGCGCGTTGGCCAGGCGGCAGACCTTCTCGTGCAACTCACGGTAGGTCACCGTGGTGGCCATGTTCGGGTCGTCGCCTTCCCAGATGATCGCCACCTGGTCGCCGCGCTCGGCCAGATGCCGGTCCAGGCAGTTGGCGCTCGCGTTCAGCGTGCCATCCTCGAACCATTTGATCGAGACATCGCCGTGGAAGGAGGTGTTCTTCATCCGGGTGGGGGATTTGATCCAGGTAATGCGTTTGCATTCCTCGGCCCAGAACGCCTCCGGCTCGGCCACCGCCCTGGCGGCCATCAGATCGTATGTCTCGCGCGTGATCAGCGCATTCGCGGCGATTTCCGGCTTCACCGGGACGATTTCGGCATCCGACATTAATTTCCTCCGTCTTTTCATTTTGGCATTGGGCTCATTATGGCAAAGCCTCAGCCAAACAAAAAGAGCGGTCCAATCTGCAACAATCCTTTCCAGGCAAATTCTGCCCGAGATTGTTGCGCTTGTGTGAATACCCCCCTCCGGCGGAGGCGGAAGCCACGGGAAAGGTCAACAAATCGTTGACAGTACCGCCTATTTCTGTGCCAATTTTAATCCGCAATCGACCGCGGCTTGACTTGAATACGCGCTCCTGGCGACCGGACGCATGCAAGACTGGCACAACCCGGTTGCCCTTTGGCCTGGCGCGGCCCGGGGTTAATTCTTTTGAGGAGCGACGAGGACCTAATGGCTACCGGTACCGTGAAGTGGTTTAACACCACTAAAGGCTATGGCTTTATCGTGCCGCAGGATGGCGGCAAGGATGTGTTCGTGCATATCACCGCGGTGCAGTCCGCTGGCTTGCGCGGGCTGAACGAGGGGCAGAAGGTCTCCTACGAAATCGCCATGGAGCGCGGCAAGGCCGCCGCCATCAACCTGAAGGCCGTCTGACCCGCAAACGCAGGCGCTGAAATTTGGCAACGGGGCCAGCTGAGCCCCGTTGTTTTCGTTTGCCTTGGCATTGCTTCCCCGCTAGCTTTATTTCGTGTCCGGTAACTGCATCATAACCACGGGCACACGGGGTCTGACCGGCCATGCGGCTGGCTCATCCCGGATAAAAAGCAACGAGGAAACGAATGAATCACTTCAGCGCGCAGAATATGGCGCTCAGCTTCAAGCCCACGGCCGCGGGCGACATGCTGGATGCCGCTGTGCAACAATTCAGCCAGAAATACGCTATCGACTTTCTCGGCCGCCGGTACCGGTATGCCGAGATCGGCGCCCTCGCCAACCGGGCCGCCGCCGGGTTGCAGAATCTCGGCGTCACCAAGGGCGTCAACGTGGGGCTTTGCCTGCCCAACACGCCCTATTCCATCATCATGTACTACGCCATCCTCAAGGCCGGCGGCACGGTGGTGAATTTCAACCCGCTCTATACCGCGCGCGAAATGGAAACCATGGTGCGCGATTGCGGCGTGGACATCATCGTTTCGCTCGACGCCGCGCCGATCCATGAAAAGGTCAGCCAGCTGGTGTCGCAGGGCCTGTTCAAGCGGGTCATCGTCTGCCGCCTGACGGAGGCGCTGCCCACGCTGAAGGGCTTGGCGCTGCGGCTGTTCCGCCGCAAGGATCTGGGCACGGTGCCAAACCACGCGCCTTATGTCGAATTCTCGCAGCTGCTGAAGGGCCCGGCCCAGCCCGCCCCGGTGGAAATCGACCCCGAGCAGGACATCGCCGTGCTGCAATTCACCGGCGGCACCACCGGCACGCCCAAGGCGGCAATGCTCACCCATGCCAATATCACCGTGAACGTGCAGCAGGTGGCGGCGACACTGCCAAATCTGGAGCGCGGGGCGGAGCGCATGCTAGGCGTGCTGCCGTTCTTCCATGTCTTCGCCATGACGGCTATCATGAATCTCGGCCTGACCATGGGTGCCGAGCTGCTGCTGCTGCCGAAGCCCGACCCGAAGCAGCTGATGAGCATTATCTACAAGCGCAAGCCGACCATCGTGCCCGGCGTGCCCACGCTCTTCACCGCGATCGGCAATGCCGCCGAGGCTGCCGGCCGCACGGATCTCAGCTTCATCAAGCTCTGCTTCTCCGGCGGGGCGCCGCTCTCGCTGGAGGTGATGCAGCGCTTCGAGCGCCTCTCCAACAGCCGCATCCTGGAAGGCTATGGGTTGAGCGAGACCTCTCCCGTGCTCACGCTCAACCGGGTGGAACTGGCGAAGCCCGGCAGCGTCGGCCCTGCCGTGCCCGGCACGATTCTGGAAATCCGCGATCCGGCCAACCCGGAGATCATCCTGCCGCAGGGCCAGCGCGGCGAGATCTGCGCCCGCGGGCCGCAGGTGATGCGCGGCTACTACAACAAGCCTGAAGAAACCGCCTACGTGTTTACCCATGGCGCGCTCCGCACCGGCGATATCGGCTATCTCGACGAGGATGGCTACCTCTTCATCGTCGATCGCATCAAGGACGTGATCCTCTGCGGCGGCTTCAACGTCTATCCGCGGGTGATCGAGGAAGCAGCCTATCAGCACCCGGCGGTGCAGGACGCCATCGCCATTGGCATCCCCGACGCCTATCGCGGCCAGAGCCCCAAGCTCTATGTCGCGCTGCGTCCGGGCCAGCACGCCACGGGAGAGGAGATCCTGAACTTCCTGCGCGACAAGCTGAACCCGATCGAAATGCCGAAGAAGGTGGAAATCCGCGACAGCCTGCCCAAGACCATGGTCGGCAAGCTCTCCAAGAAGGAACTGGTGGCGGAGGAAGCGGCGCGGACACAGCCCGGGACTACTTGACCCCGGTCAATTGGTTGCGCGGGCGCCGGGGCTATAGGTTGGTGCCGTAACGAGCGCTCGCGCGCCATGCCGGGAGGTCGATGTTGTCCGACACGAGCCACGCCACCCCTCTTCCGCCGGAGCGCCTGCGCCGCCCCGCTGACCTTGCCAGCCTCGTCTTCCAGTCCACTGCGGAACTGACACCGTTCGACGGCTTCACCGGGCAGGAGCGCGCGCTCGGCGCCGTGCGGCTGGGCAGCGCCATCACCAGGCCCGGCTTCAACCTGTTCGCCATCGGCCAGCCGGGCCTGGCCATGCAGCAGGCAGTGGAGACCATGCTGCGCGAGGCCGCCGCGACCCGCGAGGCGCCACCGGACTGGGTGTACGTGAACAACTTCACCGAGCCGCACAAGCCGGTGGCAATCCGCCTGCCCGCCGGGCGCGCGGTGAAATTCAGCGCCGCGCTGCGCGAGCTGATCGAGGATCTGAAGGCGACGCTCCCGGCGGCGTTCGAGAGCGAGGACCACCAGAAGCGCCGCGGCGCGATGGACGAGGCATTCCAGAAAAAGCAAGCCGAGGCCTTCAAGGAATTGAACGACAAGGCGGTAGCGCGCGGGCTTGTGCTGCTGCGCACGCCGCTCGGCTTCGCCTTCGCGCCCACGAAGAACGGCCAGGTGGTCTCGCCGGATGAATTCCACAGCTGGGACGAAGCGGCGCGGCTGAAGGTCGAACAATCCATCCACGAGATGGAGAAGGAGCTCGAGCATGTCGTGCAGCAGATCCCCGCCTGGGAGAAGGCGCGGCGAGAGGAGATCCACAAGCTCAATCGCGACACCGCGAATTTCGCCGTTGGCCGGCTGATCGACGAGACCAAGGCGAAATTCGCCGACCTGCCGCAGGTATTGGCGCATTTCGAAGCCGTGCGGCGGGATCTGGTCGACAATGTCGGCATGTTCGTCGCAAAAGGCGAGGGTGAGGACGGACCGGCGCCGAGCCCCTCGCCGGGCGGGCCGTTCGACCGTTACGATGTCAATGTGTTCGTTGCCAACGATCCCGAGACGTGCGGCGTGCCCATCATCTCGGAGCTGCACCCAACGCTCGGCAATCTTACAGGCCGCATCGAGTATCTTTCGATGCAGGGCGCGCTGGTCACGAATTTCCGGCTGATCGAGCCAGGCGCGCTGCACCGCGCCAATGGCGGCTATCTGCTGCTGGATGTGCGCGCCTTGCTCGCCGAGCCGTTCAGCTGGACGGCGCTGAAGCGCGTGCTCAAGCGCGGCGAAATCGTCATCGAGGATGTCAGCCATTTCCTCGGCCTCGCCAGCACGGTGACGCTGGAGCCGGACCCGATCCCGCTCGACCTGAAAGTCGTTTTGTTTGGTGAACGTATCCTCTACTACCTGCTCACCCAGCATGACCCGGAGATGAGCGAGCATTTCAAGATCCTCGCTGATTTTGAGGATGATTTCGAACGCTCGGCGAAGAGCGAGGCCGCCTACGCCAAACTCATCGCCGCCATGGCGATGCAGGACAGGCTGCGCCCGCTGCAGCGCGATGCCGTGGCGCTGGTGATCGAGCAGGCGGCGCGCCTCGCCGACGATGCGGGCAAGCTGACGCTGGTGACGGATGAGATCCGCAACCTGATCGTGGAAGCCGACCACTGGGCGGCGCAATCGGGGCGCAAGCGGATCGAGCAGCAGGATGTGCAATACGCGCTGGACCAGCAGGTCTGGCGCGCCTCGCGCATCCGCGACCGCGACCAGGAGATGATCCTTGATAATGTCGCGCTGATCGAAACCACCGGCCAGCATGTCGGGCAGATCAACGGGCTGAGCGTGATGGAACTGGGCGGGTTCCGCTTCGGCCGGCCGACGCGCATCACCTGCCGCGTGCGCCCCGGCTCGGGCAATGTCATCGACATCGAGCGCGAGGTAAAGCTCGGCGGGCCGATCCATTCCAAGGGCGTGCTCATCCTCTCCGGCTTCCTGGCCGGGCGCTACGCGCTGGACGCGCCGATGTCGCTCTTCGCCAGCCTGGTGTTCGAGCAATCCTATGGCGGGGTGGAGGGGGACAGCGCCTCCTCGGCCGAGTTGTACGCCCTGCTCTCCGCGTTGGCCGAAGCACCGCTGCGCCAGGACATCGCGGTCACCGGCTCGATCAACCAGCATGGCGAGATCCAGGCGATCGGCGGCGTGAACGAAAAGATCGAGGGCTTCTTCGACATCTGCCGCAAGCGCGGGCTTACCGGCACGCAGGGTGTCGCCATCCCCGTGGCCAATGTGCGGCACCTGATGCTGCGGCAGGAGGTGGTGGATGCCTGCGCGGCCGGGCAATTCGCCATCTACCCCATAACCACCGCGGATGAGGGCATCACCCTGCTCACCGGCCTCTCCGCCGAGGCCCTGAACAGCCGGGTGGAGCAGCGGCTGAAGGATTTCGCCAAGATCCGCCAGCGGTTCGGCGCGTCCGAGGCCAAGCCCAAACCGGAGCCCGACACGCCATGACCACGCGGTGGACGTTCAAGCGGGTCGTCATCGACCTGCACCGTAGCGCCACCGACCTGTCGGTCATCGCACTGGCCAGCGAGCTTGCCGCGGCGATGGGGCTGGAGCTGTTCGGCCGCTTCATCCCCGCTTCAGGCCTGGTCAATCTGGCGCAGCTCCCCTTCGCCAGGGAGTTCCGCCCGATGGAGCGCGAATGGCATCGGCTTGACCCGGACCGCACGAGCCAGGACCTTGAGCTGGCCGCCGCCGCCGCGCGCCGGCTGTTTCAGCGCGCCGCCGGGTCCGCGCCCCGGCGATTCGAGATCGTCGAGGACCAGACCGGCGGGTTCCACCCGGAGGAGGACATCGCGGTGCTGCGCTATGCCGAGTGCCTGGGGGAATCCTGCGCCCCGGCGCTGGACGAGGCGCTGCGAAGCGCCGCCGCGGTGCTGATCGTGCCCGGTAACGCCAAGCCCCGGCGCGGCCCGGTCATCACCCTGGCGGAGTCCGGCGACGACCCGGCGCTGGAGGTTGCCTCCACCCTGGCGCACGCCGCCGGAGAAACGGCGATGAGCTTCGATGTGCACGGGCGCGGCCACGCGCTCATGCCACCCGAGACCCGGCTAATCGTCATCAGCCGCCAAGCCCTGCCGGATGACGCCCTGCTTGCCCTGGCAACGCTTAGGCGCGTGCCGGTGCTGGTCCTAAAACGTCCGGCATAGCGGAACGGAAGCGCCTCGCGCCATGAAGATCGACGCGGGCCCTGAAGGCTACTGGTTCATCGCGTTGAGGATGACGTCGGTAATGATGCCGGTGGCAATGGCGATCAACACGAACTGGTCACCATCCTGCACCCATTCATAACCGTAGGGCGGCTGGCGGAGATGGTAATGCTGCCAATTCCCGACGACGTAACGATTTCCATGGTAATAGTCGCCATGATGCCACTGGTGGCCGCTGGAATATGGCCCATGGCCCGGTTCGCCGGGAGATTCCTCGTGATTGTCCATATCG
The DNA here is from genome assembly GCF_052326845.1 of Acidocella sp. GTDB lineage: Bacteria > Pseudomonadota > Alphaproteobacteria > Acetobacterales > Acetobacteraceae > Acidocella. The sequence continues at coordinate 218 of NZ_JBKQJR010000117.1, read as the reverse complement.
TTATGATACTGGCCATTATAATACTGGTCATTATGATACTGGTTGTTATGATATTGGCCCGGCGGCGCTTGCGGTCCCTCATGCTCCGGCGTCCCGGGCCCCGTACCCATATGTTGGGACGGTGCGCCTTGAGACTCGTTGTGCATGCTCATACCGTTATTATGCTGGCCGGGTGGCGTTTGCTGTCCCGCATGCGCCGGCGCCTCGGGCCCCGCACC
>NZ_JBKQJR010000116.1:0-9417 GCF_052326845.1 Acidocella sp. | reverse complement strand
ACGCGGTTGATGCCGACATCGATGACCACCGCCCCGGGCTTGACCCAGTCGCCCCTCACCATCTCCGGGCGGCCTACCGCAGCCACCAGAATATCCGCCGTGCGGCACAGCCCCGGCAGGTCGCGGGTCTTGGAATGCGCCATCGTCACGGTGCAGTTCTGTTGCAGCAGCAATTGCGCCACCGGCTTGCCCACCAGGTTGGAGCGGCCGATGACCACGGCGTGCAGCCCGGTCATGTCGGGGATATTGTCCTGCAACAGCAGCAGGCAGCCCAGCGGCGTGCAGGGGATCAGCCCCTCCGCGCCCGAGGCCAAACGCCCGGCATTCACCACAGTCAGCCCGTCCACATCCTTCTCCGGCGAGATGGCGGCGATCACCGCCTCGGTGTCCAGATGCTTCGGCAGCGGCAGCTGCACCAGAATACCATGCACCGCCGGGTCGTCGTTGAGCTGGCGCACCAGGGCGAGCAGATGCTCCTGCGTGGTATCCGCCGGCAGGCGGTGCTCGAAGGAGTTCATCCCCACCTCCACGGTCTGCTTCGCCTTGTTCGCCACATAGACTTTCGAGGCCGGGTCATGGCCCACCAGCACCACGGCCAAGCCGGGCTTGTAAGGAAGAGCCGCGACTTCCGCCGCGATTTCGGCGCGGAGCTTGGTGGCAAAAGCCTTGCCGTCGATAATCTGGATCAAAGTCTTTTATCCCTGCACCTGCCCCGCCCGCCGCGGGGGTGATTGATACGAGTAGGCGGTGCCAGTTTAAGGCCCGGCGCCCGGCATAGCCACCCTGGCGTTTAGCTCGCGAACACCACGGTTTTCTTCCCGTTCGGGATCACGCGGTCCTCCAGATGGTAGCGCACGGCGCGGGCCAGCACCCGGCGCTCGATATCGCGCCCCTTGCGCACGAGGTCATCCGGCGTGTCGGCATGCGTAATGCGCTCCACGTCCTGCTCGATAATCGGCCCTTCATCGAGGTCAGAGGTCACGTAATGCGCCGTGGCGCCGATCAGCTTAACACCCCGCCCATGCGCCTGGTGGTAGGGCTTGGCGCCCTTGAAGCCCGGCAGGAAGGAATGGTGGATGTTGATGCAGCGGCCCGAAAGCTTCTGGGCCAGCGCGTCGGAAAGCACCTGCATGTAGCGCGCCAGCACCACGAGGTCGGATTTCGTCTCCTTCACCAGCGCCCAGATCTGCGCCTCCTGCTCCATCTTGCTGTCCTTGGTGATGGGCAGATGGTGGAAGGGAATCCCGCCGAAATCCAGCCCGTTAAAGGCCTCGCGCGGGTGGTTGGAGACGATGGCGGTCGGCGTCATCTCCAACTCGCCAATGCGCCAGCGATACAGCAGATCCGCCAAGCAGTGGTCGAATTTCGAGACCATGAGCAGCACGCGCCGCGGCGTGGCATGGTCGGAAATCTTCCAGGCCATCTTGAAGTCATCGGCGACGCCGCCGAATCCCAGGCGCAGCGCCTCGATGTCCTTGCCGCCCAGCAGGTCGAAGGCGATGCGGGCGAAGAACTTGCCGCTCTCGGCATCGTCGAACTGCTGCGCCTCGCGGATATCTCCGCCGTGCTCGAACAGATAGGTGGAAACGGCAGAGACAATGCCGGGGCGGTTGAGGCAGGAAAGCGTGAGTACGTATTGGGCTTTGGACATGGAGCTGAGTATCCTGGGCATAAGTTGAATGGGTGATACAGCGCGCGCCGCGCCGCGCTCAACCTCGGCCCGGAGAAAATTCCGCCACCGCCTCAGCCAGCGCATGGCGCAGCGCCACGGCAAAGCTGCGGAAGCAGGCCAGGATATAGGCGTCACCCTCGCGCCAGACCCGTACGCCGATATGCGCGGCGATGGTGATGGCCACGTCATCCGGGGCGAAGCGTTCGATATCGATGGGCAGCAGCTTCTTGAGAATACCCACCGCGTGCGGGCCGGTGACGGCGAAGCCGGACAACCCGTCCGACTGGTCGGTGACCGCCGCGCCCGTGCGGGAGGCAAGCTCCGCCGCATTGGTATCCAGGAACAGCCAGGAATTCGGCCCGTTCCACAGGATGTTGCCCAGGCGCTTGCCAGCACCCGGCAGGTCCAGCCCCAGAGGCTTGCGGCTCGCCAGGCTGGCGATGGCGCGTATGGGCAGCGGGCTGACATGCGCCGTGGCCGCCAGCGCGGGTGATGAAACATCAAGCATGCAGGCGGCTCCCGGAAGGATCGTAATGCACGGGGTTGACGATCTCGGCCAGCGTGTCACCGTTGCGCACCTGATCGTAAACGCGGATCTGTTCGCCGATGCGCGCCGGGCCATTGGCCAGCAGCGCCAGAGCGATGGGCCCGAGGGACGGCGAACGCGCCGCGGAGGTTACATGCCCCTGGTCATTGGCGGCGGTGGCTTCCGCCCCCAGCGGCAGCAGATGGCTGCCCGCGCGAATCACGCTCACGCCATCCACCGGCTTCAGCCCCACCAGCGTGGGGCGAGAGGCGTCGGTGAGCGCAGGGCGCGCAGCCAAAACGCGGCCGATAAAGTCCTTCTTCTTCGAGAGCAGCTTGTGCAGGCCGAGGTCATGCGCCGTGGTTTGGCCATTCAACTCCGGCCCAGCGGCATGGCCCTTCTCGATGCGCATGATGCCCAACGCCTCGGTGCCATAGGGCGCGATACCGAATTCCTCGCCCGCCTCCATCAGCTTTTCTGCCAGAGCGTTGCCGTAGCGCGCGGGCACGGCAATCTCGTAGGCCAGCTCGCCAGAGAAGGAGATGCGGAACAGCCGGGCCGGTGTGCCGCCGCAAACTGTAAGCTCCGCGCAGCCCATGTAGGGGAAGGCATCGTTGGAAATATCGAAGGGCGCGTCGACAAGATTGGCCAGCGTGGCGCGAGAGTCCGGCCCGGCTACTGCGATCTGCGCCCATTGATCAGTAACGGAAATGAACGACACATCCAGCTCCGGCCACAGCACCTGGGAACAGAATTCCAGATGCTGCATCACCTTCGCCGCATTGGCGGTGGTGGTGGTCATCACGAAATGCTGCTCACCCAGCCGCGCCGTGGTGCCATCATCCATCACGAACCCGTCCTCGCGCAGCATCAGCCCGTAGCGCACGCGCCCCACGGCGAGGTTGGTCCAGCTATTGGTGTAGACACATTCAAGGAACTTCGCCGCGTCCGGCCCCTGGATGTCGATCTTGCCCAAAGTCGTCACGTCGCAGATGCCAACATGGTTGCGCACCGCGTTCACCTCGCGCTGGGCGGCCGCCAGCCAGTTTTCTGCTCCGCGCGGATAATACTGGGCTCGGAGCCACAGGCCTGTTTCGACAAAAACTGCACCATGCGCCTGGGAAAACTCATGCGTCGGCGCGAGGCGCGTGGGGCGGAAATGCTTGCCCTTATGCGGCCCGGCCAGAGCGCCGAGCGCCACCGGCGTGTAAGGCGGGCGGAAGCGCGTGGTGCCGGTCTCGGGGATCGCCTTGCCGGTAACTTCGGCCAGGATCGCCAGCGCGTTGACATTTGCGGTCTTGCCCTGGTCGGTCGCCATGCCCAGCGTGGTGTAGCGCTTCAGATGCTCGACCGAGGAGAACCCCTCCTGATGCGCGAGGCGGATATCCTTCACCGTCACGTCGTTCTGGAAATCCACAAAGGATTTTCCAGGGAAGACGCCAACATGCCAGCAGGGCTGAATATTCACGTTGATCCCCTGCCCCGCCGCCTTGCCGACAACTTCCATGCCCGGCGGCAGCGCGCCAGGCACAAACGCCGCGATGGTCTCATCCCAAACCGGACCTCCGCCGAGATGCGAGGTCAGCGCGATATTCGGGTTGAACCCGCCGGAGGTGGCGATCAGGTCGCATGGCAGGCGCAGAGTGGTGCCGTTATGCAGACGGATCTCCGCGTCCTTCACGCTCTGGCAGCCATGCGCGCGTGTGATAACGGCACCCGCGAACACCGGCACCCCGGCCTCACGCGCAAGCTGATGCACGAGGTCAGAGCTCTTCGCGCGGGAATCCACCACACCGGAAATCTGCATATGCGCGCTGGCAAGAAGCGGAATCAGCCCGGCCGCGTCGTCATTGTTAAGGAACAGCACGGCGTTGCGCCCCGGCGCCACGCCATAGCGGGTGATATACGCCGCCACCGCGCCCGCCAGCATCACGCCGGGCTTGTCGTTATGGCCGAACACCATCGGCCGCTCGAGCGCGCCCGTGGCGAGGATGCAGCGCCCGGCGATGATCTTGGTTAGCCGCTGGCGAGGCGCGGAAGAAACCGGCAGATGGTCGGTGAGCCGTTCCAGCGCCGCATAGGTGCCGCCATCATACACGGCAAACACCGTGGTGCGCGGCATGAACTTCACGCCCTCGGGCAGCTCCAGCGTTTCCAGCGGTGCATTTTCATCGCACAACACCACGCGCGCGCCAGTGGCTGCCGCTTCCCGCGCCGCGCGCACGCCATCCGCGCCCCCGCCGATCACCAGCACATCGCAGAATTCCGTGGTCTTCTCGTAAGTATCCGGGTCCGGCATCCCGGCATTGCGGCCGAGCCCCGCGGCGCGGCGGATCATCGGCTCGTAGAATTTCTCCCAAAACTTCGCCGGCCACATGAAGGTCTTGTAGTAGAACCCGGCGGCGAAGAACGGCGAGAACAGGTCGTTCACCGCCAGCGCGTCGAACTTCAACGAGGGGAAGCGGTTCTGGCTGTTCGCCTCCAGCCCATCATAGATCTCGGCCATGGTGGCGCGGGTATTCGGCTCGCGGTAGGCGCCGCTGCGCACCTCCACCAGCGCGTTCGGCTCCTCCGCGCCAGCCGAGAGAATCCCGCGCGGGCGGTGATATTTGAAGCTGCGGCCTATGAGTTTCACGCCATTGGCGAGCAGCGCAGAGGCCAGCGTGTCCCCCGCATAGCCCTGGTAGTTTTTGCCATCGAAGGTGAAGTTGACCGGCTTGCCGCGGTCGATCAACCCGCCCGTGGCGGTCCGGAAACCGCTCATGGCAGCTCCACCTTCAGGATTTCATGCGTGGAGACATCACGCGTCACCACCAGCCAGGCATGGCAGCCGGCGCTGTGGTACCAGTATTCCTTGCGCGGGCCTTTAAAATTGTCACGCATATACACGTAATCGGTCCATTCCTTGGTCGGTGCCGCGCCGCCATCTTTCGGGCGGGTCACGCTCGCATCCTGGGTGTAGAGGAATTCTTCCACGCCACGCGTGCCGCAATGGGGACAGGGGATGCGCATCAGTGCAGATTCGGCTGCGCGCCGACTCCCTTTTCGTCGATCAGCTTGCCTTCGGCGAAACGGTCCAGCCGGTACGCCGCCGCGACCTCGTGCGGGGCCTCGCGCGCGATGAGATGCGCGAAACAATAACCCATGGCCGGCACGGCCTTGAACCCGCCATAACACCAACCGGCATTGAGGAAGAGGTTCTTCACCGGCGCAAAGTCGATGATCGGCGAACCATCCATGGTCATGTCCATGATCCCGCCCCAGGAACGCAACAGCCGCGCGCGGCCGATCATCGGCATCAGCGCCACGCCGCCCTCGCACACATCCTCCACCGTCGGCAGGTTGCCGCGCGCGGCGTAGGAGTTGTAGCCGTCGATATCCCCGCCGAACACCAAACCGCCTTTATCCGACTGCGAAATATAGAAATGCCCGGCGCCGAAGGTAATCACGTTGTCGATCAGCGGCTTCAGCCCCTCGGTCACGAAGGCCTGTAACGCGTGGCTCTCGATGGGCAGGCGGAACCCGGCCATGTTGGCCAGCAGTGAGGACGATCCCGCCACGGCGATGCCCACCTTGCCCGCGCCGATGCGCCCGCGCGTGGTCTCCACGCCCGTCACCACGCCATTCTCCTGCACAATCCCGGTGACTTCGCAATTCTCAATGATGTCCACGCCGCGCCGATCCGCCGCGCGGGCATAGCCCCAGGCCACGGCGTCGTGCCGCACCGTGCCGCCGCGCCGCTGCACCAGCGCGCCCTGCACGGGGAAGCGGGCATTGTCGTAATCCAGATACGGAATTTCGCGCCGCAGCTGCTCCCGGTCCAGCAACTCGGCATCCACGCCGTGCAGCCGCATGGCATTGCCGCGCCGGGCATAAGCGTCACGCTGCGGGTCCGAATGGTAGATGTTGAACACACCGCGCTGGCTGACCATGGCGTTGTAGTTGATGTCCTGCTCCAGCCCTTCCCACAGTTTCATCGAAAGCTCGTAGAACGGAATGTTCCCCGGCAGCCCGTAATTGGAGCGGATGATGGTGGTGTTGCGGCCTATATTGCCATTGCCGAGCCAGCCCTTCTCCAGCACGGCGATGCGCCCCACGTTATGGTTCTTCGCCAGATAATAGGCCGTGGACAGGCCGCCGCCGCCGCCGCCGATGATCACCACATCGTAATGCGGCGCGGGCTCGGCCTTGCGCCAGGCCGGCGTCCAGCCCGCGTGGCCACGCAGGGCTTCTCGGATGACGGAAACGGCAGAATAACGCATGGGCAAAAATAATTCCTGTGGATTAAACGAAGTTATGCACAGGAATTTTTTGCTGTCAAACCTCCAACACGCCCGGGCAGAACTCCAGGGCCCGCCCGCCCTCGTGGCTGACATAGCCGCGCGGCGCGGAAACCACGCGGATTCCCTCCTGCACAGTATCGTGCCGGAAATGCGTGTGCCCATGAATCCAGGCATCCGGCGGGTTGTCGCGGAATTCGGACAGCAGGTCGGAGGCATAGGCCGGGGCGATATTTCCATCCCGCCGTCCCAGGTAAGCCCTGGCGGGCGCGTGATGCGTGACCACGACGATCTTCGCCTCCGGGTCCTCCTCGCGCAGCCGGGCAATGGTGATGTGCAGCCAGGCGCGCGAGCGCTCATGCCTCGTCAGCGCGTTCTCCGGCTGGAACCGGGTGGTGACGCGATGGATCAGCCGATAATCGTTCATATGCCGGGAGGCGAACTCCATGGCTCCAACCACGTCGCCATTCAGGGCGAAATCGGTCCACAGCGTGCAGCCGAGCACATGCAGCCGCCCGCCGGGAAGGTCGAAGCTGGCGACGGTGTTTTCCAGATAGCGGACCTTCCCCCCGGTCCGCTCCGCCGCCGAGAACAACGCCGGCTGCAAGAGTTGTATCTGCTGGTGGTAGAATTCGTGGTTGCCCGCCACGAGCACGGCGGGCGCGCCGAGAAACTCCGACACCTGCTCGGCATAGACGACCGAACGCAGGCCGACATGGATATCTCCCGCCAGCACCACCACATCCGCCTGCGGCAGATCCGTGAGCATCGGGCCGCGCGCCGGGTGCCTCGGCACGCCGTGATGGCGGGAGAGGAAGCCTCTCCAGCCCGGCACCGCCAAGCGCCAGCGCTCCATCTCGAGATGGAGGTCGCTCATATACAGGATGCGGATCATCTATAGCCGTGTAATAGCAGGTAGAAGAACCCCACGGCGAACAAAGCGGTGAGCATCCGCCAGACATACAGCTCGGAGGCCCGCAGCTGCGCGCGGGGCTGATTCATTCTCTCCCCGCCCTGCACCAGCCCTGTTTGCAGCGCCCGCGCCAGCTCCCCGGCATCGGCGTATCTGTCCTCCGGCTCGGGCGCCAAGGCGCGCTGCACCACCAGCCCGAGCCAGCGCGGCAGGTCCGGCCGCAACCGCGCCAGAGGCACCTTCTCACCCTGGCCGAAGGGGAACGGCCCGGCGGAAAACATGCGGTAGATCGTCACCCCCAGCGCGTACACCTCCGTACGGGCGCTGGCCGGGGCGTGGTGCAGCAATTCCGGCGCCATGTAGCGGATGGTCCCGCCCGGCTTCGCCGCCTCCGTGGTGTCGATGCCCGGCAGATAGGCAAGCCCCAGATCGAGCAGCCGCACCTCGCCATGCTCATCCAGCAGCATCACGTTATCGGGCTTGATGTCGCGGTGGATGATCTGGATCGCCGCCAGGTCCTGCACCGCCTCGCAGAGTTTCAGCGCGATGCCCATGCCTTCCGGCAGTCCCATCAGCGGCGGACGGCTCAGCCGCTTCTCCAGCGACTCGCCCCGGTATAGCGGCATGACGAGGTACAGCGAGGAGCGGCGCTCGGCCGGCAGGTCCAGATACCGCACCACGTTGCTGCCGCGCACGGCGGTGCCGATCCACGCTTCGCGCATGAACCCGGCGGTGAACACCTCGTCCTGCAACATCGAGGGCAGCGGGATCTTCATCGCCACCTCGCGCTGGCCGATGGTGTCGTACGCTGCCTTGAGAATGGTGTAGCGCCCGCGGAACAACGTCTGCCCGATGATGAAATGATCCCACACATCGCCCTCGCGCGGGGGCGGGCGCAGCGGCAAGTCGGCAAGCGCCTCCATCGCGGCATCGCCGTTATCGGCGGGGGCGGCAAGAATCCGCATCACCATCACGGATTTATCGGTGCCCGGCAGCGGTGCCAGCGCCGACAGCACCGCCCGCGCCAGATCCGCGTCATCCTCCGGCGCCGCAGCCAGCCTGGCCGAGAGCGCGCCATACACCAGCTCTGGCGTCACCCCTTCCACACCGCCAAGCAGGAGATACACATCCCCCTCCTCGGCGATCTCCTCGGCATGGTCCACCGTCAGCTCGTCGTTCAGCCCCAGCGCCCGCGCCGGGAGGAATTCTCCCGCCCGCCCATGCGGGCGCATCAGCGGCGCGAGCGCCTTGCCGCGCAGGCGGTAAAGCTGGCAGGCGCCGATCTGCACCATGCCGATGCGCCGCCGCTCCAGCAGCAAGGCGGAGAGCGAGACCGGCGCCAGATGCCGCGTCGTGTCGCCATGCATCTGCGCCGCGAGCCAGCGGTTGAGCGACACAAGCGCCTGCGACGCGGCGCGCCGGGCCGAGAGCGTGCGTTGGACGCCGAAATACCCTTCAGCGAAGGAGTGCACGGCGAGCTGCGCCGCATCGCGCGCGCCGGGCAGGCTGATCTGCCCCTCGGCATGGGCGCGGGCCATCACGCCGATCACCCCGCGCTCGGGGCTTTCGAAACCATCGCCTGTGTAAACCGCGAAGAAATTATGCGAACTCGCCGACACCGATTGCGCCGCGAAAGCCGTGGCCACGCGCCAAGCGCCGCTCTCCACCGGCGCCGTGTCAGCCGCCATCGCGATGCTTCGCCGGTTGCCAGGGTGTGTCCCCCGCCCCCGTGCCCGCGGCCACGCGGGCCTGCACGAAGAGCAGGTCAGAGAGGCGGTTAAGATAGACCAGCACCAGCCGGTTCACCCGCTCATCCGGGGCCTCCAGCAGATGCACCACCACACGCTCCGCGCGGCGCACCACCGTGCGCGCGAAATGCAGATACGCCGAACCCGGCGTGCCGCCCGGCAGCACGAAGGAGGTGAGCGGCGGCAGCTCGGCGTTGAGCGTATCGATCTCGCTCTCCAGCCGGGCCACCTGGCTGTCCAGAATGCGCAGCATGGCGCCCGCCTCCTCGTCGAGCTTA
>NZ_JBKQJR010000115.1:0-14678 GCF_052326845.1 Acidocella sp. | reverse complement strand
CGAAGACCCAGTAATCATCCGGTAGACACGCCATACTCAAGAAACCGCTCGCCCCACTCTCTGTTAAAGTGACGAATAAACCGAACTTCGTCACCCCTGAAACCCGGCCTGAGAACAACTCTCCAATGCGGTGTTGCAAATACAGCGCAAGATAGCGGTCGCTGGAGTCCCGCTCGGCCAGGGCGGCGCGGCGCTCGGTGCCGGAAATCTGCTCCGCCGTAATGCCGAAACCGGCGATATCCTCGGGCGAGAGACCGTCCGAGCCGAGCTTCAGCCCGGTGATGAGGGCGCGGTGGACCAGCAGGTCGGCATAGCGGCGGATGGGCGAGGTGAAATGCGCGTAGCGGCTCAGCGCCAAACCAAAATGGCCGATATTGTCCGGCGAATACTGGGCCTGGGACTGGGCGCGCAGCATGGTCTCGTTCACCAGCGAGGCGGAGGGCGTGCCTTCCACCAGCTTCAAAATATGGTCGAGGTCGCGCGGGTGCAGCGTATCGCCGGATTTGAGCGAGATATTCAGCGTGTGCAGGAAGTTGCGGAGGTTATCGAGCTTCTCTGGCGCGGGCGGAGCATGCACGCGGTACATGCAAGGCATGCTCAGGCGTTCGAGCTCCTCGGCGGCGCAAACATTGGCGAGGATCATGAACTCCTCGATCAGCTTGTGGCTGTCGAGGCGCGGGCGGGGGGCTACGCTCTGCACCTGGCCGTCCTCGCCCAGCACCACCTTGCGCTCGGGCAGGTCGAGGTCCAGCGTGCCGCGCGCATGCCGGGCGTGGAGCAGCGCGGTAAAGGCGGCGAAGAGGTCAGTATGGTTCTCCGGGTTCTGCTCGAACTCGGCCTGGATCTGCTCGTAGGTCTTGCGCGCGGTGGAGCGCATCAGCCCGCGGCCGAATTTATGGCTCTGCTTGTGGCCATGCACGTTGATATGCATTTCCACGAACAGGCAGCCGCGGTCCTCGTCCGGCTTGAGCGAGCACAGCCCGTTGGAGAGCGCCTCGGGCAGCATCGGCACCACGCGGTCGGGGAAGTAGCAGGAATTGCCGCGCTCCCTGGCGCAGTGGTCGAGCGCGGAGCCGGGCTTCACGTAATGCGCCACATCGGCGATGGCGACGATCAGCCGGTAGCCATGCTCCATTTTCTCGGCGAACACGGCGTCGTCGTAGTCGCGGGCGTCGTGGCCGTCGATGGTGATGAGCGGCAGTTCGCGCAGGTCCGTGCGCTTGGCCAGCGGCACCGGCTTGGCCTTTTCGGCCTCCTTCACTGCCGCGTCGGTGAAATCCATGGGGATGCCGTGCTGCGCGATGGCGATGAGGCTGACGGAGCGGGCATCGTTGATGCTGCCGAGCTTTTCCGTCACCCGCGCCGGTTTGGGGCCGAAGACGCGGCCGGGCAGGGGCTCGGCGCGGACGATCTCGCCCTCTTGCGCGTGCATGGTCTCGCCCTCGGGGACGATCCATTCCGTTTTCTGCCGCCGGTCCGTGGGTTCGATTCGCCCGCCCTGCGGCATGGCATGGAACACGCCGACGATGCTGCCCGCCTGCTCGGCGATGCGCTTGATGGTGCGGCCCTCGTATTTATCCCCGCCAATGTGCTTGAGCTTCGCCAGTACCCGCGCGCCCGGCGCCAGCGCCGCTTGGCCCTTGGCCTCGGCGTGCATGAAGATGACCGGCGGGCGGCCTGGGCCATCCCACACCACCGGGCGGGCCAGGGCCTCGCCGTCACGGTCGATGCCGGTGACCTCCACCAGCGCGCTCTCCGGCAGGCGCCCGGCCTCGGTGAAGCGCTTGCGCCCGGCGCGCTCAACATGGCCGGAAAGTTCCAGCGATTTCATGATGCCGCGCAGGGCCTTGCGGTCCTCGGTTTTCACCGAGAAGGCACGCGCCACGTCACGGAAATGCACCTTTTGCCCCGATTCCTCCAGGAACAGCTTCACCGAGTCGCGGCTCGGCAGCGCCGGGGCGGCTACCGCATTGGCGGCTTTGGCGGTTTTGGCGCGGGGCTTTTTATGCACGGTTTTCATGCGGCACAGTATGGGGCCGGAACAGACACAGGACCATGCCCGGCGCGGGGAGAATTTTCGCGTGGCAACATACACTCAGGGGTTGATTTATTAGCGTTGATTAATTGTTAAGATTGTATAGATTTCGGCCGTGACCAGCCGGTTGAACATCTCCGTGCCCGCGACGCTGACCGTGCTGGCCGGTAACGCCACGCTGTCATCGATGCAAGATTTGCCGCCCGGCATCGCGGTGAGCGATCCCGCTGGCGGCACACTCACCGTGGTGGTCCAGGCCGGGAATTCAGGCGCGGTGCTGAGCGCGGGCACGCTCTCGGGCAATGCCATTACCTTTACCGGCAGCGCGGCGCAGGTGAACGCCGCCCTGGCGGGTTTGCAGCTCACAGAGTCCAGCGGCGCCGGCACGGATGTGCTGCGCCTGACCGCCAGCGACCCGGCCGCTTTGTCCGCGCAGGACGACATCGTGGTGGATGTGGTGCCCGGCACTGGCCCGGCCTTCGTCAACCCGGCGAAGATTGTTACGCTGAGCCCGGACTCGCTGACCGCGCTGCCAAATCTGCTGCTCTCCGACCCCATTGCCCAGGGGCTCGCCGCCATGGGGCTGGGGCAGGAGGAGACGCTGAGTCTCACCCTCTCGGTGGCAGAGGGCGTGCTGCTCCTGCCCGGGCTGACGGGGATGAGCGGTATCGAGGCGAGTGGCATCGGTACTGGGACGATCGAGCTGTCCTTCACCGCCGACGAGATCGGCACGCTCAACACGCTGCTGGCGGGGCTGGATTTCGCCGGGCCGACGGTGAGCGGCGGGCAGCATCTGGACTACACGCTGTGGAACCTGACCGGCGTGCTGCCGCGCGCGGTGACCTACGGGAATATCTACCTCAACACGGTGGGCACGCCGGGGGCGAACGGCACCTATACGGCGGGGGCGGATACGCTGATCGTCAGCGATACGGCGCCATCCGGCGTGCTGAACGTGACCGGCACGATGGCGGTGCTTGGCAACCTCACCGTGGCGTCGGGCGTGACCGTGGCGCCCGGAGCGGCGATGGAGGTGCCGTACAACACGCTCACCCTTGGCGGCACCAGCCTGGATTTCGGCGAGATCAGCGCCGCCACGCTGGTGGAGACCGGCGCGCTGGTGACGGCGGGCGGCACCAGCGCCGGGCCGGTGCAGCTTGGCTCCGGCGCCCTGGTGGATTTCAGCGATGGGTTCACTGTGGATGCGAATGCCGGGCTGGATTACACGCAGGCACTTTCGCTGGCCGCAGGCGCGGTGCTGGAGGGCGCGGGCACGCTGACGGCGGGGAATTTCTCCGCCGCGGGCGAGATTACCGGGCCGGGCACGATCCTGGCGCTCGGCGGAGAGACGCTGGAGGTCGATGCCGGGCTGATTACCGGCGGAACCAGGCTGGAGGTGGGCGCTGGGGGCGTGATGGTGCTGGGCGAGGCTTCCTCGCTCTACGGCATATTCGACACCACGCCGCTGACCGTCAGCAGTTCTGTGACCCTGAGCTTCCTCGGCAATGGCGGGGCGGTGCCGGTGAGCGGCGGCTATGCGGGCACGCTGGGCGGGGCAGGGGGCGCGTTCGTCATCACCGGACCGCAGCTCTTCTCGGGCACCATCACCGGCTTCGCCCCGGGCGATGAGCTGATCTTCCCCGGGCTGAGCGGCTTCAGCGTCTATAACGTCAGCCGGAATTCGTTTTCCGTTTCCGGGGTGGATGGCAGCGGCGATACCCAGTCCTACACCATCTCCGCCGCCATCCCCTCGGGCTATGTGCCCGTTTCCGGGGTGGATGCGGAAGGCGATGGCGTGATCTATCTGCGCCCCTCGGCGCCCAGCGTGAGTAGCGGGGCGCTGCTGGGGGCGGGCGCGGGCGTGGCGCAGCCTCTGCTGGGGCTGGACCTGGAACTGGCGGGCACGGCGGCGCAGAGCCTGGCGATGACCGTCTCGGTGGCGCATGGCAGCTTAAGCCTCGGCACGCTGGCCCCGGCGGCCACGCTGACCCTCACCGCCGCCAATGCGCAGGCGGTGAATGCCGAGCTGGCGGGGCTGACCTATACCGGCACCGGGGTGAACGATGTGCTGAGCTTTACCGGCAGCACCGGGCTGCTGGCGGGCTTGAGCGAGCAGGTGGCGATTACCGCCACGGGCAGCGGCACGGTGAGCGGCTCCACAGGCGGGGCGGTCAGCGCGGCCGAGATGGTGGCTTACGGTCCGGCCTCGGGGCTGTCGGAGGTCACGGCGGCCGAGGCGGTAGGCGGCGTGGCCGTCTCCGGGGCGGTGGAGTTCAACAATCTGTTGCGCGCGAGCGGCTATTCCGGCACGGCGCTGCTGGTGGACGGCGGCGGGGAGGCGATCTTCGGTGCGGCCGCCACTGCCGCGCTGGCCGGGGGTGTGACCCTCAACACGGGCACGCTGGCGGTGCTTGGCACGGCATTTTCCACTGGCGGCAATATCACCCTCAGCGGGGCCAGCGAGGCCGTTATTACCGGCGCGCTCACCGCCGCGGGCAGTCTGGCGCTTGCGGGCGGGGTGTTCGACATTGGCGGCGCGGCGTCGCTCGGCGGCGTGGTGCTGGGCAGCGCGGGCAGCCTGCTCGCCTATGGCACGGCGGCTGGGTCGCTTGGTGCCGTGAGCAATGCCGGTGGCGTGACGCTGGAGAATGACGCCACGCTCAGCGCCGCCAGCTATGACGGCGCGGGCACGCTGGCGCTGGGCGGAACGGCGTTGTTCGCCGTGAGCGGCGCGATGGGGGCGGAGGCCGGGGCGCAACTCTCTATTGGTATCGGCGCCACGCTGGAGGCAGGGGCGCTGAACGCCGGGGCGATGTCCGTCGCCGGGCAGGTATCCATCGCCACCAGCATGAGCGTGGGTTCCGTGGCTCTGGCCGGGGGCGGCATCACCGCCACCAGCTTCGCCGGGGGGCTCATCGGCTATGGCGTGGTGGACGCGCCGGGGATTTCCGATACAGGCACCATCGAGGCGCTGGGCGGCAGGCTGCTGCTGGCGGGCAGCATTGCTAATGCCGGGGTGCTGGAGGTGGGCGCCAGCGCGGCTCTGGAACTCAGCGGCCCGGTGAGCGGCGCGGCGGTGAGCTTCGCCGGAACCAATGCCGAACTGGTGCTGGATGATGCGCAGGCGGGGTTCTCCGGCGTCGCCAACATGGCGGGCAGCGATGTGGTGGATCTGGTGGGCATTGGCACCAGCCTTGTCAGCTACAGCGCTGGTACAATCGGCGTGTTCGACAGCCTGGGCAGCGAGGTGACATCCTTCACCGTGCAGGCGGTCTCCGGCCAGCCTGGCGTGTCCATTGTTTCGGACGGTGCAGGCGGCTCGTTGATTACGCTGCGCGGAGAGATGCCCTGCTTCGCCCGCGGCACCCGGCTGCTCTCCCCGCACGGTTATCGCGCGGTCGAGGAACTGCGTCCCGGCGATCCGCTGATCACCGCCTCGGGCGAGCGCCGCCCGGTGCGCTGGATCGGCTGGCGTACGCTGGATCTCGGCCCCGCCCCGGCGCGCAACGCTTTGCCGGTGCTGATCATGCCCGGCGCCTTCGGCCCCGGCAGGCCGCACCGCGTGCTGCGCCTCTCGCCACTGCATTGTGTGTATGCCGATGGCGTGCTGATCCCGGTCACGCATCTGGTCAACGGCGCCACGATCATCCGCGAGCGGGCGGCGGCGGCCACTTATTTCCATGTCGAGCTGGACCGGCACGACATATTGCTGGCCGAGGGGCTGGAGTGCGAGTCCTATTTCTGCTCCGGCAACCGCGGCGCGTTGTACCACGAGCTGGGGCGGCGCAGCCCGGCGGCGCGGCCCTTCGCCCCAAATGTCACCAGCGGGGTGCGGCTGGCGGCGGTGCGGCGGCGGCTGCATGGCATCGTGCTTCAGGCCGGATTCTCGCCTGCCTATCTGCCGCAGTTGCGCGCGATATCGGATACGGAGACGGTGATCCCTGAGATCTCCCGTGCCGGGCACACCCGTCTGGCGCAGCTCCATTTCGCCCGGCCGGTGGAGCAGCTTACCCTGCTGGCCGGTGCCTCCGCCCCGGCCGAGACCGACCCGGACTCGGAGGATTGGCGCGAGTTGAGCCTGTGCCTGGGTGATATGCTGGGCGTGAGTTTCGGCCCCGGCTGGCAGCCGCGCGCCGCTGGCGACACCGGAATCTGGATGGGGCCGCAGGCGGAACTGCGCATCAGCCGAGCCCGGCGGCGGATTCTGCTGCCACTGGCGGCGATTTCCTGCCGCTGGCGGAAACCCCCGGTTGACGCATGGCGGCTCGGGGTTTAAGGGCGGCGCTTCGTTGCCGGGAACGTGGACGGGCGGTGGTCGCCCGCGCCCGCTCTTTGCTGCATTTCGCAGGAAAGAGACTACTGGCGGAATTTTAACAAGAAGGACCAGCGCCGTGACCAAGCGCACTGAAAGCAAGTATAAGATCAACCGCCGTCTGGGCGTTAACCTGTGGGGCCGCGCCAAGTCGCCGGTCAACAAGCGTGAGTATGGCCCGGGCCAGCATGGCCAGCGCCGCAAGAAGCCGTCGGACTTCGGCGTGCAGCTGATGGCCAAGCAGAAGCTGAAGGGCTACTACGGCAACATCTCCGAGAAGATGTTCTACAAGTATTACGAGGAGGCCGTGCGCCGTAAGGGTGACACCTCCGAGAACCTGATCGAGCTGCTCGAGCGCCGTCTGGACGCGGTCATCTACCGCCTGAAGTTCGCCATCACCCCGTTCGCCGCCCGCCAGCTGGTCAGCCATGGCCACGTGATGGTTAACGGCAAGAAAGTGAACATCCCCTCCTTCCAGGTGAAGGACGAGGACGTGATCGAAGTTCGCGAGAAGTCCAAGCAACTGGCCGTGGTGCTGGATGCCGCCCAGAGCGGCGAGCGCGACGTGCCGGAATATGTCGAGGTCGATCACCGCGCCATGAAGGGCAAGTTCATGCGTGCGCCGAAGCTGGCGGACGTGCCCTACCCGGTGCAGATGGAACCGCACCTGGTGGTGGAATTCTACTCCCGCTAATCCGGGACAGATTTCCGGACCGAATATGGAAAACGGCGCCATCTGGCGCCGTTTTTTATTTGTCACAAGGGAGAGACACTGGAGTTACATTCGCGGCGCATCACATACATGGTCGCTTTTAACTCAAGGAGTTTCTTCCATGCGCCGCATTCTGCTTGCTTCCTGCATCGCGCTGCTGCCGGGCCTTGCCCTGGCGCAGGCCAGTGCCAACGATCAACCCCCGCCGCCTCCGGGCGCGGATGACGCCGGCCCCGGTCCGGACATGATGGGCGGCGGCTGGGGTGGCCCCGGCATGATGGGCGGTGGCTGGAGCAAGGGCGGGCATCGCGGCTTTGGCATGGATGAGATACTGGTCAAGTTCTACGCCGCCAACACCACGCATGATGGCCACCTCACCATGGCGCAGGCCAAGGCGGCTGGCTTAACGGTCGTGGCGGATAACTTCGACGCTATCGACGTGAAAAAGCGTGGCTATGTCACCTTTTATGACATCATGGCCTGGCGCCTGGACGACATGGCCAAGCGCCTGGAGCAGCGGGCGGACCAACTGCGCGCCCAGGACTGAACCACGCGGCGGGGCCGGGATGCGCCAGAGTATGGCGGTTTCAGGGTGAAGCGCCTGGATGCTTCAGCCTGAACCGGCCCGGCTTTAATGCGTGCCCGACCGGCCTGTGGAGAGGCGTTCCGAGGCGGGCACATTCGGGTCGCCGGTCACGAACATCTCATGCAGCACGCTGCCCAGGCTGCCATCAGAAGCGCTGGCTTGGGTGCTGGCTTGGGTGCTGGCTTGGGTGTCGGCAGGAGCATTGGTAGGCGCCGCAGTGCCACTCGCAGCCGGTGCGGCCGCGCTGCTTTTCGTGTTCGGGATGATGTTGTTGAACTCGGGGCTGTTGAACACGGAATTCGGCCCGAACAGATGGATCACCTCACCGGACGGCGGCGGGGAAGAGTCGTTGCGGGCCATGGCGGCGCCAGCGGGCAGCGCCGTGGCGGCGAGAAGGGCAAGAGCTAAGCGTTTCAAGTCGATATCTCCAATACTTGAGGCCGGCATCATTGCGCTGGGCCGCCGCAGCAGCAAGGATACGCGCCGATGGCAGAGCGGGCAATGCGGAATGGCTCGTCTGCCCGAGGCAAAACCCCTCGCGCCCCGGGCTCGCTTGCGGTAGATTGCACTACCATGAATGTCCTGGCTCCCCTCCCGGCGCGGCTGGTTGTCGAGGTTGTGTTCGATTTCGTCTGCCCCTGGTGCTACCTTGGAGTGAAGCGGCTGACCTTCCTGCTCGCCCGGCGGCAGGATCTCGATGTCGAACTCAGCTGGCGGCCCTTCCTGCTCAACCCGGACATGCCGCGCGGCGGCATGTCCCGCGCCGATTACATGATCCGCAAGTTCGGCGCCGAGGACCGGGCGCGGCGGCTCTACGCCTCCATTACCGAACTCGGCGCGGCGGAAGGCATCGAGTTCAACTTCGCCGCCATCCGCCGGACGCCCAATTCGGTGGATGCGCACCGGCTGGTGCGCGAGGCGGCCAAGCATGGTGTCGCCGACCGGCTGGTGAAGCGGATTTTCGCGGCGCATTTCGTCGATGGGCTTGATATTGGCAGCCATGCTGTCCTTGCAGGGCTCGCCGCGCAGCTCGGTTTGGACGCCGGTAAGGTTGCCGATTTTCTCGCCTCCGGAGAGGGGACCGACGCGGTGCATGCCGAAAACTTACATGCTCATCGCTTGGGAATTAACGGCGTGCCATGTTTTCTGATCGATGGAGAGCACGCCATCGCCGGCGCGCAGGAGAGTGAAGTTCTGGAGCGGCTGCTCGATTTGGCGGTGTGTACCAGCAGGGAGCGGTAGTTCCATTATTCTTGGCATGGGTTACAACCGGTTACATCGTCATCTTCCCGCCGGTTGTGAGATCCATGAAGACTTCCGCTTGCCTGCGCCTTGCCGTGTTCAGCCCGTTTGCCCTACTGGTCTTCGGCAGCGCCGCGAGGGCAGAGCCCCCATCGTCGCCCCTGGCAGGCATCTGGACCATCCAGGACGAGAACGCCTCGATCAGCACCCAGTCACAGACCGACAGGTATTACGTCAACGGCTTCCATCTGGGTTGGACCTCGCCCGAGGGCGAGGTGCCCGGATTCGTGGCCGATTTCGGCCATGCCCTGCTGGGCGAGGGGACGCAGCGCGTCAGCGTCGGCATCGTCCAGCAGCTCTACACGCCGGACAACACGCAGCTGATCAACCCCGATCCCAATGACGAGCCTTACGCGGGCTATCTCGCGGCCACGTTCAACCTGATCCAGGACACGGCGAACACCCGCACCGTCTTGGGGGTGAATGCCGGCGTCATCGGGCGCGATGCGGGCGGCGAGATCGTGCAGAACGATTTCCATTCGATCATCGGGCAGAAGGGCACGCATGGCTGGGCCTATCAGCTGCCGAGCGAACCGGCCATCGATTTTTCCGCCGCCCGCATCTGGCGCGTGCCGGTCGTGCATCTCAACAATGGGCTGGAAGCGGATGTGCTGCCGCAGATTTCCGCCATGGCCGGCCTGACCCAGATTTACGTGCAGCCGGCCGTGGGCTTCCGCTTCGGCCGCGGGCTGGACAGTGATTTCGGCCCCTCGCTGATGGCGACCTCGCCCTCCGGCTCGGACGCGTTCAAGCAGACCCAGCCGGTCGTGTGGTATGTGTTCGGCAGCGCCGCCTCGCAATTTGTGGGGCATGACGAGATTCTGCAGGGGTCGGACTTCCAGACCAGCCGCAGTGTCGATCCATACCGCGTTGTCGGCACGTTCGAGCTTGGCGCCACGGTCATCTGGCGGGGCGTCCGCTTCAGCTACACGCAGGTGTTCCAGACCAACCGCTTCTACCACCAAGCCAACTCGATCCACGAGTTCGGTTCGTTTAACGTGGGCCTCACCTTCTAGAGCCTGATCGTTTGAGGTTGAATCGCTTTGCGATTGAACCTCAAACGTGAATCAGTCTCTCATCAATAAGTTAGAGGGCGATTCACGTATCAGGCTGAACCATGTCTGGTCCAGCCTGATACGATCGCACTCTAAGGCTGGCAGGTGGCACCCCGGTGCTGCCCCACCAAGAAACAGGTAGCCGGCTATGCGCCTGGGGCAATGCGCCCCGGCGCGGACGTGTAGGGCGGTTGCCGCGGCGCACAATTTCTATATAATTCAGGGGCCGGCGGTGCGCGCCACGCAGCCGCCGGAAACTTCAGGCTTTTTTTGACTAGATTAACCCAGATATCGCCGTATAACGGCGACAAGAACAAGGAATTCGCCGTGGCCAACGAAAAATCGCAAAATGTACAAGATGTGTTCCTCAACCACGTCCGTAAGAGCAAGACGCCGGTCACGGTCTTCCTCGTCAACGGCGTGAAGCTTCAGGGCGTTATCACCTGGTTTGACAATTTCTCCGTTCTCCTGCGCCGCGATGGGCACACGCAGCTGGTGTACAAGCACGCCATCAGCACCGTGATGCCGGGTGCGCCGATCATGCTGTTCGACGCCAGCCGCGCCGAGGGCGCCGCTCAGGCTCCGGCGGAGAGCGGCAGCACGCTGAAGCTGCACCGCAGCTCTGAACCGCAATACGATCCGGAATCCGAAGGCTGATAGAGACCGCGCCGCCGCCCAGCCGGGCGGCCATTCTGCTGCCATGGGACAAGGAGGCCGCGCGCACGGGCAACCAGACGCGCTCGGCCGAGGCGCGTCTGGCTGAGGCTGTTGGCTTGGCCGCCTCCATCGGCCTGGTGATCGTGCATGAGCAGATATTCCAGCTGCGCAGCCTCACCCCCGCCACGCTGCTGGGCAAGGGGCAGGTGGAGATCGCCGGCGCCGCCTTGAGTGAAGCCGGGGTGGACGTGGTGGTGGTGGATGCCTCACTCACGCCCGTGCAGCAGCGCAACCTGGAAACCGCCTGGAAGTGCAAGGTCATCGACCGCACCGGGCTGATCCTGGATATTTTCGGCGCCCGTGCGCGTACCCGAGAGGGTGCGTTGCAGGTCGAGCTGGCGCATCTGGAATACCAGCGCTCGCGGCTGGTGCGGTCCTGGACCCACCTTGAGCGCCAGCGCGGCGGCTTCGGCTTCCTCGGCGGCCCGGGCGAGACGCAGATCGAGGCGGACCGCCGCCTGATCGGCGACCGGATCGTGCGGCTGAAGGCCGAGCTGGAGGAGGTGCGGCGCACGCGCGGCCTGCATCGCGGCGCGCGCAAGAAGGTGCCGTACCCCATCGTGGCACTCGTCGGCTACACCAATGCGGGCAAATCCACGCTGTTCAACGCGCTCACCGGCGCCACGGTGATGGCTGAAAACCAGCTCTTCGCCACGCTGGACCCGACCATGCGCGGGCTGCTGCTGCCTTCCGGGCGCAACATCATCCTCTCCGACACCGTGGGCTTCATCTCGGAGCTGCCGACCGAACTGGTCGCCGCCTTCCGCGCCACGCTGGAAGAGGTGGCGGAGGCCGATCTGCTGCTGCATGTGCGCGATGTCTCGCACCCCGACACCGAGGCCCAGGCCAAGGATGTGCGCAATGTGCTGGGCCGTTTGGCCAAGGATGGCGCGCTGGACGAGGACTGGCCCGCCCGCACGCTGGAAGTGCTGAACAAGGCGGATGCGCTGGGCGGTGTCGAGAACGTTGTGCAGGGTGATGGCGTTGCCGTCTCGGCCCTGACCGGCGAGGGGTTGCCGCGCCTGCTGGCCGAGATCGATGAGCGCCTCGCCTCCCGGCTGGAGGTGGTGGACGTGCAAATTCCGGTGGCGGATGGCGCGAAGATCGCCTGGGCCTACCGCCATGGCGAGGTGCTGCACCGCGAGGATGACGAGAGATTCGTGCACCTGACGCTGCGCCTCTCCGCCGTCGATAAAGCGCGGTTCGAGGCGCTGTGACCCCCTCCGAGGCGCAATCCGTCATCGCGCTGCTGCGTGATGTGGCGCGCAGCGAGATTCTCCCCCGGTTCAAGCATTTGGCGGCGGCGGATGTGCGGGACAAATCCGGCCCGCTGGACCCGGTGACGGTGGCGGATGAAGCCGCCGAGCGCGCGCTGAACGCTGGCCTGCGGGCGCTGTTTCCCGGCGATGATGTGATCGGCGAGGAGGCTGTGTCCGAGGGCACGGCGCGACTGGAGCGCTTGGCTGAGCCCGGGCGCGTGTGGATTCTGGACCCGATCGACGGCACTGCGAATTTCGCCGCCGAGCTGCCGCTGTTCGGCGTGATGGCGGCGCTGGTGGAGGAAGACCAGGTGCGGGCCGGGTTTATCTTCGACCCCATGAGCGATGACTGCGCCGTGGCGCTGGCCGGACAGGGGGCGTGGCTGGTGGCGGCGGATGGCACGCGCCGCCGCCTGCGCGTGGCCCCGCCCGCGCCGGTGGGGGAGATGTTCGGCTCCATGTCCTGGCGGTACATGGAGGAGCCGCTGCGCTCGCATGTGTTGCACCGGCTGGACCGTCTGGCGGCGGTGACGGATTACCGCTGCGCCGCCCACCAGTACCGCATGCTCGCCGCCGGGCATTGCCATGTGCAGATGTTCCGCAAGCTGATGCCCTGGGACCATGCCGCGGGCTGGCTGCTGCACCGCGAGGCGGGCGGGTATTCCCGGCATTTCGACGGCACGGAATACCGGCCTTCGAACCTCAGCGGGGGGTTGTTGCTGGCCCCTGACGCCACCAGTTGGGAAGCATTGGCGGAAGCGCTGCTGCGCTGACCCTGCAACACCGAGGGGAGTGACATGAAGGCGATCAGGATCAAGCAACCCGCCGGGCTGGACAATCTGACCCTGACCAAGCTGGACGCGCCGGCGCCGCCAGGTCCGGGGGAAATCCTGGTTCGGCTGCATGGCAGTTCGTTGAATTATCATGACTTCGCCGTAGTCATCGGCGCGATCCCCACCGCCAACGGGCGCATCCCCATGGCCGATGGCGCGGGCGTGGTGGAAGCCGTGGGCGCGGGTGTGGGCGAGTTCAAGCCGGGTGATCATGTCGTCTCCTGCTTCTTCCCGCACTGGCTGGATGGCGCGCCGCTGGTCGGCGATTTCGCCACCGTGCCAGGGGACGGCGTTGACGGCTATGCGCGCGAATATGTGACCGTGCCCGCGCAGTTCTTCACCCGCGCGCCGCGGGGCTGGAGCCATGCCGAGGCGGCGACGCTGACCACGGCCGGGCTGACCGCCTGGCGCGCTCTGGTGGTGGAGGGTCAACTGAAGGCGGGCGACATTGTGCTGGTGCTGGGCACGGGCGGTGTCTCTATCTTTGCCTTGCAGATCGCCCGCGCCATGGGGGCGGTGGTGATCGCCACCTCGTCCTCGGATGAAAAATTGGATCGGCTGCGCGGCATGGGTGCGGCGCATGGCATCAACTACAGGACCACGCCAGACTGGGGTCACGCGGTGCGCGACTATACTGGCGGGCGCGGGGTGGACCATGTGGTGGAGGTCGGCGGGCCGGGCACGTTGCCGCAATCCATCGCGGCGGTGCGCATTGGCGGGCATATCTCGCTCATCGGCGTGCTCACCGGGCGCGGCGGCGAAGTGCCGACGGCGGCGCTGATGGCGAAGCAGGCGCGGCTGCAGGGCATCATCGTCGGCAACCGGCGCCAGCAGTTGGAGATGGTGCGCGGCTTGGAGGCGACCGGAATCCGCCCGGTGATCGACAGCCTGTTCGCCTTGGAGGATATCGCCAACGCCTTCTGGCACGAGCAGTCCGGCCGGCATTTCGGCAAGATCTGCCTGGAATTTTAGAAACTCCCGTTACGGGGCTGAAAGCTTGGCCAGGCGCACGGCTGTGTGCCCGTGCGAGACCTTCAGCGTCGGTATCACCAGCATCATGTTGTCTTCTGGCGTGATGATGGCTTCGTCGCCGTCATGGGCGATGACGGTGCCTGCGGCCTGGATGATCTCGCCACCGCGGAAATCTCGAATGAATGCGAAACGGTTTGTCCGTGCCGTGATGGTGCGCACAACTTGCGCGAGGCGCGGGGGCCGGGGGGCTGCCACGCCCTCCACCATGCCGGCGTGGCGCAGCAGCGAGAAGATGGTGGCGCGGCTCTGGGCCACGGCCTGGGCCTCCCAGTGCTGCCCGGCCTCCACCAGCACGCAGGCGGCCTTTTGCTCGGCGCCCTCAGTAAAGCGACCGTAATCGATCAACCGCTTGCCGCCCTTGTGCCCGGCATCGGCCACCACCAGCCCCGGCGTGCCAACGGCCAGCGCCAGATCGCGCCCGCGTTCGCCAGCGCCGCAGAGCAGCAACGGCTCCGAGGGCCAGAGCATGGTGTGCAGGTCGAGCAGCAGATCGGCGCTGTCGATCACCGGCTTCATCTCGCGGGCACGGTTTAGCTCCGCCGAGCGGCGTACGCCGAAAAGCTGGTAGTCATCCCACACGCGGTTGAGATCTTCCTCGATATAGCGTGAGGCCACGGGGTTTTCCGGGTCGAAGCGGGCAAAGGCGGCGAGGTTGGCGAAGCCGAGCGTGAGCCGCCCGCGCAACGGGGTGAAGCCCGCGCGCAGCAGCTCGGCCAGCGCGATGGCACCCGCGAATTCGTTACCGTGAATTAATGAAACGACCACCACATGCGGCCCGGCCTGGCCCGAGTTGAGTGTAGTGAAGCCCGGCACGCCGGTATTGCCCGCGGCGAAG
>NZ_JBKQJR010000114.1:0-6959 GCF_052326845.1 Acidocella sp. | reverse complement strand
GGATCAACCTAGAAGGCGCTCCCGCCTCCTCGGCAATGCGCATCAGGGCCAGGGTGTCCTTGGGGAAGCAGGAGCCGCCGAAGCCCGGGCCGGCATGCAGGAACTTGCGGCCGATGCGGCCATCGAGCCCGATGCCGCGGGCGATGTCGTTCACATCCGCCCCTACTTTTTCGCAGAGATCGGCCATCTCGTTGATGAAGGTGATCTTCATCGCCAGGAAGCCATTGGCCGCGTATTTGATCAGCTCCGCCGACTCCAGGCCGGTGAAGACGATCGGCGTCTCGATGAGGTTGAGCGGCCGGTAGAGCTGGCGCAGCACCTCGCGGGCGCGTTCGCTCTCCGCGCCCACCACCACGCGGTCCGGGCGCATGAAGTCGCCAATGGCGCTGCCCTCGCGCAGGAATTCGGGGTTGGAAGCGACCTCCACGGCGAGGTCCGGCCGCAGCTCCCGCGCCATGGCCAGGATCTTCCGCCCCGTGCCCACCGGCACGGTGGATTTGGTGACGATCACGGCCGGGTGGTCCAGCGCGCGCAGCACCTGCTCCACGGCGGCGAACACATAGGTGAGATCGGCATGGCCGTCGCCGCGGCGGGTCGGGGTGCCGACGGCGATGAACACCGCCGCGGCCTCCCTGATGCCTTCCTCCAGCGTGGCGGGGAAGGTCAGGCGCTGAGCCGCCACATTGTCGGCCACCAGCTTGTCCAGCCCGGGCTCGTAGATGGGGATTTTGCCATCCAGCAGCATCTGCCGCTTTGCCGCGTCCGCTTCCACCACCGCGACTGACACACCGAATTCCGCGAAGCAGGCGCCGGACACCAGCCCGACATAGCCACCGCCAATAATCGCAATTCTCAAGCCCAGCTCTCCCGTATGCGTCGACGTCACCGGTTCTGGCGTGGCCGCCGGGCCTCGGCAAGCCCCTTTTGCATAAACTTCAGCATCTTCTAATTTGTCGCGGTTTCCGCCAAGTTACGCCACGTATGAATCTCCCTTCCGCCCTTGCCGCCCTCGCCTTGCCCCGCCATCTGGCGCTGATGGCCGGGCTTGCCATTTTCTCCGCCATCATCGTCCGGGCGATGATCAGCATCGGCGTGCCGGACCACCCGGACCCCCGCAAGGCCCATGCCCAGACAACCCCAAAATCCGGCGGGGTGGGCATTGTCTGCGCCTTCCTGCTGGGCGTGCTGCTGCTCTACCGCTATGGCCAGGTCTCGCGCTTGGCGGAGCCGTATTTCATCGGTGTCATCGCCGCGGCGGGGCTTATGGCCGCGGTCTCGCTGCTCGACGACCTGCTCAACCTCTCTTTTGTGGTCAAGCTGCTCACGCAACTCGCCTGCGCCGGGGTGGCGGTAGCCTCGGGGCTATCGGTGCACCTGCTGGCCCTGCCCTATTACGGCGTGGTGGAATTCGGCTGGGCTGGCGCGGGGATCACGCTGGTCTTCCTCGTCTTCGTCACCAATGCGATGAACTTCATCGACGGGTTGAACGGCCTCGCCTCGGGCGTCACCCTCATCGCTTGCCTGTTCCTGGCCGGCATCGCCGGGCTGCACGGCGGGTTCTTCGTCTATACCGCGTCGCTGCTGCTGGCGGGCGGGGTGCTGGGCTTCCTGCCCTTCAACTTCCCCAAGGGCCGCATTTTCATGGGCGATGTCGGCAGCCAGTTCTGCGGCTTCATGCTCGCACTGTTCGGTGTCGCCGCCACGCGCTTCCAGGGCGTGCCGCTTTCCTTCCTGCTCGTGCCTTTCCTGCTTTCCGGCGTGCTTTACGATGTCGCTTTTACCCTCATCCGCCGTGTGCTGGCGGGCGAGAATATCGCCCGCGCGCATAACGGGCATCTGTACCAAGTGGCGCGCCGGGCAGGGGTGGATGCCCGGGCCGTGGCGGCGCTGCATTGGGGCTTTGCCGTGCTGGGCGGGCTGACGGCGCTTGCCTTCCTCGCCGCCCCGCCGGTGCTGCGTCCGGCCATGGGGCTGCTGCCGCTGGCCGTGCAGCTGGTATGGACGCGTTACGTCGTCCGCCGCGCCCGGATTGCCGGGCTGGAACGCTGGTAAAACCTCGAAAATCCCTTGCATCCGGCGGCATGCCAGCGTAAAGGCGGGCCTTCCACGCTGCCGGTCGGGATCGGCGGCTCAAAACGCATTGGAGCTGACACGGTGAAACCGAATATTCATCCGGACTACCACGAGATCAACATCATCATGACCGACGGGACTGAATTCAAGACCCGTTCGTGCATGGGCAAGCCGGGTGAGACCCTGCGCCTCGACATCGACCCGAAGTCCCACCCCGCGTGGACCGGCGTGCAGCGCGTGATGGACACTGGCGGCCAGGTCGCGAAGTTCAACAAGAAGTTCGCCAGCATCGGCCAGCGCAAGAAGTAAGACCAAGCCCCTGCGGGCATGGCGTGAAAGGGCCCCTCGCGGGCCCTTTTTGTTATTAAGAGGCCGCTTCAGAAGTCGCTCCGGCGAGTTGGATAGCCGTGGTTTTCGAGCACCGGAGCGGAGCGTACTTGCGGTACGTGAGCACCGGAGCGCAGAAAAGCGCGGCTAGACGACAGCCGGAGTAGACTTATGAACGGCTTCTTACCGGCGCGCGCCGAACAGGTGCTCGATGTTGCGCAGCTGGTCCTTGAAGTAGCGGGAGAACACATGCCCGCCCGTGCCGGTGGCGACAAAATACAGCGCGTCGCTATTGGCCGGGTGCAGCACGGCGTCGATCGCGGCGGCGCCGGGGGCGCAGATCGGCCCTGGCGGCAGTCCGGCATGGGCATAGGTGTTGTAGGGCGAGGGGTTGGCGAGGTCGGCGCGGCTGATGCCGGTGCCGCCTGACTGCTTGCCCCCGGTGGCGGCGTAGATCACGGTCGGGTCGGCCTGCAGCTTCATGCCCTGGCGTAGCCGGTTCTCATACACGGCGGCGATCTGCGGCAACTCGCGGCCGAGCGGGGTCTCCTCCTGCACGATGGAGGCGAGGATCAGCGCCTCCTGCGGCGAGGCCAGGGGCAAATTCGGGTCGCGCTTGGGCCAGGCGGTGTCCAGGCTGGTCTGCATGGCCTGCTCGGCGCGGGCGAGAATGGCGGCGCGCGGCGTACCCCACAGATAGCTATAGGTTTGCGGCAGCACGCTGCCATCCGGCGGCGGGGCGACTTGCCCGCTGGCATCCGGCGCGGCGTTGATGATCTTCGCGATCTGCGCCCCGGTCAGCCCCTCGGGGATGGTCACCTGGTGCTCCACCTGTTGCCCGTGGCGGAGGATGTTCAGGATATCCTTGATGCTGGCATGGGCGGGGAAGATGAACTCCCCGGCATGCAGCACGCCATCGCCCCGGGTGAAATAGGCGGCAAGGCGGAAGATGAGCTTGTGCCGGATCACCCCGGCCTTGGCCAGCGCCTCCGCCGTGGCGGCGCTGCCGCCTGCGGGGATCACGATATCGGCGTTGGTCTGTCCGGCGCCGGGCGCAATGTAGCTCTCATGCGCGGCCATCTGCCCTGCTCGTAGCGTGACGAGCAGGGTGACCAGCAGAAGCAGTATCTGGCCGCGACGTGGAATGGCTTAGACGGCCCGCTTGAAGATGACCGAGGCGTTGGTGCCGCCAAACCCAAAGGAGTTCGACAGCGCCACGTTGATCTTGCGTTCCTGCGCCGTCAGCGCCACGCGGTCGATGACCGAGGCGCGGCTCGGGTTGTGCAGGTTCAGCGTCGGCGGGGCGACGCCGTCGCGGATGGCGAGGATGGAGAAGATCGCCTCAATGGCGCCGGCCGCGCCCAGCAGGTGCCCGGTGGCGGATTTGGTGGAAGACATGGCGATCTTCTTTCCGTGATCGCCGAACATGTTCTCGACCGCTTCCAGCTCCAAATCGTCGCCCATGGGGGTCGAGGTGCCGTGCGCGTTCACGTAGTCCACATCCGCGGCGGTCAGGCCGCCATTCTTGAACGCGGCCTTCATGGCGCGGAAGGCGCCGTCATGGTGCTCGGCGGGCGCGGTGATGTGGTGCGCATCGCCCGACATGCCGTAGCCGCCGATTTCGGCGTAAATCTTAGCGCCGCGCTTCTTGGCGTGCTCGTATTCCTCAAGCACGACGACACCAGCGCCTTCGCCCATGACAAAACCGTCGCGGTCCTTGTCCCAGGGGCGGGAGGCTTCGGTCGGGCGGTCGTTGAAGCCGGTGGAGAGGGCGCGCGAAGCGCAGAACCCGGCGATGCCGAGCTGGTTCACGGCGGCTTCAGCGCCGCCGGCCACCATCACGTCCGCATCGCCATAGGCGATCAGCCGCGCCGCATCGCCAATGGCGTGCACGCCGGTGGCGCAGGCCGTCACGGCCGAGTGGTTCGGGCCCTTCAGCCCGTATTTGATGGAGACCTGCCCGGAGATCAGGTTGATCAGCGCGGCGGGGATAAAGAAGGGCGAGACGCGCTTGGCCCGGCCCTCATGCACCATGATCGAGGTCTCGTAGATGGTCTGCAGACCGCCGATACCGGAGCCGATCATCACGCCGGAGGCGCATTTGTCCTCCTCGGTCTCCGGCGCCCAGCCGGAATCCGCCATGGCCTGCGCGGCGGCGACCATGCCGTGATGGATGAAGCGGTCCATCTTCTTGAGTTCCTTGACCGCGATCCATTCGGCGAGGTCAAGCTTGCCCTCGGCGGCCGGTCCCGCGGGGACCTGACCGGCGATCTTGGCCGTCAGCTCCGTGGTGTCGAAAGAGTCGATGGCGCTGATGCCGGACTCCCCGTTGATCAGCCTCTTCCAGACATGTTCCACGCCCACCCCGAGCGGGCAAACGATCCCCATACCTGTTACGACAACACGGCGCATGTGAACTCCTCGGACGGCTTTTTAGTAGTGGAAGCGGAGCCTTATTCGGCCTTCTGCTTCTCGATGTACTCGACCGCATCCTTCACGGTCGTGATCTTCTCGGCGGCATCCTCGGGGATTTCCACGCCGAAGGCTTCTTCGAACGCCATCACCAGCTCCACCGTATCCAGCGAGTCGGCGCCCAGATCGTCGATGAAGGAGGCTTCCGGGGTCACCTTGGCTTCGTCGACGCCGAGATGCTCGACAACAATCTTCTTAACCTTGTCGGCGATTTCGCTCATAAAACTTCACTTTCCTGCAACTAGAATGATGGAGACAGCGCAACCTTAGCACTGCTGGGGATACATCGTTAACCCTAGACGAGGCGGCGCTTAGCATGGTTTTTCGCGCCACGCCAAGCCATCCGCCCCACGCGGATTAAATCATGGCCATGCCGCCGTTGACATGCAGCGTGGCGCCGGTGACCCAGCCGGATTCCTCGGCGGCCAGATACACCACCGCGGCGGCGATGTCCTTGGGCGTGCCCAGGCGTCCGAGCGGGATCTGGCCGGAGAGATCGGCGCGCTGGGCGTCGGTGAGGGCGTCGGTCATCGGGGTCTCGATGAAGCCCGGGGCCACGAGGTTCACGGTGATGCCGCGCGAGGCGACTTCCTGCGCCAGCGACTTGGTCAGGCCGATGAGCCCGGCCTTGGCGGCGCAGTAATTGGCCTGGCCAGGATTGCCCGTGGTGCCCACGATGGAGCCGATATTGATGATGCGCCCGGCCTTGCGGCGGAGCATGAACTTCATCGCGGCGCGGATGAGGCGGAAGGGTGCCGCGAGGTCCACGTTCAGCACCTTCTCCCAGTCCGCGTCGGACATGCGCATCGCCAAGCCGTCCTTGGTCAGCCCGGCATTGTTTACCAGGATGTCCACCTTGCCCAGAGCGGCCTCGGCCTCGTTGATCAGCCGCGCGGCTTCCTCGGGCTGGGAGAGATCGGCCGGAAGCACATGGGTGCGCTCGCCCAGCTCGGCGGCCAGGGTGTCCAGCGCCTCGCGCCGCGTGCCGGAGAGCGCCACAACGGCGCCCTGCTGGTGCAGCGAGCGGGCGATCTCGGCGCCAATGCCGCCGGAAGCGCCGGTGATCAGCGCGGTTTTGCCAGTCAGATCAAACATTTACAGAACCTTCAGCAGGGCTTCGATATCAGCGGGCGTGCCGGCGGAGATGGCGGTTGCATCCGGCGAGATGCGCTTGACCAGCCCAGCCAGCACCTTGCCGGTGCCGAGCTCGACGAAATTGGTCACGCCCAGCGCCATCATTTCCTGCACGCTCTCGCGCCAGCGCACGGTGGCGGTCACCTGCTGCACCAGCAGGTCGCGGATCAGGTTGGGGTCGGTCACTTTCTGCGCGGTCACGTTCGCCACCACGGGCACCACCGGGGTGCGGGGCGGGGTGTTGGCGAAGGCCTCGGCCATGGCGTCCGCCGCCGGGGCCATCAGGGCGCAATGGAAGGGGGCGGAGACCGGCAGCAGCATGGCGCGCTTCACGCCCTTGGCCTTGGCGATCTCGATGGCGCGGTCCACCGCCGCCTTGTTGCCCGAGATGACGACCTGCCCGCCGCCATTGTCGTTGGCGGCGGAGACGACCTCGCGTCCCTCGGGGCCCATCTCGGCCTCGGCGCAGATCTCGCGCGCCATGTCCATCTCCACGCCGAGCAGCGCCGCCATGGCGCCCAGGCCGGCGGGCACGGCTTTCTGCATGGCCTGGCCGCGCAGCTTCAGCAGCATTGCGGTGTCGGCGACGGAGAAGGACTCCGCCGCTGCCAGGGCCGCGTATTCACCCAGGGAGTGCCCGGCGACCAGCGCAGCCTTTTCCTTCAGACTGATCCCGCCTTCCGCCTGCAGCACCCGCAGCACGGCCAGGGATACCGCCATCAGCGCCGGCTGGGCGTTCTCGGTCAGTGTCAGCTCCTCGGACGGGCCCTCGAACATCAGCTTGGAGAGCTTCTGCTTCAGAACCTCATCCACTTCCTCGAACACCTGCCGGGCCGGGGCGAATGCCGCGGCGAGGTCGCGGCCCATCCCGACCGCCTGGCTGCCTTGGCCAGGGAATATGAAGGCGTGTACCGCCATGTCTTGGGTCTCCAGTTAACGTTAGGGGCACCTAG
>NZ_JBKQJR010000113.1:0-3390 GCF_052326845.1 Acidocella sp. | reverse complement strand
AGCTTCCCCTGGTCATCGCCGGCGCGCAGATGTACGGGCTCATTGGCGTAATCGCGGCCCGAATCATCTCTGAGACGTTCATCGCCTTGTACAGCATGATCGTCATCAGACGGCTCAGCGGACTCTCCGTCACCCGGCAGCTAACCAGCTGTTGGCGCAGCGTCGCATCCGTGCTGTGTATGGCGGCAATTCTCGGGATTGCTACGCCATATTTTGACTGGGGCACGCAGACAGTTTGGGTGGCAGCACAGCTTGTAGCGAACGTTAGTCTCGGCGCAGCTGCTTATACCAGTTGCCTGCTGAGTCTCTGGCATATCGAGGGCAGGCCTCAAGGGCCGGAAACATTCGTACTGCGAACGCTGACCAGAATGCGCCAGCGTGTGGTCCGCCCGGTCGGTATTATTACGCCTTCCGCCTAAATTTCATGGAAAAAGCACGCCTAGAAATTCAGCAATTCTCTATCCCCCGCTTGGGCCGCATGATACAGATTTGATGTGGCAACTGCCCGTTGGAAAATGTCGGCATTGGCAAGATTTGGAGGTTGTCATTGAGAGCGTCCCGTTGCATCTGTTACACGACCGATCCAGGTTATCTTCTGCCGACATTGGTCAGTGCCATACAGGCGCGTCAGCACAGCGCCCAGGCCAGGGCGGATGTGGCCATCTATTGCATTGATGCGCCAGCCGCGACGAACAGGATCTTCTCGCGAGTGTGCGAGGCGGAGGCGATCGGATTCCTCCCGCTTGCCGCCGCCGCCATCGAGGGGGCTAACGCCATGCTGGCCAGGCTGTTCCTGGGCCGTTTGCTGCCTGTGGACTATGACCAGTTTCTGTATATCGATGGCGACACCCAGATAACTGGCTCGCTCGACGCGCTGCTGGACTATCCCGTCCCACGGGGGCAATTTCTGGCCGCCAGCGACCCGATGACATTCGCCGCCCCTGGGCCCGACCGGCATGGGCGCGAGATCACCGCATATTTCTCCTCGCTCGGGATTCAGCCGCAGGAGCAGCATCTATATTTCAACACCGGCGTGCTGCGCGTGAACCGCGACGGCTGGGACGAGATCGGTATGGAAGCCTGGCGCCTGTTCAAGACCTACCGCGAGCGCTCGCGCTTTCCGGACCAGGATGCGCTGAACCTCGCCGGCATAACGCGGCGAATTCCCATGTCGCTGAGTTGGAATTTTCCCATCTTCATGCTCAATGCAGGCGTCAAGAAACAGATCGCGCCGCGCATCCACCACTTCATGGGCAGCCCCAAGCCCTGGCATGGCAGCTTTCCGCCTTGGGATGCCAGCGCGCATCGCCCCTATCTCGACATCATCGCAAAATATCCCGAGCTTGCGCCGTATTTGCCGTTGATGTCCCCGGTCAAAAAACTTCGCTATTTTTTCCAGCAGCATTTCAAGCGTGGGCTGGAAACTTTGACATGGGCCTGGAATGAACGCTGCGACCGCATCCTCAGCTATGAAAACAACCTGAACGGCTCGGCGGACCGGCCCGGCTTCGGCTCCGCGATTCAGTCCGCCTGAGCCAGATCCTCAGCGGCGGAACACCAGTTTCTGCGCCGCCGATTCCTCGGCAACACGATCCGGCAAATTGTAGAGCGCCTTCCAGGCCATGCCGGCCATGCGGCGCAACATACGCCGTGGCTCGGGCGAATGGCGCAAGGCAGGCAAATCTCCGGCGATGGCACTCAAGTTGAAGCGCCGGGGTTTGGTTAGTGCGTCGATCATATCACCATCGCAATCGATGGCGCGATGGGTGAAAATGACCGGCTCTTCCTTGATGCCATTAGACTTGCAGAATTCACGAAGTTCATCCCAGGGCGAGATGCCCCGCTCGCGCAGTGCTTTGTAGTTGGGCCCGCCCACCGGGCGCGTATGTTGCACCGTTACCGCATCGATGATGGCGATCTCCACATCCGGCCGCGCGGCAAATCTCGCCCATACGAAATCCAACCCCCAGCCGCTGAGATTGGAGTTGAACAACGGCAGCGCCATGGCCAACAGATTCGCAGAGAGGTATGGCGCCATAACTTCCACATAATTCGTGTAGCGGAGCCTAAATCTTTTGTTCCGTACGGTGGTCAGATGGCCAAAATAGCTATTCCAAGTGAGCGCTGGCTGGGCTACCTGCAACTGGTACTGCGCCATGACCTCGAACAAAAGACTGATCTGCCCGGCATCGGTACGAAGATCGTCATCCGGCAGTCAAATGTAATCATACTCCTCGAGGAAGCGCGGCTGCGCCCTAATCAGATCGTACAGTGCTGGCCATTTCGGCCCCTTGCTGTCGATCCGTTCCACATTAGGCACGCGGTAGATATCCGGCTTTTCGCCATAATAATTCACCACCAGACCCCAGCTGCGCGAGGCAGCACCGTCCAACCATTCCGGATGCAGGGAATTGTCCCCCGCGCGGACGATGACGAGATTCCTGTTCTGGCTCACGCGCAGGCTCCATCGTCGCGCGCGGCTATGACCAGATCCTGCATCAATAACAATAGAAACGGATAGCGCGTATCCTGGCTCACTTCCCAAGTTGATCGCCACGTCGTAATCAATAGAAGACGTACGAATATGAATCAAACAGATGTAGAGAAACTTTTGCGAATATTCATGTGTCGTCGCGCTGCCTGTCTTACGTCATCGGCCAAACGGATCGCCATCGCTACGATCATTTGCGTGGGATTGGCGTGGCTCGAGGTGGGAAATACGGAGCTGCCCGCGACATAGAGATTTGCGCTTCCATGCACAAGGCAATGTTCGTCGACAACCGAACTCGCGGGATCGCGCCCCATACGCGTGGTGCCCGTGGGGTGGGCGGCATCACGGAAATCGCGAGGCAATGGCAGATCATTATTGATCCAATCATCGGCAGCAGGTACTGGCAGGCCGAGGCGTAAAAATTCCTCGGCAACGGCCGAGGTAATGCGGCGCAAGTAGCGCTCCTCCTGCTCATGCACGCGCCAGTCGATGCGCGCGCGGCAGGCCGAACGGGTCCCGCTTGTCCGACAGGGTCACGCGGCTGTCCTCATCCGGCATTTGCTCGCGCATCGCCACTAGGCTGAGCCGCTCGATCTTGCGCGGTAGCCCATTACAGCCAGGAAATAATCTCGTGCACTGCGCCCAAGCAGGCCGAGATTGCGCAGCACCGAAACGGCGTCACCAGGCGGGTCCGGCTTCAGCCGTGCCCAGCGTTTCAGCGCATTATACGGATCATCTTCGGTGATTCGCCCTTCCAGCCATGCAGTGGCGTTCAGCAGTCCTTCGACGCGTTGTAGAGTTTCGCTGAGCTGCATGCCATGACGAAAACCTGGCCTCCGCCGACGCGGTAATGCCCAAACTGGCGGCGCAGGCGCCGCGTGCCGGCGAGCGGAAACGAG
>NZ_JBKQJR010000112.1:0-3444 GCF_052326845.1 Acidocella sp. | reverse complement strand
CAGCACCGAACCATCGTCGCGCACCAGCGCCGGCACCTTCGATTTCGGGTTAATCGAGGTGTATTCGTGCTTGTACTGCGCGCCGCTGGCGAAGATGCACCCCGAGCTGGGCCTGGTGCCGGAGGATGTGGAAGGAGAGGCTCGGACGCTGGAGTTGCTGGATTACATCGTGGGAACTGTGCATATGCGCGGCTTCACTCGCATTTTCCGCCCGTCCCTCTTCACGCCGACCAATGCCGATGAACCCGCCGTGCTGCAGACCGGCCGGGACATCGTGGTTGACGGGTTCAAGCTGCTCAGCCATGCCCTGGGCGCTAAGGCGTATCTGATGGGCGATTACAGCATCGCCGATGCGGCGCTGTTCTTCCTGGAAATCTGGGCTGGCCGTATCGGCCTGCCGATGCCCGCCAACCTGACCGCGCATTTCGAGCGAATGTGTGCCCGCCCGGCCGTGCAACGCGCGCTTGCCGCCGAAGGTCTGGCCTAAGTCCTTGGCGCTGCCGCTTGTTCCATTCTGGTTCCTCCGCCATGGAGAGACAGATTATAACGCCGCTGGTTTGAGCCAGGGCGCGCTGGATATCTCGCTGAACGCCACGGGCCGGACCCAGGCGGCCTCGGCCGGGCCATTGCTGGCGGGGCAGGGGATTGCCACGATCGTCTGCTCGCCCATGCAGCGCACGCGCGAGACCGCCAGCATCATCAACGAATTCCTGAATCTGCCGGTGGAGCTGGAGCCGGGGCTGCGCGAGGTGGTGTTCGGCGGCATGGAAGGCAAGCCGCTTTACCCCTGGTTCAGCGAGTGGCTGGAAGGGAGCTACACGCCGGAAGGCGCGGAAACGATTTTTCAGGTTCTGGAACGCGTGGAAGAGGCCATGGAGCGCGTCCTCACCACGGCGCGGGGGCCGCTGCTGATTGTCGCGCATGGCGGGATATTCCGCGCGCTGCGGGACATTATGGGGCTGCCGAAGCAGGGGCTCACCCCGAATGCCGTGCCGATGTTTTGTACGCCGGAAGAAGGGGGCTGGCAGGTCAGGCTGCCGCCCGAGGCCGAGTAGACCTTAGCCGGTCAGCGCCGCCAAGAGCATGCCGCCCAGGAAGGCCAAGCCAAGGATTGCGGGTTTAGGCAGCGTGAATCTCATCTCAAGTCTCCGTCAGCCCGCTATATGGGCGTGAACGAGCCATGATTGATGTGACGATTTTAAGTCCGTGCCATGCCTGATTCGCGTTACACGTTTAACGTCACGGCGACCGGCACATGGTCGGAGGGCTGCTCCCAATCCCGGGCCGCACGCAGGATTTTATAGCCCTGCAACCCGGCGGTGAGGTCTTGCGTGACCCAGATATGGTCGAGTCGGCGCCCGCGGTTAGAGGCCGCCCAGTCCCGGTTGCGGTAGGACCACCACGTGTAGAGCTTCTGCTCCGCTGGCACGAAATGGCGCACCGCGTCATGCCAGCCCTGCGCCATCCAGGCGTTCAGCCCGTCCACCTCGACCGGCGTGTGGCTGACGACATCGAGCAACTGCTTGTGGCTCCATACGTCGTGCTCCAATGGGGCGATGTTGAGATCGCCCGTGAGCACAGCCCGGTGCGGCGGATAGGCGGCGAAATGCGCCGTTGTTTCCGCCAGAAAGTCGAGCTTATGCGCGAATTTCTCGTTCTGCGCGCGGTCGGGGATGTCGCCGCCCGCGGGGACGTAGAAATTATGCACGATAAGCGGCGCGGCGCCCGTCGCCACCTGGGCGGAGATATGCCGGCAGTCATTCTTGCCGCACCAGTCGGGCGTGTTCTCGGCCAAAGCGAGCGGCAAGCGGGAGAGGATGGCCACGCCGTTATAGCCCTTCATGCCGCGCTTGAGCACATGGGGGAAGCCGATGGCGGCGGCGATGCCCTCGGGGAACAACTCGTCCGGCACCTTGGTCTCCTGCAGGCAGATGACGTCCGGCGAGAGCTCGGCGACGAGCTTGTGCAGGTGCGCTTGGCGCAGGCGCAGGGAGTTGATGTTCCAGGTGGCGATGGTGAGCTGCATCGCCCCTTCGTACAGCAGCGGTGGGGAAAAACTACCCCTTTGAACGCCCCGTTGTGGTGTGCTGGTTGTACTGGAACAGCGAGTCCGGATACGGCCCGCCGGGCAGCATGTCGTAGAGGCTTACGCGGGTCTGCTTGCCCTGCGCGTCGGTAACCACCCATTGGCGAAGTTCCAGCGGGTTGGTGCCGAACACCAGGGTCAGCGTGCCCTGGGCAGCCTTGTTCTTGCGGATCAGGGTGATGTCGTACTCGCCGGGCTCGCGGTCGATGGCGGCCCTGCACTCGTTTGGCGTAGAGCTCGAACTCCGGTCCCTGCGCATCTTCGGGAAAGCCCTTCCTGTGCAGATAAACCTCGGCCCGCGCAATCGATGGGATAAAGTTACGGACCGACCTGCGATAACTGATCTCCGCCGCCCTCCGGTCGATATCCATATTCCGCAAATGCAACCCATAGGTCTCGAAGAAGGCCCGCTCGAGCAGGGGCATCGAGACTTCGAGACCAACGTGGTCGAGATACGCCGAAGGCGCCAGCCGTCGCTTGCTTAATTGGTTGATGTCGAATGCGAACTCAGTCCGGATATGCCCGTGCGGGCTCTCGTCATAAGTGACCACCGGCCCATACTTTTCTTCGAGGCCGGGGAACTCCGCCGCCGTCGATGGATTCACCGCATCGTGATGGCCGATCGAATCGCCTGCATAGTGCGACAGCGCACCCAGTGCAAACGCCAGCTCATACACATTGCGCGAATTCCGAATCAGGCTCGCAACAAAATCCCCGCTCCGCACATAGTGCGTAAGATTGCTGAAGAACATGTGGCCGAACGGGTAATACCCCGCATCTTGGATCGCCGATCCGCCATATGCGAACGCCCGCGCCCGTTCCAGTTCCGCCGGCGTCGTGTGCGGATACCGGCTGAGCAGCAGCGGAACGATGGAATCCTTCCACGCCAGGTCGATAATCTGCTCATGCGTCAGCACCGAGTAACCGAAACCGGACTGCGTTGAAAACAAGAAAAACAGAACTACGACGACCGCCGAACACACTGCACGTGCTCTTGCCATGCATTGCTAAGATGCCGGGATCTACTCGTAGCGTAGCGCCTCTGCCGGCAATATTCGCGCCGCCGAACTGGACGGATAAATCGTCGCCAGCAGCGAGACTCCCAGCGACACCAGCGTCACGATCACCCCGTCGATCAATCGCGGCGCAAACGGCAGATAATCAATGGAATACACCTCTGCCGACAGCTGAATAAAGCGGTAATGGCCGCCCACCCACGCCAGAACGTACCCGAGCGCAAGGCCCAGGGCCGTTCCGATCACACTGATCAGAAAACCCTGCATCAGGAAGATCCGTCGCACCTGTGCCGGCTCAACACCAAAAGACCAAGGATATTGCGGTGATGATGTCTTTTGGTG
>NZ_JBKQJR010000111.1:0-5496 GCF_052326845.1 Acidocella sp. | reverse complement strand
AGCATCCGCCCCGGACAAGGGCACTTATTGCCGCATTGGGTGGACATTTTCACCCTACTCCAAAAGGGGTGGCGTTTATGATGCCATTGGCAGCCCTCACGAATTCTCCGTGGCTGGATCTGGACGGAACGTCGCGGCCATTAATTCCGCCGCGTTGCCCCCCGCCAGCAACCGATTCCGGTTCTTGGGAAATGTCTCCGTGACCGCATTTTGCCAACTCTTACCGCATGCTGTTCACACATGCGCGGCAGGGAATGGTGATATTCGTGCCCAGGGGCGAGCTGATGGACCGAGCCCTTGAATGCGAACAGGCAGTTTGGGCGCGTTGCTGTCGGCACTGGGCGGCGCTGAACGTCCGCTCCTGAGATCACCTCCCGGGCCGGCCTACCCCGACTTGGGTCGAAATCCAACATTCAAACTGCACCACCATTCGGAGCGCCCCACCCTTGCCCCTTCCACCCGCCAATGCTTATAGGGGCGGCCAATTTATCACGGACACCAAAACCATGACCGACACGTCTACCCTGGGCTTCCCCGAAGCCGCCGCCCGCCTGGGCGTTTCTCTCCGCGTTTTGCGCCGCGCCATCCGCGCGGGCCGCGTGGCCGCCCCCGCGCAGAACGGCGCCACCGCCCGCCTCTCCGCCGACTGGCTGGCTGGCGTTGAGGCCGCCGTTACGGAGAACCCCAGCGCCCTCAACCGCACTTTCGCGCAGGCCGTCCCGCCGTTTGCGCGCTATCCCGGCACCTCGGCCTGGCGCAAGTACCGCACCCGCGTGCGCGACTATTACCGCTTCCTCGCCGAAACCTCGATCTAACGCCCCAGCGGCCGGCGGTCCCCCCGCCGGCCGTTTTTTTCAGCAAGCCGTAGGATGGGTGAAGCGCAGCGTAACCCATCGTTTTCGTGCCACATCGCCCTGCGTCGCGTTGATGGGTTGCGCTGCACTCCACCCATCCTACGCGTTGTTCACACCACCAGCTTGGCCTCCACCAAGTCCGGCTCCTCGGGGATGCGGGCGATGGTGAAGCCGAGATGCTTGACGAAGGCAAGCATCGGCGCGTTATCCGCCAGAACCTGCCCGATAATCTCCTTCACCCCGTGGGCACGGCCCCAGTCGATGATCGCTCGCATCAGCGCCGAGCCTAGCCCCAGCCCCTTGGCCGCCGACTCCACCGCCACGGCGAATTCGCCGGTGATGCCGTCGGTATCGTCACGCACCAGCCGGGCGACGCCCATGGTCGCGCCCGTAACCTCGTTCTTGGCGATGAACGCCATCTCGCGCCTGTAGTCCACGTCGGTCATGCGGGTGATCTGCTCCACCGGCAGGCTCCTCATCGGCGAGAAGAAACGGTAGCGCATATCCTCCGGCGTGACGCGCGAGATCAGGGCGATATGCGCGTCCGCATCCTCGGGGCGGATCGGGCGGATGATCAATTTCATCCCCTTGGCCTCGTAGGTGGTAATCAGGTCCGCCGGGTACGGGCTGATGATCGGCGCGGGCCGCGTCTCGCCCGGCGGGCGCAGCACAATGCGCGCGCTGGCCGCCACCGCCCCCTGCTCGTTGACAAAGACCGGGTCGAGATCGAGCAGCGCAATCTCCGGCGTGTCCAGGATCAGCTGGCTGATGCGCACCAGGATCGCGGCGATCGCGTCCTCATCCGCCGCCGCCTGGCCGCGATGCGCCGCTAGCAGCGGCGCCACCGGGGCGCGGTGGATGAGCGCGTGGGCCAGCGGCAGGTTGAGCGGCGGCAGGTCTGCCGTCAGGGTGGAGACATCGTCCGGGTCGCCGCCGCCCGCGCCAAAGCCGATCAGCGGCCCCAGCACCGGATGGTCGGAAACGCGCACCCGCAGCATGGTGCCGCGCGGCGCCTGGGTCTGCACCACGAAACCGGCCTTGCTGGCATCGTCGCCGCGCTGGGCCAAGCGCACCAGGATCGCCCGGCCGGCATCGCGCACCGCCGCCGCGTCTGGCAGGTCCAGCACCACCGAGCCGGCAAGCAGATGCGTCGGCACATCCGGGTGCGAGAGCTTCAGCACAGATGGGAAGCCCAGCGCCGCCGCCGCCGCAGCAGCCTCGTCCGGGGTGGTCACATGCCGGCTGGCAATGGTCTTCACATTATAGGCAGAGACGAGCGCCAGCGCCTCGTCCTGCAGCAGCACCTCCTGCCCGCGCGCCCGCGCCGCGCTGATCTGCGCCGCCACCGCAGCCTTGTCCGGGGTGATGCTCAGCACGGCGGAATCCGGCAGTTCGCGCGCCGCCGCGCGGTTGCGCCGGTTGCGCAGCAGATGGCGGAACCCGGCCACCGCGCTCTCCGGCGTGTCGAAGCAGGCCAGCCGCGCCTGACTCAATATGTGCCTATGGCGCAGGCCCAGCGCCTCGCCCATCACCGTGATCAGCAGCGGGATCTTCACCGTCTTGGCGCAGGCGATCAACGCCTCGATCGCAACATCCCCCTCGCCGTCGCTGGGGGCGTGCACCACCAGTATGCCGCCCACCTCGGGCGCCGAGGAAAGCAGCGCCGCCGTATCGGCCAGGCGCGTCGAGCCCTTGCCAACGAAGATCGGCCCGGAGGCGGGAACCTTGTCGATGGTAAGAGACAGCACCTGCCGCGTCTCGGGCGACAGTTCGGCCAGCTTCACGCCGGAGCGCACAGCCTCGTCCGCCGACAGCCGGCCGATGGCGGTGGAGTTTGTAATAATGGCCAGACTCTCGCCTCGCGCGGGCTTCACCCGGGTCAGGGTCTCGGCTGCGGCCAGGAATTCGCTGATCGAGGAGGTGAGCAATACGCCAGCGCGGGCCATGGCGGCCTCAAGCATGGCGGGGAGCTTCTGGCCGGGGAAGTTTATCTCCATCCCCGGCACGATGGCGACCACCGGGCGCAGCCGCGCCGCCGCGCGCGCCGCCGAGAAGAACAGCTGGGGGTCGCGCAGCCGGTCGATCTCGACCATGATGGCGGCGGTGTTGGGGTCGCGGGAGAGTTGGTCGAGCACTAGGCCGAAGCCGATATCGGTATTGCCGCCAATACCGACGAGATGGCTGAAGCCGACGGCATTCGGCGCCGCCCAGTCGATGACCGTGCGGGCGATGGAGGAGGACTGCCCGACCAGCGCCATGCGCCCCGGCTGGGGCATGAGCGCGAAGGGCGAGGCGTTCAGCCCCAGCCCCGGCAGGATCAGCCCGAAGGAATGCGGCCCCATGACCCTGATCCCGGCTTGGCGGGCCATCTCATCCAGCCCGGTCACCTTATGCGAGAGCACGACGGCGCCCCGCGCCCCCATGCGCGCATGGCGGAGCAGCGCTGCCTGAATATCTCCCGGCTCGTCGGCCACCAACGCGACGTCCGCATGCTCCACCGGTTCGGCGTCCGTGCCGATCTGCCCGGCGAACCCACCAGCCCGCAAATTGGCCAGAATCCGCTGGCCCAGCGGGGTTGAGGTACCGCTCAGACTCACGCTCTCAGGGCGAAAAAGCCGTGCCGCGTCGAACCGCCGCTTCATCGGTACCGTCATGCAGACCTCCGTTTGTCCCCACTATACACCGCCAGGGGCTCCGCATTCCATGCTCCATCCTCTGGCCGCGCAGCAGGGAACCGGGCTAGTATCCGGGGCCATGAATTCGCTCGACACTCCCCCCGCATTCGGCCTGTCCCAGCGTCTGCCGCCGACCAACGTCCAGGCCGAACAGGCGCTGCTCGGCGCTTTGCTGGCCAATAACAAAGCTTATGAACGGGTTTCGGAATTCCTGACGCCGGAGCATTTTGCCGATCCGGTCCATGCGCGCATCTTCGCCGCCATCCAGCGCCGCTGCGAGGCCGGGCAGATCGCCGACCCGGTGACTTTGCGCGCCGAGTTTGAACATTCCGGCATGCTCGACGAGGTGGGCGGCAACGCCTACCTGGCCCAGTTGCTCTCGGCCATGGTCGGCATCATCAACGCCGGCGATTACGGCCGCGTTATCCGCGATGCTTGGCTGCGCCGCCAGCTCATCGATATCGGCGAGACGGTGGTGAACCGCGCCTTCGGCGCCGAGCCGGAGCTGGATGGCGCGGCGCAGATCGAGGCGGCGGAGCAGACCCTGTTCAACCTCGCCACCCAGGGCGGGGCGGAGCGCAGCGGCATCAGCTTCAAGAACGCGCTGATCGAGGCGATCGAGATCGCCTCCAAGGCGTTCCAGAACCAGGGCTCGGTCTCGGGCCTGGATACCGGCCTGCGCGACCTGAACAAGCGCACCGGCGGCCTGCACAAGTCGGACCTTATCATCCTCGCCGGGCGCCCCGGCATGGGCAAGACCGCGCTGGTGACGAAGATCTCCTTCGGCGCGGCCAAGGCGATGCTAAACAATGCCCGCCTTGAGAACCCCAACGCCATGGCGAAGGAATGCGTCGCCATCTTCTCGCTGGAAATGAGCGCCGACCAGCTCGCCACCCGTCTGCTGGCCGAGGAAGCGCGCGTTTCCGCCGACAAGATCCGCCGCGGCGAAATCTCATCCCGCGACTTTGATACTTTCGTGAAGGTCAGCCGCGAGATTTCCGACGTCCCGCTGGTCATCGACGATACGCCCGCCATCACCCTCTCGGCGCTGCGCACACGCTGCCGCCGCCTCCAGCGCACGCAGGGGCTGGGGCTGGTTATCGTCGACTATCTGCAGCTCATGCGCCCGGCCGCCGGCACAAAGCCCGAGAGCCGCGTGCTGGAAATCAGCCAGATCACCCAGGGCTTGAAAGCCATCGCCAAGGAGCTAGCGGTGCCGGTCATCGCGCTCTCCCAGCTCTCGCGCTCGGTGGAAAGCCGCGACGACAAGCGTCCCCAGCTCTCGGATTTGCGTGAATCCGGCTCCATCGAGCAGGATGCCGACATGGTGATGTTCATCTACCGCGACGAATACTACCTGCAGCAGCGCGAACCGAAGATCACCGCCTTCGACCGGGACGACAAATACCAGGAGGCGATGGAGAAGTGGAAAACGGACATGCAGAATGTCTACCAGAAGGCCGAGCTGATCCTGGCCAAGCAGCGCCACGGCCCCACCGGCAAGATCGACCTCTTCTTCGAGGGCGAGTTCACCCGCTTCGCCGATCTCGACACAATCCACGAGTGACGTTTTGACCGCGCTTCTGGAAATCGACCTTGGCGCCATCGCCGCCAATTGGCGTCAGCTCGCGGCCACGCATCCGGGCGAGACTGCCGCCGTGCTGAAGGCCGACGCCTACGGGCTGGGTGCTGCGCAAGTCGCGCCAGTGCTGGCCAAGGCCGGGTGCAAGACCTTCTTCACCGCGCATCTGGAAGAGGCGGCGGCGCTGCGCGAAATCCTGCCCGAGGCGCGCATCGCCGTGCTGAACGGGCTGTTCCCGCATGCGGCGGCTGATTTCTACGCGCACAACATCATTCCGGTGCTCGGCTCGCTGAGGGACATCGCTCTCTGGCACACCGAGGCGGCGGGGCTGGGCCGCCCCCTGCCCTGCATGCTGCACTTGGAAATGGGGATGAACCGGCTCGGC
>NZ_JBKQJR010000110.1:0-17359 GCF_052326845.1 Acidocella sp. | reverse complement strand
GCGTTTCCGCGCCTGAACAATATGAGCTTCTGGTTCCTGGCCGCGGGCTTTGTCTTCGTGCTGCTGGGGCTGTTCCTGGGGGCGGGCACCGGGGCGGGCTGGACGCTCTATCCCCCGCTCGACAATGCCCAATATTCTCCCGGCGTGGCGACGGATTTCTCGCTCTTCTCGCTGCATCTGGCGGGTATTTCCTCGCTGCTGGGCGCCATCAACTTCATCGCCACCATCCTGAACATGCGCGCCCCGGGCATGACCATGCACAAGATGCCGCTGTTCTGCTGGGCCATTCTGGTGACGGCGTTTTTGCTCCTGCTCGCCATCCCGGTGCTGGCGGGGGCCGTGACCATGCTGATCATGGACCGCAATTTCGGCACCTCCTTCTTCGAGCCCGCCGGCGGCGGCGACCCGGTGCTGTTCCAGCATCTGTTCTGGTTCTTCGGCCATCCTGAAGTCTACATCATGATCCTGCCGGCGTTCGGCATCGTCAGCCACGACGTCTCCACCTTCTCGCGCAAGCCGATCTTCGGCTATCTCGGCATGGCCTACGCCATGGTGATCATCGGCTTCGTCGGCTTCGTCGTCTGGGCCCACCACATGTTCGTCTCGGCGATCAGTACCGACTCAAAGGTGTACTTCGAGGTTGCCACTTTGGTTATCGCCGTGCCGACTGGCATCAAGGTCTTCTCCTGGATCGCCACGATGTGGGGCGGCTCCATCGAGTTCAAGACGCCGATGCTCTGGGCCGTGGGCTTCATCTTCCTGTTCGTCATCGGCGGCGCCACCGGCGTGGTGCTGGCCAATGCCAGCCTCGACCAGGAGTTGCATAACGACTACTTCCTGATCGCCCATTTCCACTACGTGCTCTCCATGGGTGCCGCCTTCGCGATCTTCGCGGGCTTCTACTATTGGATC
Organism: Acidocella sp.; assembly: GCF_052326845.1. Taxonomy (GTDB): domain Bacteria; phylum Pseudomonadota; class Alphaproteobacteria; order Acetobacterales; family Acetobacteraceae; genus Acidocella. Next base: position 16,447 of record NZ_JBKQJR010000110.1, on the reverse strand, counting down.
GGCAAGATGGCCGGGCACCAGTACCCCGAGTTCTGGGGCAAGGTGCATTTCTGGACCTTCTTCATCGGCGTGAACCTGACCTTCTTCCCGATGCACTTCCTCGGGCTGGCCGGCATGCCGCGCCGTTACCCGGACTATGCCGATGCCTTCGCCGGGTGGAACTACGTCTCCTCCGTCGGCGCCATCATCTCGGGCCTGTCCTCGCTGGTCTTCTTCTATGTCCTCTACTGCGTGTTCACCTCCAAGGAGAAACTGGCCGATAATTACTGGGGCGAGGGCGCGACCACGCTGGAATGGGCCATTCCCAGTCCCGCCCCGCAGCACACGTTCGAAGACGTGCCGGTGATCCGCTGACATGATGGCCACGGATAACACCGGCTTCACCCCGCATCTTGGCGCCGAGCCGGGCGACTGGCTCGCGCTGCTCAAGCCGCGCGTGATCAGCCTCGTCGTGTTCACCGGGGCGATCGGCCTGTTCATCGCCCCCGGGCATATCAACCCGGTGCTGGGCGCGGTTGCCATCTTCTGCATCGCGCTGGGTGCAGGCGCCGCGGGCGCGATCAACATGTGGTACGACCGGGACATCGACGCGATGATGCGCCGGACCACGGACAGGCCGATCCCCGCGGGCAAGATCGAGGCAAGCGGCGCGCTGGGCTACGGTATCGTGCTGTCGGTCATCTCCGTGCTGCTGCTGGCCATGGCCACCAATCTCTGCGCGGCCTCCGTGCTGGCGCTGTCCATTTTCTACTACGCGGTCATCTACACGATGTGGCTGAAGCGCCGCACGCCGCAGAACATCGTCATCGGCGGCGGGGCGGGCGCGTTCCCGGCGGTTATCGGCTGGGCGGCGGTCACCGGGCATATCGGCCTGCTGCCCATGCTGCTGTTCGCCATCGTGTTCTTCTGGACGCCACCGCATTTCTGGTCGCTCGCGCTCTATGCCGCAAAGGATTACGAGAAGGCCGGAATCCCGATGCTGCCGGTGGTGAAAGGTGCGAAGCACACGCGCCTCAACGTCCTGGTCTATTCGCTGGTGCTGCTGCCGCTCACCGTCTCGCCCTGGGCGTTGGGACTCACCGGGCGCTTTTACGGGGTTTCAGCACTCATCAGCAGCCTGACCTTCGTTTATTTCTGCTGGGGCGTGTATGCCGATAAGCAGGATGCGACCGGTGTGAGCCTGACGAAGGACAAGCCTGCGCGCGCCGCATTCAAATTCTCCATCCTGTATCTGTTTGTCCTCTTCCTGGCCTGTGCCATCGATAGGCTGGTGTGAAATGACGGAGATGAAGCCCCCGGGAGATACCGGCCACATGCCCCACACGAAGCTGGGTCAACCCAACTGGACGGATGAGCAGCGCGCCGAATTCATCCGCCGCCGCCGGGGGCGCAACTTCCTGCTGCTCGCGGCGCTCGCGGCGTTCTGCCTGATGATCTACGGGATCGCTATCGTGAAGCTGCACGAATATGGCCAAATGTGGTAAACAGCATGGCCGAGGAACAAGACTCAAAAAATTAGGGGAATGAAATGAGCGGAACGATCCATACGGCCACCGACCAGATAAAATCGACCGTCCCGCAGCCGTATCATCTGGTCGAACCGAGCCTCTGGCCGCTTTGCGGCGCCGCCTCGGCGATGCTCACCTTCGCCGGCATCATTCTCGCCGCGCATTTCCACATCTTTTACGTGCTGGCCATCGGCGTGCTCTGCGCCGCCGCCACCATGTTCGTCTGGTGGCGGGATGTCATCGCCGAAGCCCGCACCCCCGGCCTGCACAAGATCATCACTCAGGTTGGCCTGCGCTATGGCATGGCGCTGTTCATCTCGTCCGAAGTGATGTTCTTCGTTTCGTTTTTCTGGAACTATTTCAACTATTTCTTCTACCCGGACAAAATGGGCACGGCCTTCGCGCCGGTGTGGCCGCCGCAGGGCGTCACCACCATCGACCCGTTCGCCATCCCGCTGTTCAACACCATGACGCTGCTGCTCTCCGGCACCACCATCACCTGGGCGCACCACTCGCTGCTCGAAGGGGACAGGAAGAACCTGGTGCGCGGCCTCGGCGTGACTATTCTCCTGGGCCTGATGTTCCTCTGCGGCCAAGCCTGGGAGTACACGCACTCTCCGTTCCCATTCTATCACGGCGGCATCTATCCCTCATCCTTCTTCATCGCCACCGGGTTCCACGGGCTGCATGTCATCGTCGGCACCATCTTCCTCATCGTCTGCTTCTTCCGCGCCCGCGCCGGGCAGTTCACGCCGGAACGGCATTTTGGGTTCGAGGCCGCCGCTTGGTACTGGCACTTCGTGGACGTGGTGTGGCTGTTCCTTTTCGTCTGCATTTACTATCTCGGCCGCAGCGCGATTGTCGCGGGCTAAGGCCCTGCTGGCGCCGGGGCTGGCGGCCCTGGTGCTGGTCTGCGTCCTCATCGCTCTCGGTATTTGGCAATTGCAGCGGCTGAAGTGGAAAGAAGGCATCATCGCCGAAATCCGGCAGGCGCAGACAGCGCCGCCCGTGCCCTTGCCCGCCAACCCCGCGCCCTACCAGAAAGTGCAGATTGCGGGCGACTGGCTCCCTGGCAAGGCCGCGCTTTATGGCGACGAAATCCACGACACCCCGAACGGCCCCGTTCCCGGCGGCGAGCTCCTCATGGCGTTGCAGCGGCCCAGCAGAGAGATCATTCTCGTCGATCTCGGCTGGGTGCCGCAGCAAAGCCCCGTGGCGCTGGCGAACCCGCCGTCCAATCCGGCGGGCTATCTGCACGCGCCGCTGCATGCCGGATGGTTCTCGGGCAAGGACGACCCCGCCCACGGCCTCTACTACACGCTGGACCCGGCAAAGATCGGCGCGGGAATGGGGCTGCACAATGTCGCGCCGTATATGCTCATTGCCATGGGCCCCATGCCGCCGCCGGGCAGCGCCATGCCGCAACCGGCGCAGGACCTCCCCACGCCGCCCAATAACCATTATCAGTATGCACTCACCTGGTTCGGCTTCGCCGGTGTCCTGGTATTCGAGTTCATCTTCTTCGCCCGAAAGAGACTGCAGCAGCCATGACCACAGCCTATGAGCGCCTGGAACAGAAATTCGCCCGCATCGCCGTGCTGAACGAGGCCTCGGCCATGCTGGGCTGGGATGCCGCGGCCATGATGCCGGATGGCGGCGCCGAGGCGAGGGGCGAACAGCTCGCCACCCTGGCCGGGCTGGCGCATGAGAGTCTCTGCTCGCCAGATATTGGTGAGGATCTGGAAGCCGCCGCGCCGGAGACTGACTGGCAGGAAGCCAATGTGGGCCTGATGCGCGAGGCCTACATCCGCGCCACGGCCCTGCCGCGCGATCTGGTGGAAGCCAGCGTCCGCGCCGGTCGTGCCTGCGAGACCATCTGGCGCGTGGCGCGCAAGGAGAGCGATTTCGCCGCAGTGCAGGCCGCCTTGTCCGAGGTGATCAGCCTCACGCGTGAATCCGCGCAGATCCTGGGTGGGGTGCTTGGGCTTTCGCCCTACGACGCGCTGATGAGCCAGTACCAGCGCGGGATCACCGCCGCTGATGCGAACGCCATCTTCACCCAGTATGAAGCCTTCCTGAAGGAGGCTCTGCCCCGGGCCGAGGCGCTACAGGCCGCGCGCGAGCATGGGGAACTGCCCCCCGGCCCCTACCCGGAAGCGGTGCAGGAGGCGTTGGCCCGGAAACTTGCCGCCGCCGCCGGGCTCAAATTCTCCAACGCTAGGCTGGACCGCTCGGCCCACCCGTTCTGCGGCGGCACGCCCACCGATATCCGCATCACCACGCGCTATGACGAATCCGATGTCTGCTCCGCCCTCACGGGGGTGCTGCACGAGACCGGCCATGCGCTCTACGAGCAGAACCTGCCCGCCGCCTTCCGCCGCCAGCCGGTGGGCGAAGCCGCGGGCATGGCGGTGCATGAGAGCCAGTCTTTGATCATCGAGATGCAGGCGGTGCGGTCCGACGCGTTCCTTTCCCATCTCGCGCCCATCCTCACCGATGCGTTCGGCAAGCCGATCACTCTTCCCGCGCTGAAGCGCCGCCTGCGCCATGTGGAGCGCAGCTTCATCCGCGTGGAAGCGGATGAGATGACTTACCCCGCCCATGTGCTGCTGCGCTTCCGGCTGGAGCAGGCGCTGCTCTCGGGCGATCTCGCCGTGGCCGACCTGCCCGGCGCCTGGAACGATGGCTTCAAGGCGCTACTCGGCATCACCCCGCCCGATGACGCGCAAGGCTGTTTGCAAGACATTCACTGGTACGACGGCGCGATCGGCTATTTCCCCTCCTACACGCTGGGCGCCATGGCGGCGGCGCAGCTCATGGCGGCGGCGCGGAAGGCCTTGCCAGCGCTCGACGCGCATCTGGCCCTGGGGGATTTCGCGCCGCTGACCGGGTGGCTCGCCGAGCATGTTCATGGCCTGGGTTCGAGCCTCGGCTTTAACGAAATCCTCACCGCCGCCACGGGCGAGCCTCTCAACCCGGCGCATTTCGAGGCGCATCTGACGGCGCGTTACCTCGCCTGAATGGCCTGGCCTGCGGCGTGCCCGCTCGCCCAGGCCCATTGGAAGTTATAGCCGCCGAGCCAGCCGGTTACGTCCACGGCTTCGCCGATGAAGAACAGGCCGGGCAGTTTCTGGCTCTCGCAGGTTTTGGAGACGAGGTCCGACGTATCCACACCGCCAGCGGTGACTTCCGCTTTCGCGAAGCCCTCATTCCCCGCAGGCGTGAGCACAAGGCGGTTCAACTGCCCGCCGAGTGAACGCAGGAATTTATCCGGCAGGTCCGCCATGTTGCGGTCATCCGCCCCGGCGAAATGCGCGGCGAGGCGGGCAGGGAGATGCTCCGCCAGCACGGTCTTTAGCGCCGCTTTCGGGCGGCGGGTTTTTGCGTCCAGCAAGGCATCCTCCGCCCGTAATCCGAGGTAGAAATCTACCTCGAACGCAGCACCGGGCGCGAGGTAGGAGGAGATTTGCAGCACCGCCGGGCCCGAGAGGCCGCGATGCGTGAACAGCAGGCTTTCCTCGAAGCGCCTTTTCCCCGCGCTGATCCGCACCGGCGCGGAAACCCCTGCCAGCGCCTGCATCCAGCTTACATCCTGCGGGGCGAAGGTCAGCGGCACCAAAGCCGGGCGCGGCGGCACTACGCTGTGTCCGAATTTCTTTGCCACCTCATAGGCAAACCCCGTGGCGCCAAGCTTGGGGATGGAAAGACCGCCCGTGGCGATCACGAGATTCCGCGCCGTGACCGGCCCGTGCGATGTCTCCAGCACAAACGTGCCGTCATGCGAAATCTCATGCACGACCGTGCCGAACCGCAGCTCCACCCCCGCGCATAAGTCCAGCAGCATTTCGAGAATCTGCCGGGCGGAGCCATCGCAGAACAACTGCCCCAGCGTCTTTTCATGGTAGGCGATGCCATAACGCTCGACCAGCGCGATGAAATCACGCGGCGTGAACCCGGCCAGGGCCGATTTGCAGAAATGCGGATTGGCGGAGATGAAATTCTCCGCGCCAACTTTCATGTTTGTAAAGTTGCAGCGGCCGCCGCCGGAAATCAGGATCTTCTGCCCCGGCTCCTCGCCATGGTCCAGCACCAATACACGCTGGCCTCGCCTTGCCGCCACACCGGCGCAGAACAACCCAGCGGCACCCGCGCCGACCACCACAACGTCAAAATCCTGTTTCATGCGGCCTTCTAGACCCGCGCGCCCGCCAACGCCAAAAACTGCCGTACCGTGGGTGAGGCTTCAGCCCGCCGGCTGGCCAGCATCAGCTCGGAGACAAGCTCCACCCCCTCCACTGGCCGCAGCACCGTGCCGGGGATGCGGAAGTTCACGGCGCTTTCCGGCACCAGCCCCACGCCGAGCCCGGCTGCGACGGAGGTGAGGACAGTGAGGAAATCCCGCACCGGCGCCAAAATCTCGGGCGTGAAGCCGCCCGCTTCGCCGAGCGTGCGGATGCGCACCAGGAACCCCGCCGCCTCGCCAAAATAGGGCACGATGAATTTCGCCCCCTTGAGGTCCACGGGGCGGAGCGCGGCTTGGGCGGCGAGTTTGTGGTCCTCAGGCAGGGCGATGTGCAGTGCGTCCCGCTGTAGCAGGCTCACCTTCACCTCCACCGGATAATCGGCCCGGGCCCGCAGGAAGCCCAGATCCAACCGTCCGGTGGCGATTTCCTCAAGCTGGCGCGGTGTTTCCATCTCGCGCAGCCGCACCTCCACCCCCGGCGCCACCTCATGGTAGCGGCGAACCATGGCGGAGACCGTGCCGTCCCACGCGGCGGAGGCGACAAAGCCGATCTCCAGGCTGCCGATCTCGCCCCGCGCCGCGCGCCGGCCGATGGTCTCGCCCCGCTCGGCCTGGCGCAAGATCGCCCGCGCCTCCGGCAGGAACAACGCCCCGGTGGCGGTGAGGGACACGGATGAGCGCTTCGCCCGGTTGAACAGCTTACCGCCAAGTGTGGTTTCCAGCCCGGCGATCAGTCGTGAGACGCCGGATTGCGTGGTGCCCAGCCGGTCCGCAGTGCGGGCAAAATGCAGCTCTTCGGCAAGGATTTCAAAACAGCGCAGCTGGCGGAGTTCCATGGCGCCATTTTAATGTGAAATTCGCATCAAAATCAATTTTTAATCTATTTGCGGCGAGAGAGGCTTTGGCCCAGAACGGCTCAGCATTTTTGGGAGACCGCTATGAGCACCAAGGGAAAACTGTCCAATTTCGACTGGGCCGACGCGCTGAAGCTGGAAGGACTGCTGACGGAAGAAGAACGCGCCATCCGTGACGCCGCGCACGCCTACGCGCAGGAGAAGCTGCAGCCGCGCGTGCTCACCGCGTACCGCGAGGAGCGGTTCGACCGCGAGGTGATGAGCGAACTGGGTGAACTCGGCCTGCTCGGCCCCACACTCTCCACCCATGGCTGCGCCGATGTCTCCTACGTTGCCTACGGCCTTATTGCCCGCGAGATCGAACGCGTGGACAGCGGCTACCGCTCCGCCTTCTCCGTGCAGTCCAGCCTGGTGATGTACCCGATCTACGCTTTCGGGTCGGAGGCGCAGAAGGACCGCTACCTGCCGCGCTTACGCACCGGCGAATGGGTCGGCTGCTTCGGCCTCACCGAGCCGGATGCCGGGTCCGACCCCGCCTCCATGCGCACCCGCGCCAAGAAGGTCGATGGCGGCTACCTGCTGAGTGGCTCCAAGACCTGGATATCCAACTCCCCCATCGCCGACGTGTTCGTGGTCTGGGCCAAGGACGATGCGGGCGATATCCGTGGCTTCACCATCGAGAAGGGCGCCAAGGGCCTTGCCGCGCCGAAGATCGAGGGCAAGCTCTCGCTTCGCGCCTCCATCACCGGCATGATCATGCTGGACGAGGTGTTCGTCCCCGACGAGGCGATGCTGAACGTGAAGGGCCTGCGCGGTCCGTTCTCCTGCCTCAACAACGCGCGCTACGGCATCTCCTGGGGCGCGCTAGGGGCCGCCGAGTTCTGCTTCCACGCCGCGCGCGACTACACGTTGGGCCGCAAGATGTTCGGCCGTCCGCTCGCCGGCACGCAGCTGATCCAGAAGAAGCTCGCCGACATGCAGACCGAGATCACCCTTGGCCTGCACAGCGCGCTGCAGCTCGGCCGTTTGCTGGATGCCGGTGAGGCAGCACCTGAGATGATCTCCCTGCTCAAGCGCAACAATTGCGGCAAGGCGCTGGATATCGCCCGCATGGCGCGTGACATGCACGGCGGTAACGGCATCGCCGACGAGTATCACGTGATGCGCCACATGGTGAACCTGGAGACGGTGAACACCTACGAGGGCGCGCATGACGTGCATGCCCTCATCCTCGGCCGCGCCATCACCGGCCTGGCCGCGTTCTGAGCATGGGCCCGCTCGCCGGTATCAAGGTGCTCGACCTGAGCCGCGTCCTGGCTGGCCCCTGGGCCGCCCAAGTCTTCGCGGATCTCGGTGCCGAGGTGATCAAGATCGAGCGCCCGGGTGCGGGGGACGACACCCGCGCTTGGGGCCCGCCTTTCGTGCCGGAGAGCGGGATGAGCGCGTATTTCCTCTGCGCCAACAGGGGCAAGAAATCGGTCACCGTCGATATGGCAAAGCCTGAAGGCCAGGCCTTGATCAAACGCATCGCGGCGGAGAGCGACGTGGTGCTGGAGAACTTCAAGTTCGGCGGGCTGGCCAAGCTCGGGCTGGGGCCGGAGCAGCTCTGCGCCCTCAACCCGCGGCTCGTGTACTGCTCCATCACCGGCTTCGGCCAGACCGGGCCATACCGCCATCGTGCGGGGTACGACTTCCTGATGCAGGGCATGGGCGGGCTGATGAGCGTTACCGGCGAACCAGACGGCGAGCCGATGAAGGCCGGCGTGGCGGTGGTGGACGTGTTCACCGGCATGTATGCCGCCACCGCCGTGCTCGCGGCGCTGCTGGAGCGGGAGCGCTCTGGCCGGGGCCAGCATATCGACCTCGCATTGTTCGATGTGCAGATCGCCACCATGGCGAACCAGATTTCCAGCTACCTCGTTTCCGGCCAGCAGCCGACGCGGCTCGGTAACGCGCATCCCTCCATCGTGCCGTATCAGGTGTTCGCCAGCGCCGACGGGTATCTGATCCTTGCTGTGGGGAATGACGATCAGTTCGCGCGGTTCGTGAAGCTTGCGGGCGCGCCGGAACTGGCGGCCGATCCGCGCTTCGCCACCAACCCGGCGCGGGTGCGCAACCGTGCAATTCTGGTGCCGCTGCTGGAAGTGCTGTTGCGGCAGCGGACCACGAAGGAATGGTGCGAGGCCCTGGAAGAAGCAGGCGTTCCGGGCGGGCCGATCAACCGCTTCCCCGACCTCGACGAGGACCCGCAGGTTCAGGCGCGCGGCATCTTCAACGATCTCGGCGAGGGCATGCGCGCGGTGGCCAACCCGATGCGCTTCTCCCGCACCCCGGCCGATGACACGCGCCCGCCTCCGGCCCTGGGTGCCGCCACCGATGAAGTGCTGGCGGAACTAGGCCTCTCTACGGATGAAATCGCGGAGCTACGCGCGTCCGGGATTATCTAGTTCAGCTCCCACTCGGCGCGGATCCGCTCCGGCGATGCGCCGAACCACCGCTTGCAGGCGCGCGAGAACGGGCTGAGTTCGGCATAGCCGAGCAGTTGCGCGATGCTGGAGAGCGAAAGATGCGGAAACCGCAGATAGCTCTCCGCCAGCAGGCGGCGCACATCCTGGACCGCTCCGGCATAGGTCAGCCCCATGTCGCTCAGCCGGCGCTGCAGCGTCCAGCGGGCAACGCCCAGGGCTGTTGCCACCTCTTCCATCGGCGGTGAGCCTTCCGGCAGGCGCGAGCGGATTTCCGCCCGCAGCCGTTCAGGCAGAGGCACCACCCCATGCGGCAGGCGGCGTATGAAGGCCTCGGCCAGCAGTCTTGAAAACGCGGCGGCATCGGCCCCCGGCATTGGCCGGCGCAAATCCCCAGGCCGGAACACCAGTGCGTTGGTGCGCTGGCCGAAAAACACCTGGGCGCCGAAAATCTCATCGTGAGCGGAGGCATCCGCCGGAGCCGGGTGCTCGAAATGCACCTCCTCCGGCGCAAAATTCCGGCCATAGGCCTGGCGCAGCAGGTTCTGGAACATGGCGATGGTCAGCTCCGCATCCTGCCGCCGGTCGAAAATTCGCCAGTCGAGAATCCGGTATTCCAGACGCAGCAGCTCGCCCTCGGCAATCAGCCGCACCTCGCTGGCTTCCTGGTGCAGGGGGAAGAGATCGGCGAATTGCCGCAGCGCGGTGCCGATGGTCGGCGCGGCGAGCGCTATATCGCCCACCAGCCCATGGCTGGAGGCCGGGAATTGCCGCCCGTAGCGCAGGCCGAAATCGGCGTGCCCCGAAACCCGCGCCGCGCGCTCCATCATCTCCACATAGGCGGCGAGCGAGATGCTGCCCTCGGCCATAGCATTCAGGCGGCCGGCATCAATGCCGGCCGGGCCCATGATTCTGTCGGCATCCGCCCCAAGCTGGGACAGGAACGGCAACAGCCCCGCCGTGGCGACCAGCGCCACCTGCGCCCCCTGGGCTGTCCTCGCCAAATGGCTCATCTCAATTCAACTCCGCTGCGCTGGCGGTACGACTCGGCATTTTCCCTGAGCCGAGAGCCTAGAACGCCGCAGATTACCGCGCAACCCGTCCCGATTCGCCGATCAGCTTCTGCGCCAGCAGCACCGGAACGGCGGTGAACAGGATGATCGCGAACACCGTGACATTCACCTCCGGCAGTTTCTGCCCGAGGCGGATGGCACCGAAGATCCAGAGCGGCAACGTGTTCTGCGCCCCGGCGGTGAAGGTGGTGACGATCACCTCGTCGAACGAGAGGGCAAAGGCCAGCAGCGCGCCAGCACCGATGGCGCTCGCCATCATCGGCAGCTGCACCCGGCGGAAGGTGAGGAACGCATCCGCGCCCAAATCCGCCGAAGCCTCGGTGAGCGAGCGCGGCATGCGCCGCAACCGCGCGATCACGTTGTTGTAGACGATAACGACGCAGAACGTGGCGTGGCCCGCGACGATCGTCCAGAACGAGAGGTTGAGGCCCCAGAAGGCGAAATACGAGGCGAGCGCCATGCCGGTGAGAATGCCGGGCAGGGCGATCGGCAGCACGGCGATAAAGCTGACCACCTCCTTGGCGGCGGATTTCATCCGCGCCACGGCCATGGCCGCCAGCGTACCGAGCAGGATCGCCATGGTCGTCGCCAGCATGGCAACTTCCACCGACAGGGTCAGCGCCTGGCGGATTTCGTCGTCATTCCATGTGTCGGCAAACCAGTGCAGAGCGAAGCCGGTGATCGGCCAGGCCGGTATCGGCGCCGCCGAGAAGGCATAGGCGATAATGATGACGATGGGGAGGAACAGGAACCCCATGATCGCGGCCACCGCCACCCAGATCCAGGTATCAGAGCGCATCGAAGGCCCCCATCCGCCGTGCGACCAGCAGGAACACGGCCATGACCCCGAGCGGCAGCGCGGCATAAGCCGCGGCGAAGGGGATGTTATTGGTGACACCGACATTCGAGTACACGACATTGCCGATGAAGTCGGAACCCTCGCCACCGACGAGCATGGGCGTCACGTAGTCGCCAAGCGTCAGCGAGAAGGTAAAGATCGCCCCGGCCACCATGCCGGGCAGCGCCATGGGCAGGATCACACGGCGGAAGGTCGCCAGGCCATGCTCGCCAAGATCGGCCGAAGCCTCCAGCAGGCTCGGCGGAATCCGTTCGACCGACGCCGCCACGGGCAGGATCATGAACGGCAGCCAGAGATAGGAGAAGACGATCCACATCGCCCAGTTGCTGTAGCCAATGTGCAGGCCAGGCAGGCCGATTTCCGCCAGCGCCCAGTTAAGCAGTCCGTCATGCGCCAGGATCAGGCGCCATGCGTAAACACGGGCGAGATAGCTCGACCAGAGCGGCACCATCACCATCGCCATCAGCGCGGCGCGCAGCCTCGGCCCCGCGAGGCGGACCATGGCGTAGGCAACAGGCCAGGCCAGCACGATGTCGGTGAACGTGACGGCGGCGGCGATGCCGATCGTGCGCAGGCCGATCTTGGTGTAGATCGGGTCAGCTAGCAATTGCTGGAAATTCGTGAAGGAAAAGCCGGGAATCAGGTTGCCGCTCAGGCTGTCCACTGTCCAGAAGGAGGTGACGAACAGCGCGCCGATCGCAGCCAGATACAAGCAGGCGAACCAGATGACGGGCAGGCCGAGCAGGGCGGCATTCGCCGCCCCCTCATGCCGCCAGCCGAACGCAGAGAGAAACCGCTGCATTTTTAGCCTTTAATGCTCTGCCATTCGCGCTGCCAGGCGGTGTAGTCCAGGCAATCGTTCTTGCCATTGCCGCACTCGGTACGCGGGGTCTTCCAGAACTTGATCTGATTGAAATACGAGGCCGGGGCGTTGGCGTGGTACTGCGCGCAGGCGCCGGGCTGTTCCGCGTCCATCTCCTTGCAGGCCAGGGTATTGGCCGGCGTCTCGCCGAAGTAGATCGCCTGCTGGGCCTGCACTTTCGGCGTGGTCACCCAGTTGATCCACTCATAAGCGCAGTTGGGGTGCTGGGCCTTGGCGGCGACCATCCAGGTGTCGGCCCAGCCCGTGGCGCCTTCAGCCGGAATGGTATCCGCCACAGCCACCTTGGCGGCCTGCAGCGTGTTGGTCTGGTACGGCCAGGCGGCGCCCACCACCGCGTCGCCCGAGGTGAAGAGCTGGATCTCGTCCGAGGCCAGCGCCCAGTACTTCTTGATCAGCCCGGCCTGGGACTTCAGCAGTGCCACCGCCGCGTCCATCTGCGTCTGGTTCAGCTCATACGGGTCGGTGATCCCGAGCGAAGGCTGGGTCTTGGACAGATACAGCGCCGCGTCGGCGATCTGGATCGGGTTGTCCGGCACGGTCACCTGGCCCTTGTATTTCGGATCATAGATCACGGACCAGGAGGTGGGCGCGGTGGGGAACACCTTGGTGCTGTAGAGCAGCGTGTTCGGGCCCCATTCGTAGGAGACGCCATAATGCACGCCACCCACCGTGTTGAAATCCGGACCCTGCAGCTGCGGAATGAAGTTCTTCCAGGCCGGGATCAGCGCCATGTTGATGGGCTGCACGTTGTGGCCATAGATCAGGCGCAGCGTGGCATCGCCCGAGGCGGAGACAACGTCGTACTGGCTACCGCCGCCGGAGCGCATCAGCGCCACCATCTCGTCGGAGGAGCCTGCGTACTTGGCATGCACCTGGCAGCCCGTTGCAGCCTCGAAGGGCTTCACCCAGTCATCCTGGGCATAGCCTTCCCAGGCGACGACGTTGAGCACGCCTTCGCCCTTGCCGATGGACTGCAACGGCTGCACCGCCGCCGCGCCCTGCACGAAGGGCAGGGACACGGACAGGCCCAAGGCCAGCCGCGCGATCGTCTTTTTCATACCGTCCTGCATATTACCTCTCCCTAGTTGCCGATCTTTCTTGCCGCGTCCCGCGGCCAGGCCGCCAGCACGGCATCACCCGCCGCCAGGCGCAGGCGCTCGCCCACGGGCAGCGTGTTGCTTTCCATCACGTGCAGTGTGGTGCTGTCCGCCAGAACCACCTGGTAGCGCGTCACCGCGCCGAGATACGTCGCCTCGCGCACGATGCCTTCGCGCGCCTGGAAGTTTTCCGGCGCGGCGGAACCGGGCGCCAGCAGCTGGATCTTTTCGGGCCGCAGCAGCGTGGTGCCGCCCAGCAGATTGGAACTACCCACGAAATCCGCGACGAAGACGCTGGCCGGGCGCTCGTACAGGTCGAACGCCGTGCCGATCTGCTCGATCCGCCCCTTGGAGAACACCGCGATCCGGTCGCTCATGGAAAGCGCCTCATCCTGGTCATGCGTCACATAGATAAATGTGATGCCGGTATCGTGCTGCAAGCGCTTCAGTTCGATCTGCATCTGGTGCCGCAGCTTCAGATCCAGCGCGCCCAGAGGCTCGTCCAACAGCAGCACGCGCGGCTTGTTCACCATGGCGCGGGCCAGGGCCACGCGCTGGCGCTGCCCGCCGGAGAGCTGCGCGGGCTTGCGCTCGCCGAAATCAGCCAGTTGCACGGCGGCGAGCGCCTTTTCGGCCTCGGTATGGGCCTGCGCCTTCGGCATCTTCTTCGCCCGCAGCCCGTAGGCCACGTTCTCGATCAGCGAAAGGTGCGGGAACAGCGCGTAATCCTGGAACACGGTGTTCACCGTGCGCTCGAAGGGCGGCAAATTTGCCACATCCGCGCCATCAAGCATGATCCGCCCTGTATCGGGCCGCTCGAACCCTGCGATCAGGCGCAAAGTGGTGGTCTTGCCCGAGCCGGAGGGGCCGAGCAGGGTGAAGAACTCGCCCGGGTTTACAGTAAGATCGAGTTGCGCCAGCGCCACCGCGCCGCCATATGACTTAGCGACACCTTCAAGTTGCACGATGGGCTGTTTAGCGGTCTGCAAGTCTATCTCCCTTTGTAGCTTTGACAGGCTGGCACGGTTTGCCCCGCCGCTGGTTGACCACGGAACACAAGGCGGCGTGTGTTCTCCGGTCAACTGCCCATGGATGCATCAGGCGGATAATCGAAACATATTAAGGAGGAGTTTCCATGTCGAACCATCTCAAATTCTACATCAATGGGGAATGGGTGGACCCGGTGGCGCCGAACCGCATCCCGGTCATCGACCCCTCCACCGAGCAGCCCTTCACCGAAATCTCCGGCGGCTCCAGTGCTGATGTGGACAAGGCCGTGGCCGCGGCGAAGGCCGCGTTCAAGACCTTCTCCAAGACCAGCAAGCAGTACCGGCTGGACCTGCTGAAGCGCTGCCTGGAAATCTATAACCGCCGCTACGACGAGATCGCCGAAGCCTGCACCCGCGAGATGGGCGCCCCGCTGTCCTTCTCGAAAGAGGCGCAGGTGTTTGTCGGCCAGGGGCATTTCCAGGCGCTGATCGACACGGTCGAGACCTTCGAGTTCCATGAGACCCGCGGCACCACCCGCGTGGCGCTGGAGCCGATCGGCGTTTGCGGGCTCATCACCCCGTGGAACTGGCCGCTGAACCAGATCGTCTGCAAGGTCGCCCCGGCGCTCGCTGCGGGCTGCACCATGGTGCTGAAGCCGTCCGAAATCGCCCCGACCAACGCCATCATCTTCGCCGAGATCCTGCATGAGGCGGGGGTTCCGGCGGGCGTGTTCAACCTCGTCAACGGCACCGGGCCTGAGGTTGGCCAGAAGCTCGCCGAGCATAAGGATGTGGACATGATGTCCTTCACCGGCTCCACCCGTGCGGGCATCATCGTTGCCAAGGCAGCGGCGGATACCGTGAAGCGCGTGTGCCAGGAGCTGGGCGGAAAGTCCGCGAACATCCTGCTGCCGGATGTCGATTTGGAGGACGCCGTGCGCAAGGGCATTGGCGCCTGCTTCATCAATTCCGGCCAGTCCTGCGATGCCGCGACCCGCATGCTGGTGCCGCGCGAGTTGCATGATGCGGCCTTGCGGATCGCCGCTGACGAAGCCGCCAAGCAGATCACGGGCGACCCGTGGGCCGAAGGCACGGTGCTGGGCCCGCTGGTGAGCCAGATGCAGTTCGACAAGGTGCAGCGCCTGATCAAGGCGGGCATCGACGAAGGTGCGACGCTAGTCTGCGGTGGTCTCGGCAAGCCCGAGGGGCTGGAGCAAGGCTACTACGCCAAGCCGACCGTGTTCGGGAACGTGACGCCGGGCATGACCATCGAGAAGGAGGAGATCTTCGGGCCGGTGCTCTCGATCGTCCCCTACGACACGCTGGAAGAGGCGATCGAGATCGCCATCGATACCGTGTACGGCCTCGCCGCCTATGTGCAGAGCAAGGACATCAACAAGGCCCGCGAGGTGGCGGCCGAGATGCGCGCCGGTTCCGTGTACGTCAATTACCCGGACATCGACTTCACCGCGCCCTTCGGCGGCTACAAGCAATCCGGCAACGGGCGCGAATACGCCGACTTCGCGCTGCACGACTTCCTTGAGATCAAGGGCATCGTCGGCTACGGCGCGTAACACCCCGCGTCATTGCGAGGGCGGCGCAAGCCGCCCGAAGCAATCCATCTTCTTTACCAACCGTCATGGCCCGCGCAGGCGGACCATCCACGAGGCTTTTTACACGCCGTTCGCGAAGCAGCGGGCTCTTAACCCGAAGCCAACGCCACGCTAAGGTGTTTCAAAATTCAAAAATTTTCGGAACTTTCGAAAGTTATGATCGTAATCGATCGGCAATGAAGTTGTTCCCATCACTGACCCCTATTACAGATATCGTTGCTTAAAATTTATGACTATATCAATGTCCTGGCGTGATCATGCTTGGGTACGCAAATAAGAAGACCGAAATCCATAGAATAACAAATAGTATTGGAAGAAACGCCGAGACTCTTCGTGCATTTCGATGAACTGTCGACGGATCGCCGTATGGTCTAATAAACTCAGAATCTTCCCAGTCATGGTTTTTAATTCCGAGGCGTTTAGTAAGCTCGACAATCAAAAAAGTCGTTTGTTTGTGAACACTTAGAATGCCGATCAGGGAAAGAACGCTTACGACGATGCCGACGAACGCAAGGGCGATCTCAAAAAATGGAATGCGGTTCACCGAGATATAGGCATTTTTCGCTGCGAACAGAACGGCAAATAAGGCGGCAAAGCAGGCAATGTTCCACTGTAGCCCCCATGTCATCCGGTAATGTATTAAGTTATCCTCCTTTTCCAAACATTGCATAACTTGCGCAAACAACGCTCGGCGATCTTCAGGCGATAGAGGGGGCGAATTCGCCACGGTGAAGCCTCCAGAACGAAACTTGGCTTGAGAAAAGTGGGGGGTAGATTTGCACGTCAGAGACGTTACGATAAAGCATTAAGACATTCAATAGATCAAAAATCTAGACTGAATCCATGGAGGGGTAAATTTTTTC
>NZ_JBKQJR010000109.1:0-26764 GCF_052326845.1 Acidocella sp. | reverse complement strand
CGCTCCGTCACCAGCTTCACAGCCTCAATCTTGAACTCACTGCCAAACTTCCGTCTCGTCATGTCCTCTCTCCGGTTCCTCGATCACGATCTTATCGTCGTGTCCACGAAACCGGCAGCAGCTCATCCAGAGTAAAATTTCGAGCATCTAGAAATATCTTGAGGTAAGATTGGCGACACAGCAACTGGCGATATTTAGGTATCAGTCTGGGCTCAGGATCTATTATCTCTTCTTATCCGGCGCATGGTGGAGGAGCCTTCGCCATGTCTGAGTGGTTTCTGCTGAGGGGGCCGCGAGCGCCGCACGTGCTCACCGCCCTTGCTGCCTTCGCATTGCTGCTGGTGGGGCTGCCGGCACGGTCTACCCGGCAGCCAAGCTGGCCCTACAACGTGTTGCCTGATGTCTTTCTTGGCCTCCTGGCCGCCGGGGTAGTGTATTTTCTGTTCCTGCGCGCCGCGGCGCCGGAACGGCTTGCGCAAATCGAGGCCGAAACACTCGGCGAGGACTGACGTTCGTTCCGTCTCCGTGCTAGCGCGGGGACGGAACTGCAAAGCAGCCAATTTCACGTCACCCATAGGCCACCTCGACCAAAATCGCCTGTGGCCTGGCAACCTCCTTTTCCGCGATCAGTATTCCGCCCTGCCGCTCATACAAGCAGCGGGCATTTTTGTTTTTGGTCAGTATCCAGAGCGCTGCCGCACGGCATGCCTGTTCACGTAGCGTTGCGGCCATCGCGCGCATCAGGGCCCAGCCCAGCCCGGTACCTTGATGTGACCGCAGGATGTAGATTGCGTTGAACTCCGCATCAAAGCCTTGATCGCGCAGGCTTTGATCACGCTGCGCGCCGCATGACGCGAAGCCGACGATCAGCGAGCCTTCCGCGGCAACCCATACGGAAGAGCTGGCCAGAAAGTGTTTGTTGCCCCGCATGGTGGACCAGGTGGCTGCCCGGCGCTCGGCGGACAGCGTGGCCAGCATCCCCTCCGGTAGTAAGCCCGCATAGCTTTCACGCCAGGAGGCGACATGCACCGCGCCCAGCTGCTGCGCATCTTCAGGCACTGCCATGCGTAGCGATACGGCAGTCACCTTCGCCTCCTTACGCCACCTGGCAATAGCACTGCGCCTTGCAGAAGGTCAGAGCACCGCCTGACAAATACACTATATTAACTATAGTATATATTGACTTATTTTAGCCAATATAGTTTCTATTGGTACAGAGTACATCCGTGCCTGGGAAAATCCGACGATAACCATACGCTCAACGCGGCGTGCTGGTGCTGCCACGCGCTACTCCAAGCATAGGAAATTCTCATGTCTCATGTGGATGCCAGTCTGGCCCGCTACACCAAGCTGAAGATCGAGCCCTATAACCCGCTGATCGGCGCCACCGTGCACGGCGTAGACCTTCCCGATGTGCGGGACGAAACCCTGCGCGCCGAACTGCGCCGCGCCCTGGCCGAATTCCAGGTGCTGTTCTTCCGCCAGCAAACCCTCACGCCCGACCAGCAACTGGACGTGGCCAAGGTGTTCGGCAATCCGGACAAGGCCAAGGCGTTCTTCCCCCGGCTTGAGGGGTACAAAGCGGTCGAGCTGCTTGAGAAAGCCCCCAACGTGCCGCGCTACGGCACCGACCAGTGGCACGCGGACATCACCTTTCAGGCCAATCCACCCACCGGCACGGTGCTGTACGCGCGCAAGATCCCGCCCATCGGCGGCGACACGGCCTGGGCCAGCACCACCCGCGCCTTTGAGGCCCTGCCCAAGGAATTGCAGGCTTATCTGGAAACGCTGGAGGCCGTGCACAGCTTTGAGCATAGCGGCTGGCCGGCCTATTTCGAGCAGCTGGAGAATGGCCGTGAACTCTATGCCCAGGCGCGCCGAGCATCTGCCTGTGGTGCATCCGGTGGTGCGCACGCACCCGGTTACGGGCAAGAAGATCCTCTACGTGAACCCGAACTTCACCGACAAGATCAAGGGCCTGCCGCGCCAGCAAAGCGACGCACTGCTCACCTTCCTGTTCGGTCTGCTCGAAAAGCCCGAGCTGCAGGCCCGCCTGCGTTGGGAGACGGACACGGTTGCCATCTGGGACAACCGCGCCACCGTGCATTACGCCGTCACCGACTACACCGAAGACCGCCTGCTCCACCGTGTCACCTTTGGTGAAGACAGCGCCTTCTGAAAAACCAAGCCGGGGGGGTATGCCCTCGGCCGCCGCCTGGAGCTTCAGCCTTGCCCCGTACCATCATCGACATCCGCAACCGCCCCGCCTTTTTGCACGATTTCTACGGGGGCCGCAGCGGTACCCCCGGCTATGAAACAGCGAAATGGTTGAATGGCCGCACAGGCTCGCACAATCCGGAGCATTTCGCCGCTTCGCAGGACGAAGCCACCTGGGTGGCGGAGATCCGCGCGGCGGGCATCAGCACCGCCGTGGTCATTGGCCGCGACACTCCGGCCATCCAGAACGACAACGACGAAATCGCCACACTGGCGGGCCGGCATGAGGTGCTGGTGGGCATCGGCTCGGTGGATCCGCACCGGCTGGGTGCCGCGCGTGCCGTGGCCGAAGCCGAACGCGCAGTGAAAACCCTCGGCCTCAAGGGCATCAATCTGGAACCCGGTTTTGGCGCCTCGCCCCGGCATTTCGATGATCCTCTGCTTCTGCCAGTCTATGAGGCATTGGAGGACTGGAACGCACCGGTTTTCCTGATGACCGGGCCGACCACGCCGGATCTTGCTTACAACAACCCGGACGCCATCGGCCGCGTCGCGCGCGCCTTTCCGCGTTTGCGTATCGCCGTGCATCACGGCACCTGGCCGCGCGCCGCCGAGATCATTGGCGTTGCCTTCCGCTACCCCAATGTCACGCTCGTGCCGGACATGTACATCTTCCAGCCCGGCGGCGCGCTGTACGTGGAAGCGGCCAACGGCGCGCTCGCCGACCAGATCGCCTTCGGCTCATCCTTCCCCTTCCGCGCCATGGCGCAGTCGGTGGAAGATTACGCCAAGCTCGGCTTCAAGGACGAGGTGCTGGAGAAGCTGTTTCACACCAACGCCAAGGCTCTGCTCGGACTGTAAGTGGCCGGATAACCCAATAAACAATATGTGTCTGTCGTCAAATGATTTGAGACAGTCGGCTGTCTGAATTAGCGGAGGCTTTGGCTCGCCTGTTGGGTTAGAATTTTAAGCGGCTGAAGGAACTGTAGGCGGAGAATGCCCTGGCTGAGCTTGGCGGTTTCGGACCTGACGCTAGAAAAGCTTGTTTTGAAGGAAGCCGCCTCGGGAAATCTATGGTCCGCCGGGCATAGAAATGTTGCCGTTGCTTATTTGCCGTAGGCGAGTGAGGCCGGGCTGATAACCGGTGCGATGGCCTGGGCCAGCCGCTCCGCCTGCACACGGATATCTGGCACCGCCAGACATTCCCAGAACACACCGCGGACCAGTGGTCCCAACGCCCATAAATTCGGCGCCGGGCTGCCATCGGCGCCGATCACGGCGAGGCTCTCAGTTACCTCCAGCCCCAGCGAGTGCTGATCCAGCCGGACCAGCCCCTGGGCTAGCAGTGAAGCAGGCAGGCCAGTGTTGGCCAGCGTACCCTCCAGCCCGGTCGCGAAGATGATCCGTTGCGCTTGCAATGTTTCCGCCTGAGGGCTGCCGTGTCTGGCGAAGGTCATGGTGGCATGGTCAGAGGCGTATTGGATATTCCTGATGCGGCCGCGGATGATGCGCAGCGCGCCACTGCTGGTCAGGGCGTCGACAATTTCCGCCGCCGGTGGGGCCATGCGGTGCCGGTGGATGTCCCAATAGGGGCGCAGATGCCGCAGGAAGCGCGCCCGTTCCACCACGTTCAGGCCGTGCCAGAGTTCCGCCGTGATCGGGCGCAGGCTGTCGATGACGGCGCGCCAGCTGATGCCAGCCGCCTGGGCGGTGTGCAATTGCCTTCGCACAGCTTGCAGCAGGGCCAGCGTGGTGCCGCGCTCCGCCGCCGTGAAATTCGATGTGGGCCAGGTCTGGCCGATCGCCTCGTGCCGATGGGGCAGCTTGCCCCGGCGAGAGAGGGCGAAGACCGGTCCGCGAAAACCCTGGGTGTGCAGGGCGAGCACTAGATCGGCCATCGTCAGCCCGGTGCCGATGATGAGCACCGGCTCATCCGGCCGCAGATTCGACAACGCCTCGCTGGACCAGGGGTTGCGGACGGCAACGCTATCGGATGGCCGGAGAGCGGGTAGGTTGCCGCAGGCCAGCACGGCGCCGGCGGCGAGGATATCCTTGCCGCTGCGGCAGGAGAGGCGCCAGCCGCCCGGTGCGGGGGTGAGTGATGTCACCTCGTCCGCCACCAGCCGTACCATACCGCCGCTGCGTTTCATCTCTTCTGCCAGCGTGGCGCGCAGATACCGGCCATAGAGCCGCCGCGTGGTGAAGATGCCGGCCGCGGTGCGATGAATTTCCGTGGCAACGTGCGGCGCTACGGTTTCCAACCAGCGCTCGTAATGCTGAGCGTCATCGGGAAATGCGCTCATATTCGCCGCCCGAACATTCAGCAAATGCGCCGCCCCCGTATCGGCATAGGCGAGGCCGCGGGCGAAATGGCCGCTGCGCTCAATGAGCAGGACCTTCTGTTCCTGCGGCAGCAGGCGGCGCAGATGAATCGCCGCCATGGTGCCGGAAAAGCCGCCGCCGATGACGGCGACGCAACAACCCGGAAGGCTAGTTTGACTGGTGGCGATGGCGGGTGAGGCAACGCCGTAACGGGTGTGGCTCATTTTGCTGTGCGTCATGGCTGTTACGGCTGCCTCTATAATTGCCGCGGCACCTCTGCTGCGCGTCATATCAATACAAAACAAATTATATTAATATTGTATTGTTATGGCAATGGGGGCGTTAAACACGTGACGGAATGAGGGAGCGGTCCTTCTTCCAAAATGCAGAAAAAAACTACAATAAATTGCTCCCAAATTTGGAATGGTAAAAATATTTTCTAAATTTTGTTAGGGCCTGCGTCCCTGAAAAATTTTCTTCCCGTTGGCTTTGTCTTTATATACCTATAATAATGATAGAAAAAATACGATTAAAACCAATAAATTTATTTTTTCTCTTCTCCCGGGTCGGGAGTGGGCATGCGGCAAAGACAGCGGCGCCATGATGCCTGGGCGATCTATGGCTACCCGATCTACGAGGCGCTGGAGGCGGGACATGCGCAAGTGCTGCGCACGGCGGCGGGGATTCTCTCTGGTAACTACCTGATCGGCGCGTCTCCGGCCGCGCTGGCGGACCCTACGCTACGCGCCGCCATCGGCGATTATGTTGGGTGCGTGCGCCGGACCTATGACTGGGTGGAGGCAAACAAGCCGGCCTGGAGCAGGGCGCTGGCCCAGACCGTTCAGGTCAAACAGAGCTATATTGACGATGAACTCTATCATGAAAGTCAATTTGAGCGGATAACGAAGCTTGACGATGGCGTTGTGGCTTCAGCGCAGGCTGTAGACGATATTTTTTCCAAGGCAGGGTTGCTTCCGACCGGGGTGGACGTGCAGCCATATTTTGAATATGGCATTATTTAATACTTTAAAGATAGACTTTATTGTGTTATATAAAGCATCTCTGAATGCGTTTTTCCGGAGCGGAGCCATGCCGTGGACGACACACTTGATACCAGCCCCTCGCGCAAGCTTGTTGGCATTGCCTTCGTGGCGCTGTTGCATGCTGTGCTGATTTACGCGCTGGTGAGCGGGCTGGGTAAGGCAGCGGTGCAGGTTCTGCGTGCACCGCTGCAGGCACAGATCATCCAAGAGGTGAAGCCGCCACCCGAGGCGCCGCCACCTCCGCCGCCACCTGTGATCACACCGCCGCCGCCCTATATTCCGCCGCCGCTGATCCAGGTGGCGCCGCCGCCGCCCACGCCGGTCATCGCCCAGGTGACCACGGCCAAGCCGCCGGCTCCGCAGCCCGTAGCGCGCCCGGCGCCCACCCGCGCGGCGGGGCTGGACCCGAACCAGAGCTGCGCCGCGCCGGAATACCCCGAGGACGCCGAGGACATGGGCCAGACCGGCACCTCGGTGCTGCAGTTCCTCATCGGCGCTGACGGCTCGGTGGAGCAGGCGCGTGTCGCCTCCTCCAGCGGCCATGCAGAGCTCGACCAGACCGCCCTGCAGGCGCTGGGGCGCTGTAAGTTCAAGCCCGCTTTGGGCGCCGATGGCCAGCCTGTCGAGGCGTGGACCAGTATCCGTTACGTTTGGACTCTGAATTAACGCGCGTCGCGCCATGAACGATGGAGTATAAGACATGAAATTTGGCAAAATCCTTCCCGCCGCGCTGCTTGGCGCCACCCTGCTCGCGCCACTGCCGGCCCTGGCCCAGTCGGCCCCCGATGCCGCCCCGGCGGCCACGGCGCAGGCGGCTGCTCTCGATGCCACTGCGCCCATTGCCCCCCCGGCGCTGGCCACCGATGCCCCGCCAGCCACCACCACCATCGACAACCCGTACGGCCTCAGTGCGCTGTGGAGCAATGGCGATTTCATCGCCAAAGGCACGCTGCTGATCCTGGCGATCTTCTCCGCTTCCACCTGGTATATCCTGATCACCAAGCTGATCGAGCAGAGCCAGCTCTTCCGCCAGGCCCGTCAGAGCCGCAGCTTCTGGACCGCCGGTTCGGTGGCCGACGGTGTGAACACCCTGCCGGTCAAGGGCGCGTTCCGTGCCGTGGCCGTCACCGGGGTGAGCGCGCTGGAGCATCACGAGGGTTCGCTGGTCGAGAATATCGACCTCAACACCTGGATCACGCTCTCCATCCAGCGCACGGTCGAGCAGGTCGTCTCGCGCCTGCAGGGCGGCCTCGCGGTGCTGGCGACGGTGGGTTCCACCGCGCCGTTCATCGGGCTGTTCGGCACGGTGTGGGGCATTTATCATGCGCTCACCGCCATCGGCATCGCCGGGCAGGCGAGCATCGACAAGGTCGCCGGCCCGGTGGGCGAGGCGCTGATCATGACCGCGCTCGGCCTCGCCACCGCCGTGCCCGCCGTGCTCGGCTATAACTGGCTGGTTCGCCGCAACAAGGTGGCGGTTGAGGCGGTGCGCGGCTTCGCCTCCGACCTGCACTCCCTGCTGTTGAGCGGCAAGGTCGCCGGGGGACGTACCCTGGCCGCCGCCAAGCCGGAGCAGCCCGCCCGCTCGCTCGCCGTCGTGCAGACGGCCTAAGCCATGGCGCTGCACATCGCCCAGGACGGAGAGGACGAACTCCTCTCCGCCATCAACACCACGCCGCTCGTCGACGTGATGCTGGTGCTGCTGATCATCTTCCTGATCACCGTGCCGGTGGTGACGCACACCGTGCCGGTACAGCTGCCGCAGGAGCGCAACCAACCGACGCAGACGGCACCACGCAACATCAACATCTCGGTGGATGCGCAGGGCAACATCTACTGGAACCAGGACAAGCTCGCCGGGCTGTACGCTCTGCAACAGAAGCTGCTGGCGGTGAGCGGTAATGTGCCGCAGCCTGAGGTGCATATCTGGGGCGACCAGAATGCCCATTACCAGGCGGTGGGCGAGGTTCTGCTGGCCTCGCAGCGTGCGGGCATCCAGAAGGTCGGCTTCATCCTGCAACCGCCCGCCGGGGGAGGAGACTGAGCCATGGCCATCAATTTTTCCGCGCGCGAGGAGCCGGACGTGATGGTCGACATCAACACCACCCCGCTTATTGACGTGATGCTGGTGCTGCTGATCATGCTAATCATCACCATCCCGATGCAGACGCATGCGGTGAAGCTCAACCTGCCGCAGGCTAATGCCGCCCCCTCCAACATCAAGCCGCAGGTGGACGAGGTGGACATCGACTTCGACGGCACGCTGCTGTGGAACGGCACGGTGTTGCCCACCCGCCAGGCGCTGGAGGCGCAGCTGACGGCGCTGGCTGCCACCCCCGTGCAGCCGGAGCTGCATATCCGCCCGGACAAGCTCGCCAACTACAAATACGTCGCCGAGGTGCTCGCCAGCGCGCAGCGCCTCGGTGTCCAGAAAATCGGGATCGTCGGTTACGAGCAGTTCGCGCAATGAGCAAAAAATATTCCTTGCTGCTTGGCGCAGCGCTTCTTCTTCCCAGCCTGGCCAATGCCGACACGATGCGCCCTGCTGTGGCCAAGTTCTTGCTTCAGGCCGAAAGCGACCTGAAAGGACAGAAATACACGGCGGCCCTGGCCGAGGTGAACCGGGCCGAGGCCGTGGGCAGCCTCTCGCCCTATGAGACGCTGGTGGTGGCGCAGCTGCGCGGCGGTGCCGCCGCCGGTGCCGGCCAGTATGAGCTGGCCGCGCATTCCTACGAGACCGTGCTGGCCAGCAACGCGACGCCGGCCAGCGAAAAGCTGCCATTGCTGCAGGCCGTCGCCGGGTTCTATTCCCGCGCGGGGGATAGCGTGCAGACCATTACCTGGGTGAACAAATACATCGCCGCGGGCGGCACCGGTGCGCAGACACGCGCCTTGGCCGTGCAGGCCGATTACACGCTCGGCCATTACCAGGCCGTGGTGCAGGACGTGAAGCGCGA
The DNA here is from genome assembly GCF_052326845.1 of Acidocella sp. GTDB lineage: Bacteria > Pseudomonadota > Alphaproteobacteria > Acetobacterales > Acetobacteraceae > Acidocella. The sequence goes on along the minus strand of NZ_JBKQJR010000109.1, from coordinate 18,225 downwards.
AGGCACAAGCGCGTCCGAGGCGGAGTTACAGCTTGCCGCTGCCGCGGCGCAGAAAACGGGCGACAACCAAGCGTATTTCGACGCCTTGCAGTCGCTGCTGAAAGTGTATCCGAGCCAAGCCTATTGGAACCAGGCCATCGCGCTGGTGCAGGGCGTTCCCGGCTTCCCCGACTCGCTGACGCTGGATGTGTACCGCTTGCGCCTGGCGACAAAGACGCTGACCCAGCCGGGTGATTACGAGGATTACGCCGAGCGTGCGCTGCTGGCCGACCAGGGGGCGGAGGCTAAGCGCGTGCTCGACGCGGGGTTTGCCAGCGGCATTCTCAACGCCCAGACCGATGGCGGCCACGCCGCCCGTCTGCAAGCACTGGCGGACAAGAACAGCACGGCGCCGAGCGTGCCGCCCTCGACGGCCCTGGACCAGGCCATTGCCTCGGGCAAGGGGTTTGCCGGTGTTCCTGGGTACGGTCAGGGCAAGCTGATCGACGCCACTGGCGCGCTCGCCAGGCTTTGGGACATCGCGGCGCCTCCGCAGGAGAGGACGGCGAGCTCCTGAACCACGGGCTCTCCGCGTAGAGCGCTCTCATCAATCAAGCATTCCTAGCGGCCTGGCACATCGTGCCGGGCCGATTCTTTGGGGTGGCGCGATTCACTATAAAATCACTTATGTATGTCTTTGGCTTTCAGAGAAAGAAAAACTAATTCCACTTAAAATAATCGTGAAAATACAATTTATTAAATTTACCAATCAGGGAGATGGCGTTCAATTTGTCAGTATTTTATTCTAACAGAATACTTTACAGGTAGAGAATATAGATTATTTATCGTCCAGCTTCTCGTCTGTTCTAGGGAATTAAAAAGAATGACTATTTCCGCCGCGTCTGCCCTCGGCAGCCGCTCCATTGCCTTTGCCACGCTGGCTGGGGCGCTGTACTTCACCACGGCCCTGGTACGCCCCGCATTCGCCGCCGACACAGCAACCCCACCCTCCGGCGCGGCCGTGAACCAGTTGAAGCCCGTGATCGTGGTGGCGCAGCACCGCCGTCAAAATGCCCAGAAGGTCGGCATCTCCATGACCATCATCTCAGCCAAGCGCTTGCAGGAAGACGGCGTCAGAAACGTAAAGGGCCTGGAATACGAAGCTCCGAACCTGCAGGTGCAGTCGCAGTTCGGCACCGGCCAGACATCTTTCGCCATTCGCGGCGTGGGCACTGACTTCAACGACTATGCCTCGAACAACGCACCTGTCGTCGGCTACTATGTCGATGACGTGGCCTACCCGGTTCCGGCGATGACGCAGGGACAGTTCTTCGACATCAACCACATCGAGGTGCTGCGCGGCCCGCAGGGCACGCTGTATGGCCGCAACTCCACGGCGGGCGCCATCAACGTCATCACCAACAAGCCGACAGACCACCTGACCTATGGCGGCTCGGTGGAATACGGTACCTATAACAACGCCCTTCTCCAAGGCTATGTCTCCGGCCCGATTTCGGACACTGTTCGCATCCGTCTCGCGGGTGAAACCAATCAGGGCGGCGGCTATCAGTATAACCGCGTCACCGACCAGCCTTTCGGCAATAACGACACCAAGAACCTGCGCGGCGAAATCGCCTGGGACGCCACGCCCAACCTGAACTTCCTGCTCAACGCGCATTGGGGGCGCGACCAGTCCGATGGCGAAGCCTCATCGCTGCTGGATCCGCGTGGCATCTACCCGGCCGATAGCAGCCCGCGCGCCGTGGGCTGGGGGACCACCACCGCTTTTGCCAACTATCGCGGTATCAGCCCGGATACGAAGCCCTACCGCGACAACCAGGGCTGGGGAACGGACCTCACCACCACCTACACGCTGCCCGTCGCGCGCATCACCAGCGTCTCCAGCGTGGAGCGCCTTGATCGCCGCGAGCTGGATGCGCTCGACGGCACCGATTATGGCGCGGCGGATGTGTATTTCTCCACCCGTGCTGGCGCCTATGCCGAGGATCTGCGCATCGCCTCGCTCACCGAGAATCCGTATAACTGGCTCATCGGCGCCTATTTCTCGCGCGAGACGCTCGATGAAGTCTACGATTCCAGCTTCTCCGGCTTCGGGATTTACGTCCACACGCCCTATACCCAGTCCGTGGAGACCAAAAGCCTCTACGCGCATGCCGAATACGAGTTCCTGCCCAAGCTGAAGCTGGTGCTGGGCGGGCGCATCGAGAACGAGCATCGCAAGATCAATGATTTCTCGACCACCGCCTACTTGAACACGAACAACGCGGCGATACCTTTCAGCGGCGTTGGCAGCGAGTCGACGTACTACACGCTGCCGTCCTGGAAGGCCGAGCTGGACTACCAGCTTCTGCCTGAGTCGATGCTCTACGCCTCCGTTACCGCGGGCATCAAGTCCGGCGGGTTCACCGCCGTTAACGCGGTTGTCCCGGCCGATCTCGCCATCTCGCCGTTCAAGCCGGAACGCCTGCTGGCTTATGAAATCGGCGCCAAGAACGAGTTCCTCGACAACACGTTGCTCGTCAATGCCGACGCGTTCTACTACGACTATCATGACCAGCAGGTGCTCGGCATCATCACAGACCCGACCTATGGTTCGGTCGGCCACTTCGTGAACGCACCGAAATCGCATCTATATGGCGGCGAGGGCGAAGTGGACTGGCTGCCGCTGCCGGGGCTGTCCATCGACCAGTCGCTGGGCCTAACCGCCGGTGCGTTCGACGAGTTCAACGACACCGTCGGCTCGACGCTGGAGAACGGCGTCTACGTGCCCGTCACCGAGAATCTCAAGGGCCGTGGCATAGGCGCGCCGCGTTATACCTACACGCTGGCAGCGTACGAGACATTGCCGATCAACGAAGCCTATAGCGTGCGGTTCGGCGGCAGCTTCGCCTATCGTGACCAGTATGTTTCGCTGCTGAACACCTCGACCAACTCCTACAACATCAAGGGTTACGGGCTGCTGAACGTTGATGTGGACCTACTGCCGACCTACCACAACTGGCGGCTCAGCGTCTGGGGGCGGAACGTGCTGAACCGCAAATATCTGCTCTCCAACAACTACTTTGACGATTCGATCTACGCTGTCGGTGTATATGGCGAGCCCGCCACTTACGGCCTGCGTCTGTCCTATGACTTCAAGTAACATCCTGGCCGGGGCGGGCATTTCCGCCCCGGCGCCTGGCTTTGAGGATACCCCATGCGCAACTTGCTTACCGACATTGCTGGCATCCGCGTTGGCCACGCGGGGGATGACGCGGTCTTGCGTTCCGGCGTTACCGCCGTGCTGTTCGACGAACCGGCCGTCGCTGGGGTGAGCGTGCTCGGCGGCTCCCCGGCCTCGCGCGAGGGGGCATTGCTCGGGACGGAAATGGTGGTGGAGCGCATCAACGCCCTGGTGCTTTCCGGGGGCTCCACCTACGGGCTGGATGCCACCTCCGGCGTGCAGGCCGCCTTGCGTGAGGATTTCGCCAAGCTGCCGCCCACGAAGTTGCCGCGCGTGCCGATCGTGGTGCAGGCGAGCCTGTTCGACCTCGCCAATGGCGGTGACAAAAACTGGGGGCGGTTCAGCCCCTATGCGGAATTCGGCTACCAGGCCGCTCGCGCCGCAGAGCCTGGCGTGTTCGCGCTGGGCAGCGCCGGGGCGGGCATCGGTGCCACTACGGCGGGGCTGAAGGGTGGCATCGGCTCGGCCAGCACCGTCACGCCGCAGGGGCATATGGTTGCGGCCCTGGTGGCGGTGAATGCCGTTGGCAGCGTCACCGTTGGCGACGGCCCGCATTTCTGGGCTGCGCCCTACGAGGTGGACGATGAATTCGGCGGGCGGGGCTTTCCGGCTAGGCTGGATCCGTCCGCTCTGGCTCTGCGGGTGAAGCCGCCGGGCTATTTCGGCACCACCATCGGCGTCGTCGCCACCGATGCAGCGCTGACCAAGGCACAGGCCACGCGGCTCGCGATCCTGGCACAGGACGGCGTGGCCCGCGCCGCATTGCCCGCGCATCTGCCGCGCGATGGCGACACCATCTTCGGCATCTCCACCTCGGCACGGAAGCTGGGTACGGCGCGGGACGAATTCTCGGAACTCTGCCTCGCCGCCACGCTGGTCACGGCCCGCGCCATGGCGCGCGGGGTACATGCGGCCAGCTATCAGGGGCGCGAGGGCGAAGCGCCAAGCTGGCGCCACAAATTCGGAGGCTAGCGCATGACATCGATTATCGGCGGCTCGTTCCAAGAGGTCCGGCCCGGCCGCACGCTGCACGCGGCGGTGCTGAACAAGGGGGTGCAGACCAGCTTGTTCTTTCTGCACGGCAGTGGCGGCAACAAGGAGCAGTTCCGCTTCCTGTGGGAAGAGTTGCTGAACGAACCACTGAACCTCATCGCCTGGGACGCCCCGGGCCACGGCGCCAGCCCCGATCTGCGTGACCCTGCCGCCTATGCCGGCACCGAGCTGCTGGCAGATGCCCGCGCCCTGATCGCCCGCTACGGCACGGCGCGGAACATTCTCGTCGCGCATTCGCTGGGCACGCGCATTGCCTTGGCGACGCTGGCCGAGGCACCGGAACATTTCGTTGGCGCGGTGCTGCTCGGCCCGCCGCCGCCGCAAATGGCGCCGGTGGGGAAGGGGGCGCTATTCGGCCCGGTGCTGGGGCGGCTGCCGCTGCCGGTGTTGGAACTGCTCAAGCCGCTGCTGGCGCGGCGCTTCAAGCGTCTGGCCTGGGCGAAGGGGGCGGACCTGGAGCTCATTGCGCATGAGCAGCAAATAGCCAAGCGCAACACGCTGTTCGTGATGCAAGCACTGTTCGCCGGGCTGCTGGTGCTGGACCCGGCGCAACTCGCCGCCATCCGCACCCCGGTACGCATTCTCGCCGGTGCCGAGGACGCTCTCACCCCGCCCGCGGCGGCGCAGGCGCTGGCCGCCGTGTTGCCCGCGGCACGTCTCACCGTGCTGCCCGGCACCGGGCATCAGATCATGCTGGAACAACCCGAACAGACCCTGGCGGCCTTACGCGCCGCCATGGCCGGAGACTGACCCATGGCAACCGACTATCTCGGCAACGAAATTACCGCGCGAAACCCCGCCACCATCGCCGCTATCAACGATTTCATCCGTGGCGTGCTGGGTTACGAGCTGATCGTGACCAACATCCTCACCGCAGCCGACGCGGAGGAGGACACCCTCGCCAACACCTATGCCGCGCTGCTGTGGCTGCTTTCGGAAACCGGGCGCGAGCCGGTGGAGGCACGCACCTATATCGCCCGCGCCGAAGCCGGGGCGGCCCGCGCCAATGTCCGCGAGCTGGCAACGCTACGGGCGGTGAAGCTCTGGGCCGAGGGCGACCCGGCCGCCGCCGAGGCTGAGACTCTGGCCGAACTGGCCCGCAACCCGCGCGACCTCGTTTTGCTTAAATACGCCAACTACTTGCAGTTCTCCCGTGGCGACGCCCCCGCCATGCTGCGCAGCGCGCTCATCAGCCTGCCTGTGGCAGGCGACGTCGCGCATCTGCATGGCATTCTGGCCTTCGCCTATGAGCAGAGCTTCCTGGTGAAGGAAGCCGAGGCCGCCGCCCGCCGCGCCCTGGCGTTGCAGCCGGATGAAGGCTGGGCCCAGCACGCGCTCGCCCATGTGCTGCTCACCACCGGGCGGGTGGAGGAGGGCATCGCCTTCCTCGAACCACTGCGCGAGGGCTGGAACAAGTTCATCTCCTTTCTCTACACGCATCTGTGGTGGCATCTGGCGCTGTTCTATTTGGCCGAGGGGCGGTTCGAGGAAGCGTTGGAGATCTACGACCGGCATGTCTGGGCCAAGGACAAGAGTTTCTCCCAGGACCAAATTGGTGCCGTCTCGCTGCTGGCTCGCCTCGAATTCGCGGGTGCCGATGTCGGCGGGCGCTGGGCGGAGCTGGGGCAGTGGCTGGCCGCGCGCAAGGCGGATATCGCCCAGCCCTTTCTCTCGGTGCAGTATCTCTACGGCTTGGCCCGCGCTGGCCAGCCGGAGGCGGAGGAGTTGCTCGCCGCTATCCGCACCGCGCCGCAAAACGCTCCGGTTGAAAGCCGCGAGGCCTGGTCCAAGGCGGGGGTGACTCTGGCCGAGGGGCTGCTCGCCCATGCGCGCGGCGACTACGCCAGCGCCGCGCAGAAGTTGGAACCGGCCACCGCGCTCATCGCTGGTTTGGGCGGCAGCCATGCCCAGCGCGGGCTGTTCCATATCTTCCTGGTGGATAGCCTGATCAAAGGCGGCCAGCCCGGCCGGGCGCAGCTGATCCTGGAGCGCCAGCGCGCGGGTTTCCCTGACGACGTGCCGCTCAACCGCAAGCTGGCGGGCATCTACACCGCGCTGAACCTGCCCGCCCAGGCCGAAGCCGCGCGTGCCCGCGCTGAAGCCGCCGCGCAACGCTTCGTCAGGGCGGCGGCATGAGGCTGCTGCGGCTTCTGCTCGTCCTGCTGCTACTCCCGCTGCCTGCGGTGGCGTCGGGCGTGCTCACGATCGGCCTGCAGCTGGAACCGCCAGTGCTGGACCCCACGGCGGCGGCCTCGGGTGCCATTGCCGAGGTGTTGTTCCCCACGGTGTATGAGGGGCTGGTGCGCATCGGCCCCGGGTGGCAACTCAGCCCCGGCCTTGCCACCTCCTGGGAGGTGGCGCCCGACGGCCTGGGCTATACCTTCCATCTGCGTCCCGGCGTGCGCTTTCACGACGGCACGTCTTTCGACGCCTCGGCGGTGAAATTCTCGCTGGAGCGCGCCGCCGCCCCAGCCTCACCCAATCCGCAGCACGCGGATTTCGCCTGCATCTCGCAGGTGGATACGCCCGACCCGCTTACCGCCATCGTCCGGCTCTCCCGCCCGTGCTCAGGGCTGCTCGACGCCCTTGGCCTGCCGGGTGGCGTGATCGTCTCGCCGCGTTCGGCCGCAACCGACGTGGTGAACCCCATCGGCACCGGCCCGTTCCGCTTCGGGTCCTGGGCGCGGGGCGATTCCATCACCCTGCTGCGCAACCCGGATTACTGGGGCGCCCCGGCCAAATCCCCGGCGGTGAAGTTCCGCTTCATCGCCGATCCCAACGCGGCGCTGGACGCGGTGCTGAGCGGCGGGGTGGATGTCTATTCCGCCTTTCCGGCACCCGAGGCGGTGGCGCGGCTTGAGCAGAATCCTGGCCTGAAGGTCGATACCGCGCTGAGCGAGGGCAAGGTGATCCTCGCCATCAACAATCGCCGTGCCCCGTTCAACAATGTCCTGGTCCGGCGCGCGCTTTCCTACGGCATCGACCGCCAGGCGGTGATCGATGCCGCCGTGGACGGGTTCGGTGCACCCATCGGCAGCCATTACGCGCGGCAGGATCCTGGTTACGTGGACCTCACCGGCGAGTACCCCTACGACCCGGCCAAGGCCCGCGCGCTGCTGGCGCAGGCGGGGTATCTGCACGGGTTTTCCACCACCATCGCGCTGCCGCCGGTCTCCTACGCCACGCGCGCCGGGCAGGTTATCGCGGCGCAGCTCGCCGCCATCGGCGTGCAGGCGAAGCTCGTACAGCTGGACTGGGTGCCCTGGCTTACCCAGGTGTTCGGCGGACATGATTTCGACCTGACCATCGTCAACCATGTCGAGCCTCTGGATTACGGCATCTACGCCAACCCGGATTATTATTTCGGTTACAACAACCCGCGCTATGCGGCGCTGCTCGCGCAGCTCGACGCCACGCAGGACCCAGCGGCGCAAATCAAGCTGCGGCAGGCATTGCAGAAAACCCTGGCCGACGACGCAGTGAACGTGTTTCTGCTGCAATTCCCCGACATCACCGTGCAATCCGCCCGCGTCTCGCTCGACTGGACGCCGGGGCCGGTGCAGGATTTCGACCTCGCCACGGCCGCCGTGCCAGGCGATGAGGGCGCAGGCCATGTGGCCGCCGGTGCGCGATATCTGGCCCTGGGCGGTGGCGTGTTGGCGCTGGCTCTGGTGGTGGTCCTGGTACTGCGGGCCGGGCCTGGTTACGCGCTGCGCCGTGCGGCGGGGCTTCTGGCCACGCTGCTCGTGGCATCGCTGATCATCTTCACCACCATGCAGATGATCCCAGGTGATCCGGCGCGGGCGATCCTTGGCATCCAGGCTAGCCCGGCGGCGGTGGCGGCTTTGCACGCGCAGCTGGGGCTCGATGCCCCCTTCTGGTGGCGCTACGCGCATTGGCTGGCCGGGCTGGCGCAGGGCGATCTCGGTACCAGCTTCGTCTATCACCAGCAGGTGGCGGTGCTGGTGTTGCAGCGTCTGGCGCTGTCTTTGCCGCTCACCTTGTACGCGCTGCTGCTCTCCACCGTGCTGGCTCTGGCGCTGGGGCTGGCGGCGACGTATTGGCGCGGGCGCTGGGGCGGGGCGCTAGCTACCGGCTTGGCGCGGCTGGCCCTGGCGGTGCCGAATTTCTGGTTCGGACTGATGCTGGTCATTCCCTTCGGCATTGTGCTGCGTTGGGTCCCGGCGGGGGGCTTCCCGGGCTGGGGTGCGGGGCTGTGGCCAGCCTTAAGGGCGCTTACCTTGCCCGCCATTGCGCTCGCCTTGCCGCAGGCGGCGGTGCTGGCGCGCGTGCTGGCGCTGGAGCTGCGTGAGCTGTCGGGGCAGGATTTTCTGCGCACCGCGGCCGCAAAGGGTGCGGGGCCGTTACGCATTCTGCTGCGCCATGCGCTGCCCAATGCGCTGGTGCCGGTGCTCACCATCCTCGGCATGCAATTCTCCTTCCTGCTCGCGGGCGGCGTGCTCATCGAGAACGTGTTCTTCCTCCCAGGGCTCGGGCGGCTGATCATCCAGGCCATCGCCAGCCGTGACGCACCTGTGGTGCAGAGCGTCTCGCTGCTGCTGGTGGCGCAGGTGGTGGTGGTCACGTTGCTCGCCGATCTTGCCGCCGCAGCGGCCGATCCGCGCCGTCGCACCGGAGCCAGCCAATGACGACGACTTTCCGCGCCGGGGCGGTGCTCACCGCCATCATCCTGGCTCTCGTGCTGCTTTCCTTCCTCTGGCTGCCTTATCCGCCGCAGGCCATGGACATCCCGCACCGCCTCGCTGCGCCCAGCCTCGCGCATCCGTTTGGCACCGACGCCTTCGGGCGGGATGTGCTCGCCAACGTGCTGGCGGGCGGACGTGCCTCGCTCGCCGTAGGGGCGCTGGCGGTGCTGCTGGGGGCAGGGCTTGGCGTGCCGCTGGGGATTGCCGCCGCGATTTCCGGCGGCTGGGCGGATGAGCTGCTCTCCCGCTTCTCCGACGTGGTGTTCGCCTTCCCGGCGCTGCTCATCGCCGTGCTGGCGGCGAGCCTGGCCGGGCCTGGCGTGTTCGACGCTGTGGCCGCGATCGGTATCTTCAACATCCCCGTCTTCGCCCGGGTGGCCCGCGCGGCGGCAGGGGCGCAATGGCAGCGCGACTACGTGCTGGCCGCCATTGCTGCCGGCAAGGGGCGGTTCTACATCGCCCACGCGCATATCCTGCCCAACATCCTGCCCTCGCTCGGCGTGCAGGCGGCTATCCAGGCCTCGCTCGCCATCCTGGCGGAATCCGGCCTCTCTTACGTTGGGCTCGGGGTGCAGCCGCCTTTCCCCAGCTGGGGCCGGATGCTGGACGATGCCGGCACGTTGATGACCACCGCGCCCTGGCTGGCGCTGTTTCCGGGGCTTGCCATCCTGCTCACCAGCTTCGCCCTGGCGCTGCTGGGCGATGGATTGCGCGACCTTGCCGACCCGCGCCGGGAGAATGCCCGATGAGCCTGCTCACGCTCGATAACCTCACCGTCTCGCTCGGCGGGCGGGAGTTGCTGCACGGTGTCTCCCTCAGTCTCGCGTCCGGAGAGGCGCTGGCCCTGGTGGGTGAGTCCGGCTCCGGCAAATCGCTCACCGCGCTTGCCATTGCCGGGTTGTTGCCGGAGGGCGCGGCGCGCCAGGGGCGCATCCTGTTCCAGGGCGAGGACCTCGCCGCCGCGCCGGAGGCCAGGTTGCGCAGCTTGCGCGGTGCGAAAATCGGCTTCGTCTTCCAAGAGCCGATGACCGCGCTCAACCCGGTGCAGCCAGTGCTGGACCAGGTGGCGGAGGTGTTCCAGCTGCATCGCGGCTTGGCGCTGCCCAAGGCGCGCAACCACGCCATCGCCGCGCTCTCGCAGGTGGAGCTGCCAAGCCGCCTCGCCGCCGGGCGCCATTACCCGCACGAGCTTTCCGGCGGGCAGCGGCAGCGCGTGGCCATAGCCATGGCGCTGGCGCTCAACCCGGCGCTCATCATTGCCGACGAGCCGACCACCGCGCTCGACCCGGTGACCGAAGCGCAGATCCTTGCGCTGCTCACACGGCTGGCACGGGAGAGCGGGGCAGGGCTGCTGTTCATCTCCCACAACCTCCCCGCCGTGGCGCGGGTGGCTGGGCGGATCGCCGTGATGGCCCGAGGGGAAATCGTGGAAACTGGGCCGGTGGCGCTGCTCAGCGGCGGGGCCGCGCATCCGGTCACGCGGGCGCTCATCGCCGCCGACCGGCCCGAGCCGCCGCCCGCCAATGTACCAGGGGACGTGCGGTTGGCGGTTGACGGCGTCTCCCACGTATACCCCGGGCGGCGGGGCTGGCTGCGGCATGGCGCGCCGGTGCGGGCGCTGGAGGATGTCTCCTTCACCCTCGCCGCCGGGGAATGTGTCGGGCTGATCGGGGAGTCGGGCAGCGGCAAGTCCACATTGCTGCGCGGCTTACTGGGCCTGCAGCGCCTGAGCGGCGGGGACATCCGCATCGACGGCATCTCGCTCAACGCCGCCAGCGCGGCGGAATGGCGGGGGCTGCGGCGGAAGCTCCAGATCGTCTTCCAGGACCCGGCAACGAGCTTCGACCCGCGTTGGCGGATCAGTGATATCATCGCCGAGCCGCTGGGCCTGCTCGGCCAGCGGCTCGGTGAGGCCGCGATTGCCACGCTGGTTGCCGATCTGCTCGCGCAGGTCGGGCTCAGCCCCAGCCATGCGGGGCGCTATCCGCACCAGCTCTCGGGTGGGCAGCGCCAGCGTGTGGCGATTGCCCGGGCGCTGGCCGTGAACCCGGAAATCCTCGTGCTGGACGAGGCGACCTCGGCGCTTGATGCCACGGTGAAGGCGCAGATCCTCGCTTTGTTGGTGCGGCTGGCGCGGGAGCGGCGTCTTGCTTGTCTGTTCGTGACGCATGATCTCGATGTGCTCCGTGCTGTCGCCGATCGGGTCATCGTTCTGGAAGCGGGGCGGATCGTCGAGGACGGCCCCGCCGCGCAGGTTCTGGCGGCGCCGTGCCATGCCTATACGGCGAAGCTCATTGCCGCCGCTCCTGGGTTGGATGCGGCGCTGCGGACGGCGCATGCCTGAACGCAGAGAGGAGACGGCCTTGCGTGGTTTTACCGTGGAAAGAAACGCATAGATGCGGCTGGGCGGGGTTTCCGCCCAGCCGTATGAACTCTGGTTGCCTAGCCGGCGGCCTGGGCGGCGGGGCGGTAGGCGTTCGCCACTGTCTCGCCGAACGGGCCGCTATTGCGCGACTGGCCGAAGCTCGCCACCGGATGGGCCAGATTCAGGCGCGGGAACACCAGTTCGGCGACGCGATAGGCTTCCTCGAGATGCGGGTAGCCGGAGAGGATGAAATTCTCCACGCCAACATCCATGTATTCGCGCATCAGCCGCGACACCTGCTCGGCATCGCCGAGCAGCGCCGTGCCCGCGCCGCCGCGTGCCAGCCCCACGCCCGCCCATAGGTTGGGGTAGATCTCGAGCTTGTCGCGCTTGCCGCCATGCAGTGCCGCCATGCGCCGCTGCCCCACGGAGTCCATGGAGGCGAACTTGGCCTGGGCCTTGGCGATGGTGGCATCGTCCAGATGCGAGATCAGGCTCTCCGCCGCATCCCACGCCTCCTGGGCGGTCTCGCGCACGATGATGTGCAGCCGCACGCCGAAATTCAGCTTGCGCCCGTATTTGGCGGCGGCCACCTGGGCCTTGGCCAGCTTCTCACCCACGGCGGCGGGCGGCTCGCCCCAGCTCAGATAAGTGTCCACCTGCTCACCGGCGACATCGATGCCGATATCCGACGAACCGCCGAAGAACAGCGGCGGGTGGGGCTGCTGCACGGCGGGGAAGAGCAGATTGCCGTTTTCGAGGCGCAGATGCTTGCCCTCGTAATTTACCGTCTCACCGGCCAGCAGCGCCTTCCAGATGCCCAGGAATTCGCGCGTGATCTCGTACCGCTCGGCATGTTCGAGGAAGATGCCGTCGCCGGTATTCTCCTCCGGATCGCCGCCGGTGACGATGTTCACCAGCAGCCTGCCATTGGAGATGCGGTCCAGCGTGGCGGCCATGCGCGCGGCGAGCGACGGGTTGAGCAGCCCGGGCCGGAAGGCAACAAGGAAGCGCAGCCGCTCGGTGAGCGGCACCAGCGACGAGGCAACCACCCAGCTATCCTCGCAAGAGCGGCCGGTGGGGATCAGCACGCCGTAAAAGCCCAGCCGGTCGGCGGCTTGGGCGATTTGCGCCAGATAGGCGTGGTCCACCTCGCGCGCGCCAACGCTGGTGCCAAGGTAACGCCCATCGCCATGGGTGGGCAGGAACCAGAAAACATTCGCAGATTTTGCAGGTTGCAGGGGCATTCGCTGGTCTCCTCACGCGTTCCAGGTATCGGCGGAGACGTCGATCTGCGCCGGAATCAAGCCAAGTTTGTAAAAGGTATCGGCAATCTGCTGCTGCCCGGCGAAGATCTCCGGGGTGAGCTTGTGCACGCCGTATTTCTGCCGCGCGAACCATATCTTCAGCACTTCGGGCGGCAGGCCGATGCTGGGCGAGATGGCGGCGGCGGTATCGCTGATATGCTGGCTCTCCCAGGCTTCCAGCTTGTTGAGCTCGTCGATGACGTTGTTCAGTGCGTCCGGGTGGGCGGCGGCGAAGTCCCGCCGCGCGGTGTAATAGGCGCGGTTGGGCATCAGCCCGGTACCGTCGGTCAGCAGCTCGGCGCCCGCCGCCTGGGCGCCAGCCAGGAACGGATCCCAGATCGACCAGGCATCGACGGCGTGCGTGGCCAGGGCGGCGCGGGCATCGGCTGGCTGCAGGAAGATCGTGTTCACCGCCTCATATGGCACGCCGGCATGGGCCAGGGCCGAGACGAGCAGGTAATGCGCGCTGGAGCCCTTGGCGACGGCCACGCTCTTGCCGGCCAGATCCTTGGCTGTGGCGAGCTTGCTTCCTGCGGGTTTCAGGATGCCGACGGCGCGGGGGCTGGGGTCGGTGGCTGCCGCATAGATCAACGGGGCGCCAGCCGCCTGGGCGAAGATCACCGGTGGTTCCCCGGTATAGCCGAGGTCCACCGCGCCCGAGGCGAGAGCTTCTAGCAATGGCGGGCCGGAGGGGAATTCCGCCCAGGCGACATCATAGCCGAGAGGGTTGAGCCTGGCCTCGAACCCCCCCTTGGCCTTGGCCAGGACCAGAGTGACCGAGGACTTCTGGTAGCCAACCCTGAGTGTGCCCTTGGCACCGGCGTGCACTGCGCGGCTGCCCAGCAGCAGGGCGGGGGCGGCGAGCGCCGCGCTTGCGAGAAGCGAACGGCGGCTGAAGGTAGGCGTGACCACTGGCGATATTCCTGTCCAGGCTTTGTGATGGACGAATTGCACAGTAAGCCTACCTGTGCAATAGATATATTAGACGCAAGAATTGAGGGGGTCTGTATGTCCGTATCGCTCGATGCCCCGCTGCGGATTTCGCTGTTCCGGCGCGGGGGCTTCATTCCCGCCACCCTGCTGCGCCGGGCCGTGGTGCCTGCGATGATCGTCGCGCTATGGCAGGGGCTGACCGCCTCCGGGCTGGTCGACCCGCAGACCATGCCTCCCCCTGCCGCCGTGGCGGAGAGCTTCTGGCAGCTCATCGTCACCGGCCAGATGTGGCCCAACCTGCTGATCTCGCTGGAACGCGTGGCGGCGGGGCTGACGCTCGGTGTCACCATCGGCACGGCCCTGGGGTTGACCGCGAGCCTCTCGCGCCTGGGCGAGGATGCCATCGACGCTTCGGTGCAGATGGCCCGTACCTTGCCGCATTTGGCACTGATCCCGCTGATGATCCTGTGGTTCGGCATCGGCGAGACACCGAAAATCGTGCTGATCGCGCTGGGCAGCATGTTCCCGATCTACCTGAACCTGTTCTCCGCCGTGCGCGGGGTAGAGCGCAAGCTGGTCGAGGGTGTCTCGGTGCTTGGCCTCTCGCATGCCGAGACGATCTGGCATGTCATACTCCCGGCGGCGCTGCCGGGATTTTTCGTCGGGCTGCGCCAGGCCTTCGGCATTTCCTGGATCAGCCTGGTCGTGGCCGAGCAGATCAACGCCTCCTCCGGCATTGGCTATCTGGTGATGAACGCCCGCGACTTCCTGCGCACCGACATCATCTTCGACGGGCTGCTGGTCTACGCGCTGCTGGGGCTGACCACGGACCAGCTCGTTCGCGCGCTGGAGCGTAAGCTGCTCGTCTGGCGCCCCTCCATTGTCACCGTGAAAGGCGTTTGAGCATGAACATGCTGACGGACATCCAGCCCGGTCAGGACGCACCGGTGACACAGGGCGGTTTCGCCGTGGAGGTGCGCGGGCTGACACGCCGCTTCGGTGCCAACACCGTGCTGGAGAACCTGCATCTTTCCATCCAGCCCGGAGAGTTCGTAGCGCTTCTCGGGCGGTCCGGCTCGGGCAAATCCACTCTTCTGCGCACGCTGGCGGGGCTGGATGAAGCGCCCGCCGGCGTGCTCAGCGTGCCAAAGGCCCGCGCCGTGGTGTTCCAGGAGCCGCGCCTGCTGCCCTGGAAGCGCGTCTGGGAGAACGTGACGCTCGGCCTGCGCATGCCTGACGCCCGCCGCTTGGCCGAGGACGCGCTGGGCGAGGTGGGACTGAAGCACCGCCTGCAGGCTTGGCCGCTCACCCTCTCCGGCGGCGAGGCGCAGCGCGCCGCCCTGGCCCGCGCTTTGGTGCGCGCGCCGGAGCTGCTGCTGCTGGACGAACCCTTCGCCGCGCTGGACGCGCTGACGCGGCTGAAAATGCAGTCGCTGGTGGGGGCGCTGTGGACCGCCCATCAGCCCGCCGTGCTGCTGGTGACGCATGACGTGGACGAGGCGCTGATCCTGGCCGACCGCGTGCTGGTGCTGGAACATGGGCGCATCGCGCTAGACATTCCGGTGGACCTGCCGCGTCCGCGCCGTCATTCTACACTGGGCTTCAGCGAGTTGCGGACGCAGCTGCTGGAGGCGCTGGGCGTGAAGGAAGGGTGAACGGCACACTGACAGTTTTTTTCAGCATCCTGCCGCCTTGTACCTCAAGGAAGGAGGCCTGAGCCTGGCTTTCATTATCCGGTTACCCGCCACATATTATCACCGGCTATTCTGGTACGTAGTTGTCTCAAGAAGTGAGGGGGCTTCTGGCGCCTGAGCGATCTCTTTGATGCTCTGTCATTGAGCATGTTTCTTGCCGTGCCTTCTTTTGCGGGTATTTCTTTTCGAATTGCATTGATAATGAGATGTGGACGGCAGCATGGCAGCGTAGTAGGTGCCATGACGATTCGACTGATGATGACTGATAATGGGGGTAGCCTCCGTCATACACACTACGCCTCCGTCATACACACTACGCCGCCGATTCACCCACCGCGCCGCCGATGCGGAAAAAGACAAACATTTTAAATTCTGCAGCCGTTTTCAGGGAAAATAGTATTTTCTCTTCCTATGGCGATTGTGTTTCATCCGGAATGAGTGTCAGACCGATCTGGTTGCCTTCAACCCAGCGCCGCCGCGCGCGGTAATAAAGGCCGCCGAATGACATCGAAACAAACTCCGGAATATCGATGGGATGCACGTAGGTTTCGACGCGAATGCCGGCTTCGGAAACATCGAGCACTTCGCAGTTGAGCATGCGTGATTCTTCTCCCCCATAGGCCAGTCTACCGAGCGAAGAGAGGTTTTTACGCGTTGCGCGGCGGTGTTCTTTGCGGGGAGGCGCGGGCGGCAGGATGTCGGTGCCGTCGGGCACGGGTTTCGAATCGTTAACGTCAAAGGTAAAAATTCTTTAATACAAAGAAAAATTCGCCAAATCCCACGAATGGGAGCTTGTTTTTCCGTCGGTAAAGATCATGCGTTTGCAGCGCAGATTTGCAGTGAAAATTGGCAATGTGCTGCTCGAGAAAATTCTCAGGGACAATTCGATAAAATATTCTAAAATAATCTTTTTTTGATCATTTTATTTAAACAATTTTTGGGATTTTAGCCGACTTGGCTAGGAGGTGCATCGTTTCAGGTTTGGTGAAATCTGTGGATTTTTTAACGATTTTGTGGTTTATTATTCTTCATGTCAGAAAGCGAAGAGGCGCAGAAGATGAGCGCGTTGGCCCCACAATTCGATTCAAGCAGCACAGATCGCCGTACTGAACGCCGGGCGCGAGCAATCAAGTCTGCAAAGCTGATCTATGGCGGCTTCAGCCCGACCGTGATTGACTGCATTGTCCACGACCTGTCGGAACTAGGGGCGTGTGTCGAGACCGAGGTGATGGTCGAGGTGCCAGAATTTCTAACCTTGCGTCTCGCTGACAACACCCATCACAAGGCGAGGCGCTGCTGGGCGCGTGGTAACCATATCGGCCTCGAATTCGCAGCCAAGGCATAACGCGTCGGGTGAAATCGGGCCTTCGGGGTAGGGCTTCCGATTTGTAGGCGCGGACGTGGCGCCAAAACCTCCCCTACACGCAGCGAGAATCGTGGCCATCGCAATTTGCAATGGTGCAACGCAGCAGCTGCATGTCCGCTGCCTGCGGCTTGTATTGGCAAGGCAACGTTTGGCGGCGGCCATTCGGGATAAAATTCCTTGGTTTTGGCCGGTATTCCGAGGGCGGGAGGGCTCGAGAGGAGAAATGTGTCAAAAATGCTACAGCTGCTGGGGATTCATGGCAGCCTTCCGCTAGGTGCATTCTTTTTGTTTTTTAATGGGTTATATTAGTTATTGCAACCTATTTGCTAAGGATATTGAAATGAAGCTCCGTTTCGCGCTTGCCGCCGCCACTTGCCTGGCCATGCCGCTTGCCTCCCACGCCCAGCCTGTCAAAGGCCCCTATGTGAGCCTCGGCGCGGGTACCAGCCTCCAGGACACGTTCAGCTACAACAACCACGCCAACGGCGATTACGGTAAGTTCCACACCAGCCCCTCTTACTCCGGCGCCATGTCCCTTGGTTACGGCCTGGGCAACGGCTTCCGGGTTGAGGTCGGCGGCAACTTCTACCGCAACAACATGAACTCGAACCACGACTACGGTAACGGTGACATCAGCCGCGCCCACGGCGGCACCGAGACCTACGGCCCGATGGTCAACGTGCTGTATGACTTCAATGTCGGCCTGCCCATTTTCCCCTATCTCGGCGCCGGTGCGGGTTACCAGTGGGTGCACCTGTCCAACCATCTGAACGGCAACAACGGTTACGCCGTCGGCGGTGACGCCGGCAGCTTCGCCTACCAGCTGATCGTTGGTGCCTCCTACCCGCTGCCTTGGGTGCCGGGCCTCTCGGCCACCGCCGATTACCGCTTCATGCAGCTGGTTTCGAGCCGCAACTACGCTGAGGTCGGCGGTGACAACGGCAGCGTGAAGCTGGGCCAGCACGATTACCACACCTTCCTGCTGGGGCTGCGCTACCAGCTGTTCAACGCCCCGGCTGCTGCCCCGGCTCCGGCACCCGCTGCGGCCCCGATGGCGGCCCCGGCTCCGGCCCCGGCCAAGACCTATCTGGTGTTCTTCGACTGGGATAAGTACAACCTGACCCCGCGCGCGACCCAGATCATCGACCAGGCGGCGTCCGACTCCAAGACGCAGAACGTTACCACGCTGGACGTTTCCGGTTACACCGACACCTCTGGTGCCGCGCAGTACAACCAGGGTCTGTCCGAGCGTCGTGCGAAGGCGGTTGCCGCGCAGCTGGTTCAGGATGGCGTCCCGACCTCCGAGATCGAGATCCACGGCTTCGGTGCGACCCACCTGCTGGTGCCGACCGGCCCGGGCGTGCGCGAGCCGCAGAACCGCCGCGTCGAGATCGTGATGCACTAAAAGCTTCGGCATCATCGCCAAAGCCAACCCCGGCGGGAAACCGCCGGGGTTTTTTGTGTGCGCCCAGCATGGGCGCATTCTTGTGGGTGGAAGTCCCATCGTAAGCTGGTCACAGCGAGCGAAGTGAAGCGCAACTGCGGAAGGGTGACCGACCGTGGGGAGGAAGCGTGGAT
>NZ_JBKQJR010000108.1:0-5321 GCF_052326845.1 Acidocella sp. | reverse complement strand
AGATGACCGGCGGCAACAGGAGGTGCATCAACACCGGATGATGGGACGCGCGGTACAGAAACTTCGCCTTCGGGCGGAGCGCGTTATATTCCGCCAGCGTCAGGCAGTCTGAAAAGAAATCGGCCGGGATGCCGCGATTGTCGAGATCGTTCCAGTTCTGATGATGCCGCGTGTGCAGACGGCGCCAGTAGGCGAAGGGCGTCAATGTGACCAGGCTGCAGGCGGCGCCGGCAATTCTGTTCAGCCGGCGTGAGGGAAACAGTGAATTATGGCCGCAATCATGCTGAAGCATGAAGATGCGGACAATCAGGCCGCTGGCCGGCAGGGCGAGAGCCAATGTCAGCCAGACAGAGACATGCAGCGCCGCGTACATCGCCGCGATACAGGCGATGTAGAGGCCAAAAGCCGAAGCGGTCTGCCAGGCCGCGGTACTGAACACAGGGGTCTGATAAGCGCGCAGCATTGACGGCTTAAGGTCGTCGGTCGGCGGGTTCGGCATGAATAATTGAGTCCTGGACTCTTTATATCACCCTGTGTCCTCTGGTGATCAAAGGCGGTCCAGGTAAATATCGGTGGCTCCATAGGCCAGGATTCTTGGTGTAATGCAACCACGGAATCCAGAGAGGCGAACAGCCGGCCTCGCGGCGATGGCGTTTCGCGGCGTCACCCGCCCAACCCACTCGCAATCGTCTTGAATATCTGCGCGGGCAAAGTGCCGCCCAGAGCCTTGTTGGTCGGGGAGTTGTCGTCATTGCCCAGCCACACGGCGATGATGTCGCCGCCCGCATAGCCGATGAACCAGGCGTCGCGGTAATCCTGCGTCGTGCCGGTTTTGCCTGCCGTGTAGATGTTGGGGATAAAGGCGGCCTTGCCCGTGCCGCCGGTCACCACGGCGCGCATCATGTCCGCCACCGCCTGGGCCTGGGCGGCATCCACCACCGGCGCCGGGGCTTGGCGCGGCGCGGGCTCGCCGTTGATGGCAGTCACGCCGTAAGGCGTCACCCGCTCGCCGCCGTTGAAGAAGGTGGCGTAGGCGCCCGCCATCTGCAGCACGCCGACAGCCCCCGTGCCCAGCGCCATGGTCGCGTCATCCGGGAAATTGTCGTTCAAGCCGAGGGATCTGGCGACCGCGATGACGCGTCGCGCGCCGCCCGCGCGGAGCAGGATGCGGATGGCCGCGGTGTTCATCGAGTCCGCCAGTGCCTCGGTCATCGAGACCTCGCCATGATACCCGGCCTCGTAGTCGTGCGGGTGGTAGCCGTGCAGGTAGAGCGGCCCGTCGAGCACAGTGTCGGAGGGTGACATGCCGGCGCGTAGCCCCGCCAGCCAGACGATGGGCTTGATGGCGGAGCCCGTCTGCCGCCGCGCGAGTGTGGCGCGGTTATAGCCCTCGCGGTTGCCCACCCCGCCGATAAGCGCGCGCACGGCGCCGGTCTTCGCCTCCAGCACCACCACTGCGCCCTGGGAGATGCGCATCGCCGGCCCCTGGGTGGCGATGGCGTCGTCCAGCGCGGCCTCGGCGGCGTTTTGCAGCGCCGGATTGAGCGTGGTGGTGAAGGTGATGTCCTCGCCCTCGGGGATTTGCGCGCTCTCCTGCTGCATCACCCAGAGCGCGTACCAGGAGGTGCGGGAGACCGGCTGCGCCGCGTCGGCAAGCTGAGCCTCGGCGGCATTCTCCTGCTCGGGGCTGATGACCTGGGTGGCCACCATCGCATCCAGCACCTCGGTGGCGCGGTTGGCGGCGGCTTGGCCATCGGCCAGGGGGTTGAGGGTGGAGGGCGCCTTGGGCAGCCCTGCGAGAATCGCGGCCTGGGCCAAGGTGAGCTGGGTCGCCGGCACGCCGAAATAGAGCTTTGCCGCAGCATCCACCCCGTAGGCACCCTCGCCGAGATAGACGCGGTTGAGATAGATGCCGAGAATTTCATCCGGCGTGTAGTGCCGGGCGAGCCAGATGGAGAGCACCGCCTCCTGCACCTTCCGGCGCAGGTTGCGCTGGTTGGTGAGGAACAGGGTCTTCGCCACCTGCTGGGTGATGGTGGAGCCACCCTGCATGACGCGGCGATGGACGACGTCAGTGGCCAGAGCGCGGGCCACGCCTTGCATGTCGAACGGCCCGTGGTCGTAGAAGCGCCGGTCCTCGATGGCGATGAAGGCGGCGGGCACGTAGGACGGCAGGGCGGAGGGCAGCACCACTCGGCCCGAGGCATCGCCGAACCGCGCGGCGAGATTGCCGGACGGGTCGAGCAGCAGGATGGCCGGACGGCGCGGGGTGGTAACGGCGGTGGCGGGGTTCGGCATGTCCCAGGTGAACCAGAGCCCGGCCAGGAACAGGATAAGCCCGCCCCAGATGGCGCCGATGATGAGCAGCCGCGTAACCGCCCAGCCCCGGCGCAGATGGCGGGCGAGTTGCTCGGGCTGCAGCTTCGGCTGCGGCTTTGGCTTGGCCTTTGGTTGAGGCGCGGGAGGTTGCGGTTGCGGCTTGGCTCGGGACATGCCCTGTTGCTGCCAAGCCGGGCCGTGGGCGGTCAACGGGTTATTGCCCAGCGGGTGCGTCCGGGTTACGTGGAGCCAAGGCGGGTGTGGCGGAATGGTAGACGCACCGGACTTAAAAGCCGATATATAGATTAAAAATTATCTAAAAATACCAATAAAAACAATCACTTTTTCGTTGAATTAGCCGTTCAAATCTGTTACACATTGCTTACGCACTTTCACAGTTTTTGAGCATCAAAAGATGCCTGCACATCACGAACTCATGGACGGCCGTGTGCACGTTTATAAACGCGACAACAGCCGCTACTGGCAGTGCTCGGCGTTTATAAACGGACGCAATCATCGCATCAGCACGAAAGAGGAAAGCCTCGCGCATGCGAAGGATTTCGCCGAGGACTGGTTCCTCGACCTCAAAGGCAAGGTTCGGCGCGGCGAGGTCAGAGGCGGCGGCGTGACCTTCGACAAGGCGGCAGACCAGTTCCTCCGTGAATTCTTGGCACTGACGGCTGGAGAGCGCAGCCCGGTCTATGTGCAGGGGCACCAGGATCGGTTGCGCGTTCACCTCCGCCCCTTCTTTGGCAAGAAGGGACTATCGGAGATCACCCCTGGCCTCGTACAGGAATACCGTATCCACCGCATGACCTCCCGGAAGAACCCCAAAACAGGAGAGCCGATGCGGCCGGCGCGGAATACGCTGCATCAAGAGATCGTCTGCCTGCGCCAGGTGCTAAAATGCGCCAACCGGCACGGGTGGCTCCCTTTCCTCCCCGATCTGTCCGCCCCCTTCCGGGCGTCAGGCAAAGTGTCCCATCGCGGCTGGTTCTCGCTTGATGAGTACAACAAGCTGTGGCGCGCCACCCAGAAGCGGGCCAAGAACCCGCCCAAGCCACGGTGGCGGCGGTCGTGCGAGCAATTGCACGATTATGTGCTGTTCATGGCGAACACCGGGTTGCGCCCTGACGAGGCGGCACGGCTTCAGTTCCGCGACGTGACCGCCGTCACCGACGAAGCCACACGCGAGCGCATCCTTGAGATCGAGGTGCGCGGAAAGCGGGGCACCGGCTACTGTAAGAGTATGCCGGGAGCGGTGACGCCATTCGAGCGGCTCCGCAGCCGCTTGCGTCCAGTGGCAGGCGGCGAGGACGGGGATGAGATGCAGTCTGGCCGCTCCGAGTCGCTGTCGCGCCAGATGGTGAAACCGAAGCCAACAGACCTGTTGTTCGACCGGACTCACCGCGAATTGTTCAAGAAGGTCTTGGAGGAAGAAGAACTGACCCTCGACCGTGAAGGCAATCGGCGAACCGCCTATAGCCTCAGGCATACCTATATCTGTCTGCGCCTCATGGAAGGTGCCGACATCTATCAAATTGCCAAAAACTGCCGCACCAGCGTGGAAATGATCGAAAAATATTATGCCGTTCATTTGAAGAACACGTTGGATGCAGCGGCCATCAATGTCCGCAAGCGGCGGAAAACCAAGGACAAAAACGTGGATTCATCCTCATCCGACAGTGACGAGTAGCTCCCCGTTAAGACCTACCCTTGGCTTACGTTAGGTGAACCAGTATAGATGGAGGTGGAATGCGGGCGTGGCGGAACGGTAGACGCACCGGACTTAAACCAGCTTGAGTGCCCTCCGGGAAACCGGGGGTGCAGAACTGCTCAAAGTCGGGGGAACCTGTAAAATGGCAATCCCGAGCCAAGCCCGGCAACGGGAAGGTGTAGAGACTAGACGGGCAGCACCTAAGGCCAAAGGCTAGGGTGAAGGGATAGTCCAGACTACGAACTTGCTCTCAGCATGTGTCATGCGGAGACCAGGGCGACGAAAGTCGTAGTGGTAAGAAAATCCGTTGGGACTTTGTCCTGTGGGGGTTCAAGTCCCCCCGCCCGCACCAATCCTCCCGTGTTATGCCGATGCCGCTCGCATAAACACGGCAACAGCATCCCTTAAATTTTTTTACGCTTCGGGCCGGACGCAGGTGCGGCCATTCTGAGGAGGCCGCACGGCCTCCCCTCTTACGAGCCGCTCGGCGGCTCGCCTACCTCGGCCTTGGGCCGCATAAAAATAATATTTTGCCCTCGCCAGGGTTTAGCCTATCGAATCCCCGTTCCATTTTGTAGATTCTCATATGGAAGGCTTTCTCCTATAAAGAATCATGGCCAACAAACCGCCGCTCCTGAACTATCGACAAAAAGCCCTCATCGGATTGCTGGGGGCTTTCGGCGGACGCTTGTCCAGCGTCGATTTCCAGAAATACCTTTTCCTCTACACGCAGGAATATGAGCGGACGCCATCGTTCGAATTCGTGCCCTATCGCTTCGGCTGCTTCTCATTCCAGTCCTATGCCGATAAGCGCCGCCTTATCGAGATAGACGTGCTGCATGACAGTGACGAATGGCGGTTGAAGGGGACTGCGGCGCAGTCCAGCATGGACCTCGGCGACAATCTCTATGAGCTGTTCCGCAAGAAGTACGCGCACATGACCGGCGACAGTCTCGTGCAGGAAGTTTATCGCCGCTATCCCTATTACGCTATCCATAGCGAGATTGCCGCGCGCCTGATGACCAGAGAGGAATGTGCTGCGATCGAGGCTGTGCGTCCCTCCATGTCGCGCGCTTGCCTTTTTACCATTGGCTATGAGGGTTCTTCCTTTGAGGGGTATTTGAACCGTCTTCTCAAGCACAACGTGAAGACCCTCGTCGATGTGCGGCGCAACCCGCTCAGCCGAAAATATGGCTTTTCCAAAAAAACTTTGTCCGATACCGCCAGCAAGCTGGGTATCGATTATATCCACATTCCGGAACTCGGCATCGACTCCGAACAACGG
>NZ_JBKQJR010000107.1:0-9435 GCF_052326845.1 Acidocella sp. | reverse complement strand
GATCAGGTCCAGCACCTCCCGCCGCAGGGCGGTAAGCTGGGTGCCGTGCTTGGCGCAGAGTGTTTGCGCCGCTTCCAGCAGGGCGGGGACGTCGCGCGTGCCGGGGGCGGCATGGTCATGTGGCATGAAGACGATGATACGGCATTGCGCTGCCGCCGGGGAGGGGGCGGACATCCCTTGACGAAAGCCTGCGCAGGGCTAGGCTTTCGACATGGGTGATAACGCGATGCTGATGCCGATGAATGGGCAGGGTGGCCCCGCCAACGATGTGACGCGCGAAGACATGCTGCGCGCCCGCGACCGGCTGGAAGTGCAGAAAACCAGGGCGCAGAAGCGCTGGCTGCGGCTGCTCTGGCTGCTGGCCGGGCCTGGCGTGCTGGTCATGCTCGGCGAGAATGACGGCCCGTCCATGGTCTCCTACGCCACCACGGGTGCCACCTATGGCGTCGGGTTTTTCGTCCCGTTCATCCTGCTCACCTTCCTCATGGCTTATGCGGTGCAGGAGATGACGGTGCGCCTGGGCGTTGCCACGCATCGCGGCCATGCCGAGCTGATCTTCCAGCGCTTCGGCCCGTTCTGGGGCTATTTTGCCATGGCCGATCTGGTCTTTGGCAATTTGCTGACGCTGGTCACCGAGTTCATCGCCATCCAGGCGGGCGGGCTGTATTTCGGGCTCAGGCCCGTTGTCTCCGTGGGGGCGGGGGTGGCGCTGGTCTTCGCCTCGCTGGCGATGCGCCGCTACGCCACCTGGGAGCGCACGCTGCTGGCGCTGGCGGCGGGGAATCTACTGTTCATTCCGGCGGCGCTGCTGGCGCACCCCAACGGCGCGGCGCTGGCGCACGCGCTCGCCAGCTGGGGGCCGCTGCCGGGCGGGTTTACAACCGGTTTCGTCGTGCTGCTGCTGGCCAATATCGGCGCTACTGTCACGCCCTGGATGATCTTCTTCCAGCAGAGCGCGGTGGTGGATAAGGGCCTCACCCGCGCGGATTTGACGCAAGGCCGGATCGACACCGGCGTAGGCGCGTTCATTGCCGCAGTGGCGGCGATCGCCACGCTGGTGGCGGCGGCGCCGCTTTACGCCGCGCATGCGGATGTGTCGCAGTTTGCCAGCGGCGCGGATTTCGCCACCGCGCTGCAACCGTTTATCGGCCATGCCGGGGCCACACTGTTCGCGCTCGGCATGACCGAGGCCGGGCTGGTCGCCGCGGCAACGATTTCCACTAGCTCCTCCTACGCCCTGGCCGAGACGATATCCTCCCGGCACAGCCTCAATCTCGATTTCCATACCGGGCGCTGGTTCTATGGCGCCGCGATTTTCTCCACCGTGCTGGCGGCGGGGATCGTGCTTATCCCCGGTGCGCCGCTGCTGGCGATGACGTTGACGGTGAACGTCATCGCCACGCTGCTGATGGCCCCGGCGCTGCTGTTCCTGCTGCTGCTGGTGAATGACAAGGAGATCATGGGCGGGCTCGCGAATGGACGGCTCGCCAATATTGCTGGCGGGGCCATCATCATAGGCATCGCGATTGCCGGGGCCGTGTACGGCGTGCTTACGGTGTTTCCGTCATGACCCAGGATGAAATCCTGCAGGCGTTGGAACCGGCGCAGCGTTCCGCGCATAAATACCGCCCCTATCCGCGCCGCAAGCTGAGCGGCACGGTGCTGACGCTGCTCTGGGTGTTGCGGGTGTATGTGCTTATTGCCGTGCCGCTGGTGGTCTATGCCTTCGTGAAGGCGCTGATGGCAGGCAAATAAAAACACGCGGGTTTTGTCCCGCGCGTTTTAACGGGCGGCTTACTCCGTGATCGCTTCCGGCACGATCGTCCTCACGATGGTGGAATCCAGCGCCTCGAACCCGGCATAGTCGATGGTGGCGTAGAGGTCCTTGCGGGTCAGCATCTGGTCGACGCAGCCTTGCGCGCCGCCATCCCTGGCGATGGCCTTATATAGTTTTTGTTGGGCCCGGGCGGCGACGCGCAGCGAAGTAACGGGCCAGATCATCATCTTGTAGCCGAAATCATGGAACTGCTCTTTGGTGTAGAATGGCGTTTTGCCGAACTCGGTCATGTTGGCGAGCAACTCCACCCCCGGCATACGGCGGGCGAACTCGCGGAACATCTCCTCGGTGTTCAGCGCCTCGGGGAAGATCGCGTCCGCCCCGGCTTCCATGTACAGCTTGGCGCGGGCCACGGCGCCGTCCATGCCCTCGGAGGCGGCGGCGTCGGTGCGGGCGATGATATACAGATGCCGGCGGGCATGCGCCGCGGCGGCGACCTTGGCCGCCATGTCCTGCGGGGAAGCCAGCTTCTTGTCGTTCAGATGGCCGCATTTTTTCGGCAGGATCTGGTCTTCCAGATGCACGGCGGCGGCGCCTGCATCCTCGAAGGTGCGGACCATGTGCATCACGTTCAGCGCCTCGCCGTAGCCGGTATCGCCATCGACCAGTACAGGCAGGCCAGAGGCGCGGGTGACCTGGCGGATGAAGAACGCGACCTCATCGACGGTGATGATGCCGAGATCCGGCAGGCCCATGGAGGCGGTCATCGCAGCGCCCGAGAGATAGCAGGCCTCGAACCCGGCATTGCGCGCCTGCTGCGCGGCCAGGCCGTTATGCGTGCCAGGAATGCCGAGAATGCCGGGCTTGGCCAGCAGGGCACGAAAGCGGTCGCCCGCAGGGATGTTGCAGTAGGAGGAAGCGCTCAGATAAGTCACGGTATTCTCCATAAGCTAAAACCCCCGCCAGATTGTCCTGGCGGGGGCGCGGAAATTAACGGTCCGCCAGGGGGACGAATTTGAGATCTTCCGGTCCCACGTAATTGGCCGAGGGGCGGATGATCTTGCCGTCGATGCGCTGCTCGATGATGTGCGCGCTCCAGCCGGAGGTGCGGGCGATCACGAAGAGCGGGGTGAACATGGCGGTGGGCACGCCCATCATGTGGTAGGAGACGGCGGAGAACCAATCCAGGTTCGGGAACATCTTCTTCGCGTCCATCATCACGGTCTCGATGCGTTCGGCGATGTCGAACATCCTGGTGGAGCGCGTTTCGTCCGAGAGGTGCCTGGCCACGCGCTTGATCACCGCGTTGCGCGGGTCGGCGATGGTGTACACCGGGTGGCCGAAGCCGATCACCACTTCATGATTGGCGACACGGGCGCGGATATCCAGCTCCGCCTCGTCCGGGTTGGCGTAGCGCTTCTGGATCTCGAAGGCGACCTCATTGGCGCCGCCATGCTTCGGCCCGCGCAGCGCACCGATGGCGCCGGTGACGGCGGAGTAGAAATCCGAGCCCGTGCCCGCGATGACGCGCGCGGCGAATGTGGAGGCGTTGAACTCATGCTCGGCGTAGAGGATGAGCGAGGTGTGCATGGCGCGAACCCAGCTCTCGCGCGGCATTTCGCCGTGCAGCAGATGCAAGAAGTGGCCGCCGATGGAGTCGTCGCCGGTCTCGACCTCGATGCGCTTGCCGTTGGTGGAGAAATGGTACCAGTACAGCAGGGCAGAGCCGAGCGAGGCCATCAGCTTGTCGGCGATGTCCTTGGCGCCCGGCTGGTTGTGGTCATGCGCCTCCGGCAGGATGGTGCCGAGCATGGAGACATAGGTGCGCATCGCGTCCATCGGATGCGCGTTCGCGGGGATCCGCTCCAGTACCGCTTTGGCCGCGGCGGGCAGGCCGCGCAGGGATTTGAGCTTGGCCTTGTAGGCGGCAAGCTCGGCGATGTTCGGCAGCGTGCCGTGCACGAGCAGATGTGCGATCTCCTCGAATTCGCAAACCTCGGCGAAGTCGAGAATGTCATAGCCGCGGTAGTGCAGGTCGTTGCCGGTGCGGCCGACAGTGCAGAGCGCGGTGTTGCCTGCGGCGACGCCGGACAAGGCAACGGATTTTTTTGGCTTGGGCAGCGTGGACGTTTCGTTCATTTCTTGGCCCTTCTTTTGATTAAGTTTTTAATGACCCCCTTTGGTGCAGCTGGCGTGCAAGGACACACCAGCCGCGAATGCAGAGGGCCTAGAAGATGCCCGGCTCGGACTCATCCAGCGCGCCGGCGGGCAGCGCCACGTTCAGCGCCGAGAGTTCGCCAGCGGCAAGGCGTGGCAGCTCCTGCACCGCCTCCAGGAAGCGGTTGCTCTCGCGCGTGGTGATGATGCCGTCGGTGAGGGTCTGGAACTTGCGGATGTAATCCTCGCGCTCGAACGGCTTGGCGCCCAGCGGATGCGCGTTGGCGACGGCCATCTCGTCCACCAGCTTGGAGCCGTCCTTGAAGAAGATCTCGACGCGGGCACCGAACGCCTTCTCGGAAATGTCCAGCGTGTGGTAGCGGCGGGTCCACTCGGGGTCTTCCACCGTCTCGATCTTGTGCCACAGGCGCACGGTGTCGGCGCGGTTGGCGCGCTTGGGCGCGTAGGAGGTCTCGTGGTTCCAGAAGCCGTCCTGCAGCGCGACCGCGAAGATGTACATGATCGAGTGGTCGAGCGTTTCGCGGCTCGCCTTCGGGTCCATCTTTTGCGGGTCGTTCGCGCCGGTGCCGATCACGTAATGCGTGTGGTGCGAGGTGTGGATGACGATCTTCTCGATCGCCTCGAAATCCTCGATGGAGTCACGCATCTTGAAGGCGAGGTCGATCAGCGCCTGGGACTGGTACTCCGCGGAGTGCTCCTTGGTGTAGGTGTCCAGGATGGCGCGCTTGGCCTCGCGGGGCTCCGGCAGCGGCACGTGGTAAACGGCGTCCGGCCCATCCAGCATCCAGGCGATGACGGAGTCCTCACCCTCGTAGATCGGGCTCGGCGCACCCTCACCGCGCATCACGCGGTCCACGGCCTCGACGGCCAGCTTGCCGGCATGGGCCGGGGCAAAAGCCTTCCAGGAGGAGATTTCGCCCTTGCGGGACTGGCGGGTGGTGAAGGAGACATGCACCGCCTGCTGCACTGCCTGGTAGATGACGTCCTGCTTCAGCCCCAGAAGGGTGCCGATGCCAGCGGCCTGGGCGGGGCAGAGATGCGCGATATGGTCGATCTTGTGCTTGTGCAGGCAGATGCCCTTCACCAGGTCCACCTGGATCTCATAGCCGGTGGCGATGCCGCGGATCAGGTCGCGGCCGGATTTCTCCATCGCCTGCGCGACGGCCAGGATGGGGGGAATGTTGTCGCCCGGGTGGGAGTAGTCGGCGGCCAGGAAGGTGTCGTGATAGTCGAGCTCGCGTACGGCGGTGCCGTTCGCCCAGGCGGCCCATTCCGGGCTCACGGTCACGCGGGTGGGGCAGCCGAACAGCTGTGCGCCGCCAACCTTCTTCATATGGCCCAGCGCCGCGCCGCGGGCGGAGACGATGGGGCGGCGGTTGACGGAGGCGATGGCCACCGAGGCGTTGTCGATGATGCGGTTGATGATCATGTTCGAGACGTCTTTGGGCACGGCGACCTTGTCGGCGGCGACGCCGGCGATCTTCCATGCGAGCTGATCTTCTCGCTTCAGTTGTACTTTTGACGGATAGACGCGAACTTCGTGAAGTTTCATGGCCTGGCGAGCTCCTTTGTTTGAGCTTTTCTTTGCGCTGATTGCCTGCTCCGTCCAGCATTTGCTTTGCGGATAAGAGTGAAGGTCTTGCTGCGTGTTGTTAATTTTGCAAATATCTAGGCGTGACGGACAAGAAAATATTTGCTGGCGAGCGGCTGCGCCGGGCGCGTGAGCGGGCGGGGCTGAAACAATCCGCCCTGGCGCAGCGCCTGACGATTTCGCCCAGCTATCTCAACCAGATAGAGGGTGACCAGCGTCCGCTCACCACGCCGCTGCTGGAACGGCTATGCGCCATCCTCAAGGTGCCGAAAACTTATTTCTCCGACAGCGAGGATGCGCGCCGCGAGGTGCAGTTGAGAGAGGAACTGGCCGACCCGCTGTTCCGCTCCATCCGTGGCGTGCAGGGTGAGGTGGGGGCAATGGTGCGCGCCGCCCCGGCTTTGGCCGAGGCGTTCATGACGCTCTACCGCGCCTATACCGCGCAGAGCGAGCAGGGCTCCACGCCCGCCGCCACCCTGCCGCGCTTTCCCTACGACGAGGTGCGCGACTGGGTGCAGTCCCGCGCCAATCATTTCGAGGCGCTGGACCGCGCGGCCGAGGCGGTGTTCGAGGATAATCATTTTTCCTCAGTCACGTTGCGCGAGGATCTGCGCCGCTATCTGCGCGACACGCATGGCATTTCCACCAGCACCTCGGGCGGGCTGCTCGCTGCCGGCATGTTCTGGCGGCTCAGCCGCTCCGCCCGGCGGCTGTATCTGGCCGAGGACGCGGCGCCGGAGAGCGAGATCTTCTGGCTGGCACACGTTATTGGCCAGCTTGAGCAGAAGGAGTTGATCGAGAAGGAGCTACGCCGGGTGAAGTTCACCTCGGACGAGGCGCAGGGCCTCGCGCGCATCGCGCTCGCCAATTATTTCGCCGGTGCGCTGATGCTGCCCTATAAGCGCTTCCACGACGCGGCGCGACAGGTGCGCTACGACATCCAGCGCCTGCAGCGCGTCTTCGGCGCCAGCTTCGAGCAGGTGTGCCACCGGCTCAGCACCATGCAGCGGCCGGGCCTGCCAGGGATTCCCTTCTATTTCGTGAAGACCGACATCGCCGGGAACATCCTCAAGCGCTCAAGCGCCACGCGCTTCCAGTTCGCGCAGTTCGGCGGGCCATGCCCGTTGTGGAACGTGTACCGCGCCTTCGCGCATCCGGGCGAGATTCTTGTGCAGCTGGCAAGTACGCCGGACGATGTGACCTATCTCAACATCGCCCGCACCGTGGGGCGCGGGGGCGGCTCCTATCTGGCGCGGCCGCGCGCCGTGGCCGTGGTGCTGGGGTGCGAGGTCTCCTACGCGGCGCAGACCGTCTATGCCGAGGGGCTGAACATCGCGTCCCCCCAGGCGGTGGACCCGATCGGCCCCGGCTGCCGGGCCTGCGAGCGCACCAATTGCCGGCACCGTTCCGTGCCGCCGATGGGCACGGCGCTGGACACAGGCACGGCCGAGCGCGGCGTGGTGCCTTACGGGTTGAAGGGCTGATTACTTCCGCAGCGCCATCTTGATCGGCCCTTGGGAACGGCCGTGGGTGAATTGGTCCACCACCGGGTCGGTGCTGGTCATCAGCTCATCGGCGGGGCCGGTCCAGCTCACACGGCCCTGGTAGAGCATCGCGGCATCGTCGCCGATGCGCTGGGCGCTGGCCATGTCATGGGTGATGGCGATGGAGGTGCTGCCCAGGCGCTTGACGCAATCCACGATCAGCTCGTCGATCACCGCGCCCATGATCGGGTCCAGCCCGGTGGTCGGCTCGTCGAAGAACATGATCGCCGGTTCGGAGGCGATGGCGCGGGCGAGGCCGACGCGCTTCTGCATGCCGCCGGAGAGTTCCGAGGGAGAAAGATCGGCCACCGAGGCATCAAGCCCCACCTGCGCCAGCACTTCCGTGGCCTTGTCCCGTGCGGAGGCGCGCTTGATGCGCTTTTGCGCCAGCAGCCCGAAGGCGACATTTTCCCACACCGGCAGGGAGTCGAACAGCGCGCCGTTCTGGAACAGCATGCCGATCTGCGCGCGAAGCTCCCGCGCCCTCTTCGGGTGCGCTTTCAGCACGTCCTCGCCGTCGATCTCGATCACGCCCGCATCCGGGGTGATGAGCCCGAGCACGGATTTGATCAGCACGGATTTGCCAGTGCCGGAGCCGCCGATGACGACCATGGCGGTGCCATGCTCGATATCGAGATCGACACCGTCCAGCACGATCTTGGAACCGAACGCCTTCTTCAGGCCGCGGATGCGGATTTTCGGCTGGCTCATTTGACCTTCACGAACAGCACCTGGGTCAGGATATAGTCCAGCGCCAGGATGAGGATGGAGGCCGAGACCACGGCGGCGGTGGTGGCAGTGCCCACGCCCTGCGCCCCGCCCTTGGAGCGGTAGCCGTTGAAGCAGCCCATTAGCGCGATGACGAAGCCGAACACCGCGGCCTTGATCAGGCCGGAGGCCACGTCATCGGCCCTCAAATGGGTGAACGTGCTGATGAGATACGCTCCCGAGGCGAAGCCGAGCTTCTGCGTGGCGACGAGATAGCCGCCAAGCACGCCGAGGATATCCGCCAGCAGCACCAGCAGCGGCAGGGCGATGGTGCCGGCCACCAAGCGCGGGGCCACCAGATATTTCATCGGCTCGGTGGAGAGGGTGGAGAGCGCGTCGATCTGGTCGGTGACGCGCATGGTGCCAAGCTCGGCGGCCATGGCGGCGCCGGCGCGGCCCGAGACCATCAGTCCGGCCAGCACCGGCCCCAGCTCGCGCGTGACCGAGAGCACGACGACGGAGGCGATGGCGCTCTCCGCACCGAAGCGCGAGAAGCCGGTATAGGATTGCAGCGCCAACACCATGCCGGTGAACACGGCGGTGAGCGCCACCACGGGCAGGGAGAAATAGCCGATCTCCATGAACGCCTTGCCGATGAGGCGGGGGTAATAAGGCGGGCGGAAGACATGGCTGAGCCCCGAGAGGGCGAACAGGCTGAGCTCACCGATGAATTCCACAGTGCCCAGCGCCACCGCGCCGATGAGCGCGACCAGATCCAGCAGCTTGTTCATGCGCCGATATACCGGCGCTTATAACGCCGCCCGAGAGATGTCAGCATCTCATATCCATTGGTCCTGGCCTCCGCCGCGAGTGCATCAAGCCCGTGCTGCGGCCCGAGCAGGAGCATTTCGTCGCCGGGGTTGGCCGGCACGTCGGTTACGTCGAAGGTTGTGAGGTCCATAGACACCCGGCCTACCAGGGGGACGGGGGTATCGTCAAAATAGGCATGCGCGGCATTGCTCAGGGCGCGGTGATAGCCATCGGCATAGCCGACGCCGAGGGTGGCGATTCGGCTCGGCCGCTCGGCCCGCCACACGCCGCTATAGCCCACAGTGTCTCCGGCCGCGACCTCGTGGATCTGCAGGATCGGCGCGGTCAGGCGCACCACGTCGCGCATCGGGTTCTCGCGCCCCGGCGTGGGGTTGACGCCGTACAGCGCAGCACCCGGCCGGGCCAGGCTGGTATGGAAGAACGGCCCCAGGAACATGCCGGAGGAATTGGCGAGGCTCTTTTTGGCGCCGGGGAACTGCCGCGCCGCCTCGTAGAAGGCCATGGCTTGGCGCTGGTTCACCGGGTCCTCCGGCGCATCGGCGGCGACGAGATGCGTCAGCACCACGTCCACCTGCAGGCCTTCCAGCAGCGCCGGGTTGTTGCGCAACGTATCCAGCTCCTGCGCCGTCAGGCCGAGCCGGTTCATCCCCATTTCCAGGTGCAGCATGCAGGGCAGGGGGCGGTCCAGCCCTGCCGCCTCGGCATGCCAGAGGGCGATGTCCCTCAGCGAACTGAGCACCGGGGTGACGTTGTGCGCGTAGAAATTCGCTGCCGCGTGCGGAAACAGCCCGTTCAGCACGGCGATG
>NZ_JBKQJR010000106.1:0-35365 GCF_052326845.1 Acidocella sp. | reverse complement strand
CGACTACATCGAGCGCTTCTATAACCCGAGACGACGCCATTCCAAGCTAGGCTATCTCAGCCCCATGGAATTCGAAGCCAAGGCCGTGCTAGCTTAACTTACTGTCCACGAAACCGGCAGCAGCTCATTGTAATAGACTGATGTCGCGGCGATTTGTTGTAACAGGCCTACCTGCTGGCCGTGAGGAGCGTGGGCGGCTTGCGCCGCGGAAGCGAATGGCGGAAATTTTTCAGGGTGAATCTTGGAAGATGACCCCCAAGGCGAATCAAAAACGCCGGTTATTCCTGCTATTTTTTCATGCTTTGCCCTTTCTTCTGGTCACCGCTTGCGCCCAGCAGGGCAATCTTAGACCGGGCGGCATGTCTCAAAGCAATACTTATGGCAATCTGGCATATGCGCCGACCCAATATTACCCGCCTCCGGGGCCGCCTGACGATCCATGGGGGCCGTATATCAGGGAGGCCGCCTCCCGCTACAATGTGCCAGAGCAGTGGATACGGTCGGTCATGGCCCAGGAATCTGGCGGGCAGGAACAGGCCGTATCATCCGTCGGTGCGATGGGCCTGATGCAGGTCATGCCGGATACCTATGAGGAGCTGCGCGAAGAGGATGGCCTGGGCCAGGACCCGTTCAATCCCGAGGACAATATTTTGGCTGGGACCGCCTATATCCGCAAGATGTACGACCGATATGGCGCTCCAGCCTTTCTCGCCGCCTATAATGCTGGGCCAGCTGACCTCGATAATTATCTCGCCGGAAATGGCGATCTGCCGACGGAAACCATGAACTACCTGGCGGCGGTAGCGCCGAACCTTGGTAACAGCATTCCGATGACAGGTCCGCTTGCAGTCTATGCGTCAGCCAGCGGCACCGAAACCACCCCGGTCACCGCCCCAAGCGCCGCCAGTTTCGCCATGGGGTGCGACGTTAACGCGGCATACGATCCCGACCATCCCTGTTCCGCCGTACAGACCCCAGCGGCGGTGGTGCCAGCCGCCACGCAAATCCAAGCCGCGCAAACGGCTTCGGCCGGCGTTTGCAATGCGGACGCCGCCTATGATCCGGATAGCCCTTGCACATCGGCACCAGGCGGATCCGTTGCCGCCGGTAGTTGTGACGCGGACATGGCTTATAATCCTGATAGCCCTTGCACACCTGCGAACGAGACGGCACCGGCGCCAATTCGCGTCGCCGAGACGGGGCCTGAGGCGGAAAGTCCTGTGCCGGCTTCTCAGGCGGTCACCATCGCGGGTTCAGCCCTTTATCAGCCGGCCAGCAGTTCCCCAGCTCAGCCAGATCAAATTACGGCTTCGGTGTCCGTTGCGCAGCCCGCTCCGCCGCTGTCCCCAGCGGCAAGTGGCGGAACCTGGGCCGTTCAAGTTGGCGCGTTTTCCAGTTTCGGCCTGGCCCGCGCCGTGGCGGAGGGTGCGCGCGCCGAAGCGCCGGCTGAGCTTGGTGCGGCCACCATCTCCTTGCCGGCAACAACCCCATTCGGCGGGCCGGTGCTGTACCGTGCCCGGCTGACGAACCTGTCAGCGGCTGCGGCCGCCAACGCCTGCGCAACGCTCAACGGGCGACAGCTCCCATGCATTGTCGTACCGGCATCGAGCGCGTGAGATGTGAATCAGCGCCCAACTGGCTCCCTAGATGAAATCGGCGTTTTTACACAGCCTGGACCCATGTCAGTCGCTCCTTTTGTTGGTTGTATTCTCCAAAAGCGGACATCCAAACAACAAGGCTCTTTCGGCAGCCATGGGGAGACGGTGCCACTCGATTAAAGCGATATTCCTTCCATGGTCTACTTGTACGGCGAATATCTTCTACAGCTCAATGCAGCCGACTTTCAAAAACAGAAGACGGCGGGCTCATTGAATGCTAAATTGGCCACAAAATCACCATGATGAGGAGATACTCCTTTGAGCGTGCAACGAAACACCGAGGCCAGGCTGTCAACTGAAGATGAGCGGACCGACGTTGACGCGTCCCGTTATCCGCAAATTCTCGAACTATCGCGGCAGGATCTGGCAGCCTTGGTCAAGCGGCTTCGCGAGCAGCGCGACCGCGCTCAAACGATCAGCCGTCAACAGCAACGCGAAATGCGTGGCAAGGCGGAAGCCCGAGGCGCCGCACCTTCCCGCGACAATTTGGGAACGATCCAGAAGGCGCAAGTGCTGGCGCAAGCGATCAAGCGCGCAAACAAGGAGTGGCCCGGCACGACGAACCCGCACATGTGACTACATCGGCAGAGATGCTCCGAAAAGCGTTTGAAATGCGCCAGGCTGCTCGTACCGCGCAGCATCCCAGCGCCGGCTGGACATCCGGGCGCGGCATGCGGTCGAAGCCCAGCACGCGGCCCACTGTTAATATGGATCCTCGCGAAATCGGGCGCGTCTCGCAGTCGACAAAGACAGCTCAAGCAAAACGTGACCACTGAACCGAAAGCAGAATTGCAAGCTTTAGGTTGAGATATCTAATCTTGATGATGAAGCCGATCTTTAACCGGTCGTCGGCGACCTCGACCAACTGCTTTGAGGTTAAAGGCTGCCGTTGGCAATCTCCATAAACGAACGCCCACTTGTTGCCGTTGTGTACCAGAAAGTCGCCGGTCTCCTTACGGCCCGTTCCCCGCCGTGCGACTTGCGTTATAATGATGTTGACGGCGTCCGGGTTCGCGACGTTCGGCGGGAGGTAGGATTATGGCCAAGAGAGAAGCTGTTGAGGCAACCGTCACCGGAAACGACCAGGAGGTGGGATTTCGCGCTCTGGTGATGAAACGGGCCATCGAGTATAACCTCGCAGGATCGGCCAGAAACGACTCAAACGAAATTGTCCACTTTACTCTGCAAGGCGACAAACAGCGGATCGATTTGGCGCTTGCCACCATTCAAGATGGGACCAAAAGATCGTCTGGCATCAAAATCACGACGACGTCCGCAGCCATCGACCCCGCTCTGAACACGTTTACGATCGTAGATTGGACCTCCTCGAGCCGGAATATTACGAATGAGTATAATCTCGTTTTCGAGCTGAGGGCCAGCGATACGGCGATTTCGCCAACAGACGCCAAAGCAGCATGGCGTCAAATTCTCGAAAAAACCCTCAATGCCGACGATCTAAAGAAGCTGCAACCTAACGACTGAGTCGTTGATAGCATGCTTAGGAAATGAGCGTTCAGTCGAACAGGGCCAGCTGGATGGTGATGACGACAGCGGCGGCCTGATTGGCGGCGGCGAGGACCGGGATGAAGAACAGACCGCGTTCAATAGCGTTGACCTTGCGGGTCTTGACTGCGCCATCGCTGACGGTGATTAGCTCCGCAACGCGCCACTTCATACCGCCCGCCAACTCGCGCGTCAGCATAGTCCAATAACACTCCCTTGGGTTTGAGATGGCCGGTCTGAAAGGTACCAGCCATCTGTCGCCGGCCGGCACGATCCAGAAAATGCCAGACCGCGTAATAGCTGACATCGACCTTGCGCTCGTGCAGCTCGGTCAACAACTCCCGCCCGGTAATGTCCGGCTTCTCCGCCAGCCGCCGCAGGATCCAGTCCGACTCTTCCGCGAGTTTGAATGGTTTCTTGCCACCCATCGGAAGGGCGGCCGGGCTGCCAGTTTGCAACGAACGCGAGACCCAATTAATCACCGCCGAATAGCTCACCTGGTACAGTTTGGCCGCACCCCGCCGGCTCATCCCTGACGCCACAGCCGCAACCACGCGCTCACGCAAATCCAAAGAATAGGGAACTCCCATGCATGCTGACCTCCGCTCCCAGCCTGCATCTTGAATCAGAATTCAGCCCGAGCCGGAATCTAAAAATGACTCTACCTCAAGAAATCATGCTCTAAAGCCTACCGGCGTGACTACGCTCCGTCAAAGTAAATGGACGCCCCGCAGGTTTTCAGCCTCTCGTTGGGTGCTAATTCACGACCACCAGTTCGCTGCGCAGGTCATCAAGCAGCACCGCGATGAACCGCAATGAACGGCGCAGCGCCTCCTCCACAAAGCTGAGGCGGATCATGTGCCGTTCCGCATGGGTCGCGGACACGACGAACATAGTAAAATCGCCAAACAAATTATGCTGGAGCAGGCATCGACGGTCATGTTCTTCTGACGCAATATGCTCCTAGGCGGCCCCACGGCCGTGACAGAAGCATTCAACAATGTCCCATAGGAAACGCCATGCCCGCCACCGGCCCACAGCAGAACGCCGTCCCGCGGCCTGACTACGCCGCCTTTCTGCGCGAGCAGGCGGCTCACTGAAAGGCCAAGGACTAGCTCATGCAGATTGATTCCCACGTATTTGTCATCGCCGGCGGCGGCTCCGGGCTGGGCGCGGCGGCGGCGCGGCATCTGGCCTCTCGCGGCGGCCGTGTGGTGTTGGCCGATATCAACGCCGAGGCCGGCGAGCCCCTGGCCTCGGAGTTGGGCGCGGCGGCGGTGTTCCAGCGCACCGATGTGACTGACGAGACGGATGGGCAGGCGGCCATCGCGCGGGCGTTGAGCGCCTTCGGGCGGCTGGACGGGCTGGTGAACTGCGCCGGCATTGCCCCGGCCGAGAAGGTGGTGGGCCGGGACGGCCCGCACCGGCTGGAAAGCTTCGCCCGCGTCATCAATATCAACCTCGTCGGCACGTTCAACATGCTGCGCCTCGCCGCCGACGTCATGTCCCGGCAGGCGGCGGGTGAGGATGGGGAGCGCGGGGTGATCATCAACACCGCCTCCATCGCCGCCTATGACGGCCAGATCGGCCAGGCCGCCTATGCCGCCTCCAAGGCGGGCGTGGCCGGCATGACCCTGCCGGTGGCGCGCGAGCTGGCCCGCTTCGGCATACGCTGCGTCACCATCGCGCCGGGCATCTTCGCCACGCCGATGATGGCCACCATGCCGCAAGCGCAGCAGGATAGCCTGAGTGCTACCGTGCCTTTCCCCTCCCGGCTCGGCCGGCCGGGGGAATTCGCCGCGCTGGTCGCGCATATTGTCGAGAACATCATGCTCAATGGCGAGGTCATCCGCCTGGACGGCGCGCTGCGCATGGCGCCGCGGTGATGACGGCGACGATCTGCGCGATGCGCGCCGAGGGGCTGTGGGAAGACCGCCGTGCTGCCCGCCGAGCAGGATAAAATTGATGCTGGGCGCTTGGTCTTCATCGATGGCCGGGAGCGAAGCGCCACTGGTTTAAGCGAAGCGACCGGCGGGGCCAAGACGAACATGACGCGGACGCATGGACGTTCTAGCACAGTTTAAGCCGCGGCTCTGATGGCGGTAGCCGCTGTTTTTCCCAGCAGATGGCAGATCGAATAGCAGAGCGCCGCGCGGTTGAGCGTGTAGAAATGGAAATGGCGCACGCCGCCGTCATAGAGTTTCCGGCACATCTCGGCGGCAATGGCTGCGGCCACGAGCTGGCGCGTCTCGGGCCGTTCATCGAGCCCCTCGAACAGCCGGTCCATCCAGGCGGGGATTTCTGCGCCGCACTGGCGGGCGAATTTGCGTGTCTGCGCCACGTTGGAGACCGGCAGGATGCCCGGCACGATCTCTGCCGTGATGCCCGAAGCTGCGGCGCGGTCACGGAAGCGCAGGAAGGTTTCAGGCGCGAAGAAGAACTGCGTGATGGCGCGGTCCGCCCCGGCGTCGATCTTGGCTTTCAGATTATCGAGATCCGCCTCGGGACTGGCGGAATCTTGGTGACATTCCGGGTACGCCGCCACCGAGACCTCGAACGGTGCCACCGCTTTCAGCGCCGCTGTCAGTTCCGTGGCATTGGCGAAGCCCTGCGGGTGCGGGGTGAAGCGCTGCCCGGCCTGCGGCGGGTCGCCGCGCAGCGCGACGATATGGCGCACGCCCGCCTCCCAGTAGGCGCGCGCGATGTCCAGGACCTCGCTTTTGCTGGCGCCAACACAGGTGAGGTGCGCCGCCGCCGGTATCCCAGTCTCCTGCGCGATGCGGGTGACGGTGGCATGGGTGCGGTCGCGCGTGGAGCCGTCGGCGCCATATGTGACCGAGACGAAGCGCGGGCCGAGCGGGGCGAGCGCCTGCACGGTCTCCCACAAGGCGGCGTCCATCTTCTCCGTCTTGGGCGGGAAGAACTCGAAGGAGATTTCGATATCCCCGGTGAGGTCAGCAAAAAGCGGGGTCATGGCGCGGCTTCCTTCAGCTCGGCCGGAACAGGTAGCCGCCCCAGCCATAAATTCACGGTCAATTCGCCCCCCACCAGCGCGTGCGGGGCCTCGCTCGCCAGCCCGGTGGCAGCAAACCAGCCCGCCACCTGCTCATCGGCGAAGCCCAGACGCGCATGGGCGTGGCGGGTGCGCAGCTCCTCCTTTTCGTGCGGGCCGAAATCCACCACCAGAAGGCGGCCACCGGGGGCGAGCAGACGGGCCGCCTCGGCGATCACCGCCTCGGGGTGCTGCGCGTAATGCAGCACCTGGTGGATGATCACCGCATCGGCTGAGGCGCTGAGCAGCGGCAGGGCGAACATGTCCCCCTGGCGCAGCTCCACATTGGTCAGCCCGGTGCGGGCCAGCTTCTCGCGGGCGAGACGAAGCATCTCGGGGCTGCGATCCACGCCGATGGCTGACACCGCCTCCGCTCCGAACAGCTCGATCATCCGCCCGGTGCCGGTGCCAATATCCACCAGCCGACCGATGGGGGCGTCGCCCAGCGCGGCGCGGATGGCCGCCTCAACCTCGCTCTCCGCCGCGTGCAGCGAGCGCATTTCGTCCCACTCAGCGGCAT
Source organism: Acidocella sp. (assembly GCF_052326845.1). Taxonomy (GTDB): domain Bacteria; phylum Pseudomonadota; class Alphaproteobacteria; order Acetobacterales; family Acetobacteraceae; genus Acidocella. The sequence continues at coordinate 28,632 of NZ_JBKQJR010000106.1, read as the reverse complement.
GGGCGTTGAAATAGTCTTCCGCCGCGCGGGCGCGGTCGGCACGCACGGCGGCGAGGCGGGCAATGTCCGCCACCGCCCAATAATCGTCATGGGCCTGGCTGTTCCAGGCGTCGATGGCAGCGAGCAGTGGCGCCACGCGCGCCGCATCGCCCAGGCCAAGAAAGACCCAGCTCCCCTCCTTACGGCGCTGCGCGATGCCGGCATCGGCGAGGATTTTCACATGGCGCGAGACGCGCGGCTGGCTCTGCCCCAGCACCTGCGCCAGCTCGCCAATGGAGAGTTCCATGGCGCGGAGCAGGGCAAGGATGCGTAGCCGCGTGGGGTCGGCCAGGGCGCTGAAAATGGCAAGGGTGTTATTCATGATGGTTTATCATATAAAGATATGTTTATGTCTTGACAAGAGTCGTCGCTTGGCGCCTGTTGCACACTGTCGAGGTTCTGCGCGCCAGCTTTGGGGCGTAGCTAAGAGGGAAGCCGGTGCGATGCCGGCGCTGTCCCCGCAGCTGTAAACGGCGAGTTTTCTCCGCGACGTCACTGGGGCGCACCCCTGGGAAGACAGGAGCCAAACAGCGACCCGTGAGCCAGGAGACCTGCCTTGGCGCATATCGTCCCCCGGCGGGGTGCCCGGGCCGGCCGCTGTCGCGCCGCGCGTGCCGCGGTCGAACGCGCCTGCCTCACGCTCCGCCCAACTTTGAGGCTACCATGACTGTCACCGTCGCCACGCTCGGCTTTCCCCGCATCGGCCCCAAGCGCGAGTTGAAAACCGCCCTGGAAAATTACTGGGCTGGCAAGACCAGCGCCGATGCGCTGTTCACTGCGGCGGCCGATTTGCGCGCCGCGGCCTGGGAGCGCCAACACGAGCTGGGCGCCGACATCATCCCGTCCAATGATTTCTCGCTCTATGACCATGTGCTGGATACCAGCGCCATGGTTGGCGCCATTCCGGCGATCTATGGCTGGCGTGACGCGCAGGTTGGCCTGGACACCTACTTCGCCATGGCCCGTGGCGCCGAAGCTGCCGTTTGCTGCGGCCATGCCCACGGCGCCCCGGCGGCGGAAATGACCAAGTGGTTTGACACCAACTACCATTATCTGGTGCCCGAGTTCACCCCCGGCCAGGTTTTCCGGCTGGCTTCCAACAAGGCGCTGAATGAGTATCTTGAGGCCAAGGCGCTGGGCATCGAGACCCGTCCGGTGCTGCTCGGGCCGGTCAGTTTTCTGCTCCTCGGCAAAGCCAAGGAGGGCGGCTTTGAGCCGTTGAGCCTGCTGCCACGACTGCTGCCGATTTATGCCGAAATGCTGCAAGCCTTGGCGCGCGCCGGGGCGGAGTGGGTGCAGGTCGACGAGCCCTGCCTGGTGCTGGACCTGTCTGACGCCGCCCGCGCCGCCTTCGCCACGGCCTATGAAGCCCTGGCCGCCACCGGTTTGCGCCTGATGCTCACCACCTATTTCGGTGCGCTGGGCGACAACCTCGCCACAGCCTTGGCACTGCCGGTGCAGGGGCTGCATGTCGATCTCGTCCGCGCGCCCGAGCAACTGGCCGCTGTGCTGGCCGGGGCGCGGCCGGACCTCGTGCTGTCGCTCGGCGTGATTGATGGCCGCAACATCTGGAAGGCCGATCTCAACGCCATTCTGGACCGCGTTGAGCCGGTGGTGCACGCGGGCCGCGAGGTCATTCTCGCCCCGTCGTGCTCGCTGCTGCACACGCCCATCGACCTGGACCGTGAAACGGCACTCGACCCGGAAATCAAAAACTGGCTGGCCTTCGCCGAGCAGAAGATCACGGAGCTGGCCGTGCTGGCCAAGGCGCTGAATGAGGGGCGCGAGAGCGTGCGCGCGATCCTCGATGCCTCCAGCGCCGCCGTGGCCTCGCGCCGGACCTCGGCCAAGATCAACGACCCCGCCGTGCAAGCTCGCGCGGCGCAGACCGACCCGGCGCTGGCGCGGCGTGCCTCACCCTTCCCGGTGCGTCGCGCGCTCCAGGCGCAAAAGCTGAACCTGCCCGCCTATCCGACCACCACCATAGGCTCCTTCCCGCAGACGCCGGAAGTCCGCAAGGCTCGTGCCGACCACGACAAGAACATCCTCACCGATGCCGCCTATGAGCAGTTCCTGCGTGAGGAGACCGCCCGTGCCGTGCGCTGGCAGGAGGAGGTCGGGCTCGATGTGCTGGTGCATGGCGAATTCGAGCGCAACGACATGGTGCAGTATTTCGGCGAGCAGCTTTCCGGCTTCGCCTTCACCAAGCATGCCTGGGTGCAGTCTTACGGCTCGCGCTATGTGCGCCCGCCGATCATCTATGGCGATGTCGCGCGGCCCCAGCCGATGACCGTGGACGGGTGGCGTTACGCGCAGTCGCTCACCACCCGCCCGATGAAAGGGATGCTGACGGGGCCGGTGACAATCCTGAACTGGTCGTTCGTGCGCGATGACCAGCCGCGCAGCGAGACGTGCCGGCAGATCGCCTTCGCCATCCGCGACGAGGTAGTGGATCTGGAGGCGGCGGCGGCGGCGATCATCCAGATCGACGAGGCCGCGCTGCGCGAAGGGCTGCCGCTGCGCCGGGGTGACTGGCAAGCCTATCTCGATTGGGCCGTGGAATGTTTCCGTATCACTGCTTCCGGCGTGGCGGATGCAACGCAAATCCACACCCATATGTGCTATTCGGAGTTCAACGACATCATCGCCGCGATTGGTGCCATGGATGCGGATGTCATCTCCATCGAGACCGCGCGCTCGAAGATGGAGTTGCTTGACGCCTTCGCCGGGTATAAATATCCCGCCGAGATCGGGCCGGGCGTGTATGACATCCACTCGCCCCGGGTGCCGGACGTTGGGGAGATGACGGCCTTGCTGGAGGCCGCGGCCGAGCGCTTGCCCGCCGGCCGGCTCTGGGTGAACCCGGATTGCGGCCTGAAGACGCGCGGCTGGCTGGAGGTGAAGGCGGCGATCGCCAATCTGGTGACGGCGGCGCGGCAGGCGCGAGCTTCCGCCACGTAAACAGAGCGGGGCGGCATGCCCGTCGCCGCATTTGGCAAACTACAGGCCAACAAAACCGGCTAAGCTAGCCTTCTGTGAGGAGACACCGCCATGGCGAACAACAACCCCTTGCTTGATCTGCTTGGCATCCGCCTGCCGATAATCCAGGCGCCCATGGCGGGTGTGTCTTCGCCCGCGATGGCTGCCGCAGTGACTGAGGCCGGGGCGCTCGGCTCAATCGGCGTCGGTGCCACCGACGCGATAGGTGCGGGGGCGATGATCGCGGCAGTGCGCGAGCGGTCAAATGGGCCGCTCAATGTGAACGTCTTCTGCCATCAACCTGCTACGCCAAACCGCGTGGTGGAAGCGGCCTGGATCGAGCGGTTGCGCCCCGAGTTCGAGGCGCTGGGCGCGACACCTCCGCCAGCGCTGAGCGAGATTTATCGCAGCTTCGTTGAGGATGACGACATGCTGTCCCTGCTGCTCGACGTGCGACCGCCGGTTGTCAGCTTCCATTTTGGACTGCCGCGAGAGGCCGCGATACGCGCACTACGTGATTCGGGGATTGTCTTGCTGGCTTCGGTTACCAGCCTTGCGGAGGCTCGTGTCGTCGCTGCGGCAGGTATTCACGCAATCATCGCGCAAGGATGGGAAGCAGGCGGTCATCGCGGCGTATTCGATCCGGATGCGCCGGACGATCAGATCGGTATCATGGCGCTCACAAGGCTGCTCTCCCGAGAGATCGGCCGCCCGGTAATTGCTGCCGGCGGGATCATGGACGGGGCTGGTATTGCCGCCGCGCTGAAGCTGGGCGCATCGGCGGGCCAGCTCGGTACCGCATTCATTGCCACCGATGAGAGTCTGGCCGATGCGGGCTATCGTGCGGTGCTCCTCAGCGACGCCGCCAATCATACGGTGATGACCCGCGTCATCTCGGGGCGCCCGGCGAGGAGTCTCGCCAACCGCTTCACCGCCCTCGGCGTGGAGGTGCCGGCGGATCATGTTCCCGCCTACCCAATCGCCTATGACCTTGGAAAGGCGCTCCACGCCGCCGGCAAGGCGAAGGCCGAATTTGGCTACGGCGCGCAATGGGCGGGCCAGGGCGCGCCGCTTGTCCGGCCAATGCCCGCGGCCCAATTGGTGGCGACCCTCGCCGCCGAACTCGAACGGGCTTTCTGATCGAGGATCGTCACGCCTATCAGTCGCCCCATTGAGATGGGAACCGCGCAATCCGCTAGGCGGCGTTTGGGAGGGGCCTTAGTGAAAAATTGATTGATGGTAATGAGGGCATCACGCCGGTGCTTACCCTGGCGGTGGGCGTGAGGCGGATTTTCGCGCGATGTCCGGCGTGGCTGAGATCTCGCTCGTTCTCCTCCTGCTGCCGGGCGGCGCGGTCAGAACCTGCTTGCACATGCTAGCTGCCATAGCCACATCCCTGGTCGGCATTTGGCACGCCTAGGTCCTCGTAAGCGGCCAGTGGGTGGGGAATATCCGCTTCTGGGGAGGTCTCTGGGCGCAGGCAATGGCCGAGAAGGGCGCAATAGGCTACTGAAAGCCTGGGTCTCCTACGACCGGTTCCGCCCTCAATTCACGGCAACCGCCGCCACGCCAACCACCGCCAGCGCCGCCAGGCCATAAACCAGCCCCGCCGGGCCGAGCGTGCTCATTGCCACACCGATCGCGGGCGGGGCAAAAATCCCGCCCAGCGTGTAGATCACCATGGCGAGCGACATCGCCCTGGCCAGCGCTACGCCAGAGAAGCGCGCGCCCAGCTTCACGATGCCCACGGTGAACAGCCCGCCCTGTGCCAGCCCCCACAGCGCCAGCACCGGCCAGACCGCGCCGTCGCCCAGGCAGAACGGCACTGCCGGGGGCAGGGCGATCATGACCACGCCCGTCACCAGTTTCAGCGCACGGCGGTTGAGCTTGTCGGCCAGCGCGCCGCAGATGAAGGCGCCCGCTGCCACCCCGGTCTGGCACACCACCACCAGCAGCGCCGCGCGGTGCAGCCCAGCACCCAGGCCCAACCCCATCACCGGCAGCAGCGAGAGGTTGCACGCCTCCGTCAGCCCCACCAGCCCGATGCCGATGAACGCCGCCAACTCTGCCCGCAGCACGGTGGCGGAACGCACCGTCCCCGGGGGTTCGGCAATGCCGTCAGCCTCACGCCCGGCCAGGATGAGCAGCGCCATCGCCAGCATCACCACCAGCGCTGCGGCCAGGAACGGCCCGCGCCCGGCGCTGCCGGTGAACGCCAGCATTCCCGGCCCGGCGGCCATGGAGCTGGCCAGCACCAGCTCATAGGCGCCGATCAGCCTTCCGCGCAGATGCTCCGGCACGCTGCCGTTGATCCATGTATCCATGCCCGCCCAGCGCAAGCCCAGCGAGGCGCCGAGCGCCAGGCACAGCACGCTCCATAGCGGCACGGCGCGCGTGGCGGCGAAGCCCAGGAACACGAGCACCGAGATGCTTATGCCGGTGAGCACCATGCGCTGTAGCCCGAGCCGGTGCATCAGCTTGGGGATGAAGCCGGAGACCAGCAGCAGCCCCACCCAGGGCAGGCCAGAGATCACGCCCACCCAGGCATCGCTCACCCCCTCCGCCCGCAGCGAGACGGAGAGCAGTGGCAGGAACATCCAGAACGACCCCGCCGAGAAGAATGACGAGGCGGTGGCGAGCAGCAGCCTGTAGGGCATGGTGTTACGCCGCCAGGGCCTGGGCTTTTACCAGACGGGCGAAGGCGCCCTCCCTGGCGAGCAGTTGCTCATGCGTGCCGCTTTCCACCGCTTGGCCATCGGCCATCACCACGATCAGGTCGGCATCGCGCACGGTGGAGAGCCGGTGCGCCACCACGATGGTTGTGCGCCCCTGGCGCAGCCGGGTCAGCGCCGCCTGCACCAGTGCCTCGCTCTCGGTGTCCAGCGCGCTGGTCGCTTCGTCCAGCAGCAATATGCGCGGGTTGCGCAATATGGCGCGGGCGATGGCCACGCGCTGGCGCTGCCCGCCCGAGAGACGCTGGCCGTTCACCCCCACGCGGGTGCCGAGCTTGTCCGGCATGTCCTGCACGAAGCCGCAGGCCGCCGCCTCGGCCGCCGCCCACACCTCGTCCGGCGAGGCATCGGGCCGCCCGAAACGGATATTGGCGCCGATCGTGTCGTCGAACAGCAGCGCGTCCTGGCCGACATAGGCGATGGAGGCGCGCAAGGACGCCAGCGTCACCCGGGAGATATCCGCGCCGTCGATGAGGATGTGCCCGGCGCTCGGCGTGTACAGGCGCGGGATCAGCGCCAGCGCGGTGGACTTCCCGGCCCCCGAGCTGCCGACCAGCGCCAGCGTCTTGCCCGGCGCCGCGGTAAAGGAGAGGTTCTTCAGTCCCGGACGGCCATCGGGATAGGTGAAGGCGACGGTCTCGAACACCACCTCGCCCGGCCCGGCGGGCAGCGGGATGGCGCCAGGGGCGTCAGCGATGGCCGCGGGCTCGTCGATGACCGCGAACACGCGCACCAGCCCGGCCAGACCCTCCTGCATGGCGGCGTTCATCGTACCCAGGGCCCGCAGCGGCCTTGCCGCCATCAGCAGCGCCGAGACGAAGCCCATGAAACTGCCTGGCGGCACGCCGCGCCACCCCTCGAAGCCGATGACCAGCGCAACGGCGGCGCCCGCCAGAACCTCCAGCATCGGGTCCAGGCGCGAGCGCACGCGGGTCATGCGGATCAGCGCGGCGTAGAGGCCGCCGAAGGTCTTCTCGGCCCGCTGCATCTCGTGCGCCTCCAGCCCGTAGGCGCGCACGGTGCGGGCCTGGGCGAAGCTCTCGTTCAGCATCGCCGCCGCCACGCCCATGGTCTCCTGCATGCCGCCCGAGGCCCGGCGCAGGCGCCGGCCGATCTTCCCTACCGGCACCGCCGCCGCCGGAAACAGTACGGCGGCCGCCAGGCTCAGCTTCCAGTCGATGGAAATCATCGTCGCGACCAGCCCGACCACGGTGGCGGCATCGGCCAGGGTATTCACGGCGCGGGTCATGGCCTCGCGGATCACCGTGGCATCGGTGGTGAAGCGCGCCGCGAGCTGGGCCGGGGCCTCGCGCTCCACCCGCGCCAGGGCGGCGTTGGTGAGATGCCCGAACATGGCGTTCTGCAGGCGCCGGATGGTCAGCAGCACCATGTCCTGCGTCAGCACCGCCTGCAGGTACATCGAGCCGCCGCGCACCGCCGCCACCGCCGTCATCAGCAGCGGCACCTGGTAGAGGATGCGCGGGTCCTTGCGCGAGAACATGGTGAAGGCCCAGTCGATCAGCGCCGGGTACAGCGCCGTGGCGCCGGCCATCACCAGCGTCGTCACCACGATCAGGGCGATCCGGCCCTTGTAATATTGCACATGGTCGCGCCAGAGGCGGCGTATCAGGGCGGGGGTGGAGGGGTGCTCAGTCATGGCGGCTTGGTTAAGCACAGTTTTGGGTTGCGGCGAAATGCGCTAAGCCAAAGGCCATGGACACCATCTACAAGGGCGACCTCGCCTCCAAACGCGGCCGCCGCAACGCCTGGATCGATGCGTTGTTCATCGACCATGCCATCTTCCGGCTGGTCTGGACGAATTTCGCCGCCGTCGAGCCGGGCGTGCTGTACCGGTCCAACCACCCCACGCCGGGCAACCTCGCCGCCTTCACCCGCAAATTCGGGCTGAAATCGCTGATCAACCTGCGCGGTCAGGCGAAAAATGGGTCCGACGCGCTCTCGCGCGATACGGCGCAGCGCCTGGGGCTGGATTTCTACGACATGGCGTTTGAGTCGCGCGGCGTCCCGCACAAGGACCGCATCCTGCGCTATGCCGACATCATCGCCCATATGCGGGCGCCAGCGCTCATCCACTGCAAATCCGGGGCGGACCGCGCCGGTTTGGCGGCGGGGCTGTTCGTGCTCATTCGGGGCGGCACGGTGCAGGAGGCGCTGAGGCAGCTCTCGCTGCGCTTCGGCCATATCAAGCAGGCCAAGACAGGTATCCTCGACGAGTTCTTCCGCCTCTACCAGCGGACAGGGGAGGGCAAGAAGCCCTTCCTCGACTGGGTGCGCGAGGATTACGACGAGAACGCGCTCCGCGCCGCCTTCAAGGCCGGTAAGGTGGCGGAGTTCATCAACGCGGCGGTGCTGCGGCGGGAGTAAGCCGCGCCGTCATTGCGAAACCGCGCGCGGACGAAGCAATCCATCTTAACCAAAGCAGGCTGTAGGATGGGTTACGCTTACGCTCCACCCATCCTATCTTGCTATTTTGCTTGAACCTGAGCGCGCTTTTAGGCCGCGATCTTCATGTCGTGCTTGAGTTCGATGCTGTGCCTGATCAATCGGCGCGTCCGCTCGACAAAGGCGAGTTTATCCGCAAGGCAGCTCTCCAGAAGCACGCCGATGCCGAAATGATCCGTTACGTCGGCCATCGCGATCAGCGCCATATACTCGGCGATGCGCATGTGAATCACTTGGTTGGCTTTGGCCAGGGCAAAGAGCGCCTTTGCCGTCGGAGACTGGATCTCGGCAATTTCACGCCGGAAATCCTCGAGGAAGACATCCTGCAGACGTCCCGTGGATTGAATGGGTTTTTCGCCGATAAGTTTGAAGCACCGGTCGAGTGTACTGAGGGTTTTATCCTGGAGGAAGGCACGAGACTGCAAGGCTTCCTTGATGTTTGGATCGTTCGTGGCCTCACTCAGCTCCTCGTAGATTTTTGTCGTATGCTCGGTCCGCTGCCGGACGTCGCTTAACATTTTCACGAATAGTTCCTTGGCATTATTCACGGGCATCGAATATTTCCTTCCTGAAGTGGGATTGCCAACCCGGAGCATTCGAAGCGGGGTTGGAGAGTGAGATCGCTTCTATCCACCAACCGAATTGATATTATTATATTAATTTCCACCAGTTATTAATGGTGGCGTGGCGTCATTATCACTAACGCCGCGACGTTATGCGTACACGAAACTTTGAAAACACGCCACTAAACTATCATCAATGAATTCAACCGATATTTCCCAGCTGAGCGGCTGACCCGTGCCCATGGAGAAAAACTAGCCGCATTTTGAGGGCGCGAGAATGGCGAAGCTGTCATTTTTTCTCCCCTGGGGGTTATCGCAGTGTGCCAGATACATGTTACTGGAAAATATCGCCCGCAATGAGCGTTACTCCGTTCGTCAGGTTGTCAGAATTGGTCGCCTGACCGTGCAGCCAGTGCTGCTCTGGACAGCGTTCCTTTATCAAGCAGTGGGGCACGATCTATATTTATTTAACATGACATCTGTCCGCCGTCATGTTTAGCTTCCCGGAACAATCACAGGAGTTCGGCCTGATGATCCGTTGCAATCTGCGGTTAATCGTAGCCGGAGGATTTCTGGCATTAACATCCCTGCAAGCTAATGCTGCCACATGTGCGAACGGCGTCTATAATGCCGGATGCGTTGGTCCCAACGGGGCGGTCGGCGTTCATAAGTCCCCGCCGCCGGTTTACAGGCCGCCAACATATGCTCACCCGCCGTCAACAGTCACCTGCGTGAACGGCGTCAATCGTGCGGGATGTGCTGGGCCAAATGGCGCGGCGGTCGCTCGGAAGCCCTATTGAGGCCTGAGATGATTGCTCTATCCGCTTCCCCGCTGGGCGCGGTCAGGCTCTCATCAATAAGTTAGAGGGCGATTCACGTATCAGGCTGAGCCATGTCTGGCTCAGCCTGATACGATTGCACTCTAGCCCTGCGGCGGTGTGGCGGGTTTCGCCGCCTTCTTCAGCACGGCGTTGCTCACCACCTGCTGGATGCCGCTCGCGGCTTCCTGCGCGGCGGCGGCGGCGACATCGCCCCAGTACGGTGTGATGTCCGCGGGGTCCAGGTCGTGGATCTGCGTCACCTGTCCCGCAATGCGCCCATTGCCGTCGCGCACCACCCAGTCCAGTTCCACCTGGACCTGCCCGCCCGTATCGGGCTTGCTCTTCACCGTGCAGGTCACGGTGAAATCCGCGTCCTTCGCGTCATCGGCCAGCACGCCATCCGGTCCGGGCAGGCTGCGTTTCAGGTTCAGCGGCAGGGAGGAATCGCCATCGCCCGGCGCGCCGCTCACCGTGCCCACGAAAATCCGCGGCGGCCGGTTCTCCAGCGAGTCCGGGTTGCTCTGCTGGATTTGCGCGTTGATCGTCGCCAGTGTCTTGGAGAGGGGCGCCGCATCCGCCGCCGCCGCCGCGCTCAACGTCGAGGCGTCGCCGCTCGTCCAGGCCTGGGCGGGCACGGGGGCGCCGTCCTGATGACCGTATTCCTTGCCATCCGGCCCGGTGATGACATAGGTCGGCGTCACCGTATCGCCGTTCTGCAGGGCGCTGATGGCAAGCCGCCAACTCCGCTTGCCCCCCGCGCCAGTCACGGTGGGCACGTCGTAATTCACCAGCGCCGAGGCCAGATCGCCCGCGTAGGCCGTGGCGGATTTGTCATCCAGCAGTGCCGATTTCGGCACCGGCACCATCAGCACCGGGGCAGGGGGGATGGCGAGCTTCGCCGCCACCGGGCCGGGGTTGCCGTAGAACGGCTCGGGAAGCGTGCCGCAGGCGGCCAGCAGCAGCAGCAGCGGCAGGAGCAGGGCGGCGCGCCTCATGCGCGGATCACCGAGATCTGGTGCCCGGTCGCCGCCTCGCCACGCAGCGTCTTGCGCCGGTAGGAGAAGAATTCCTGTTCCAGCGCGCAGGTATCCAGCCCGAGCGCCTCTGCCTTCACGCCCGCGGCGTGCAGCCGCGCCGTGCAGTAGCCCGGCAGGTCGAACCACCAATGCCCGGGGCGGCCGGCGGTGAAGAAGCGCGCATCCGCCGCATGGCGTGCCAGCACGGCATCGCGCATGTCTGCGCCCACCTCGTAGCTCGCCTGGCCGATGCAGGGGCCGATCACGGCCTTGATCTCCCGGGCGCCGAGGTTGCGCATCGCCAGCACCGTGGCCTCCAGCACCCCGGCCAGGGCGCCGCGCCAGCCCGCATGCGCCGCGCCCACCACGCCATCGCCGCAGCAGAACAGCACGGGCGCGCAATCGGCGGTGATAACCCCCAGCGCCAAGCCGGGCACGTTGCTTATCAGCGCATCCGCCGCCGGGCCGGCACCTTCCGCCCAGGGGTGATGCACCGTCACCACGCCGTCGCCATGCACCTGCTTCAGCCCGAGCAGATGCTCGCGCGCAACGCCCATCGCCGCCGCCACCCGCGTGCGGTTCTCGCGCACATGCGCCTGGTCGTCGGATGAGAAACTGCAATTCAGGCTGGCATACAGCCCGGTGGACACGCCGCCATTGCGCGTGAAGAAGCCGTGTTTCGCCGCCAAGGCGCCGGTGAAGAATTCCGTCATGCGAATCCCGGTAGACCGGGCAGGCTCTCAGGGCAAACAACAATTGCTTTAAACAGGCTGCCCATGGCCTCGGGCGCGGTCAGGCGATGCACGGCGAGCTTCAGGTCCGCCGCCTTGTCCGGGTGCCGCTGCGCCAGCACGTCGCTGCGCTGGTACAGCCCGAGCGCGGTGAGGAAGGCGTTCTGCTTCACCGGCCCCTGTACATGCACGACGGCTTTTATCGCCCCGAAATCGACATGGGCGGTGAGGTCCGCTTCACCCGGATGCCGTAGCGGATCGGCATATTCACCGTTGCGGATGGCCTGCACGCTCTCGCCCGGTGCGGAGTGCATCGGCCCGTAATCGATGAACAGCCCCACCGCGCCGCGCGCCGCGAGCTTCCGGCAGAATTCCAGCGCAGCCTCGTTCACCTCCCGCACGCTGCCCACCGGGTCGTCGGGCAGGGGATAGTCGGTGGGTAGGTCCACATATTCGCCATCCTGCACGTAGCGTTCCATCCATCCGGCCTGGCCGCGGACGAATTGCCGCACGGGCAGGGCGTCGAGGAACTCATTGGCCAGCAGGATCATCGGCCCCGGGGGGATGCTGTCCAGGGAGTCGTGCCACTTGGCCTGCGGCACGCGCTTCGCCTGCTCGGCCCGCAGCGCCGGTGAAGTTTCGATGAAATGCACGCTCGGCGCGTTCCACACCCGCTGCGCATCCGCCATCAGCACGCCGCGTCCCGGCCCGGCTTCCACCAGCAGCACGTCTTCCGGCGCGCCCAGCATCTGCCAGACGATCTTCGCCCAGGCGCCGAGCAGTTCGCCGAAAACCTGCGTCAGCTCCGGCGCGGTGACGAAATCGCGGGTGAAGGTGCCGCGCGCGTAATACGCGGCGTTCGCCCGGGCCATGAAATGGTCGAAGCGTTCAGGCTGCACGTTTGCGCAACGTATAGGCCATCATCCCCGCGCCGATGAGGATCATCGGCACCGAGAGCACCTGCCCCATGGTGGTGCCGAATGGCAGGAAGCCAAGGAAGGCATCCGGCTCGCGGAAACATTCGCTGATGATGCGCGCAGTGGCGTAGCAGATGAGGAACAGCCCGGTGAGCGCGCCCGCATGCGCCCGCAGCCAGGCCGAACGCACGGCCAGGATCATGATGAGAAACAGCATCACGCCTTCCGTCGCCGCCTCGATCAGTTCGGACGGGTAGCGCGGCGCCAGCGTGCCGGATTGCGGGTACACCACCAGCACCGGGAACCAGTGGCCCTCGGCCACCCGGCCCCATAGCTCGCCATTGATGAAATTGGCACAGCGGCCGAGGAACAGCCCAATCGGCACGCAGACGGAAATCCGGTCGGCGAAGCGTAGCATGTTGATGCCGTTCTTCAGGCTGAACCAGGCGATGGCGATCGACACGCCGATGAACCCGCCATGCGAGCTCATGCCCCCGCGCCAGACGGCGATGATGTCGATGGGGTGGGTGAGGAGTTGGCCCAGACTCTCCTGGTGCATCTGGTAGAACAGCACATAGCCGATCCGCCCGCCCAGGATCACGCCCAGTACCGCCCAGGTGAGGAAGTCGTCCACCTGTGCCGTGGTTGCCGCCACGGGCTCCAGTGCCACCAGCTTGCGCGCCAGCCACCAGCCGAGCAGCAGCCCCGTGATGTAGGCGAGCGCATAGTAGTGCACGGCGAAGGGCCCGATGCTGACCAGCACGGGCGAGAAATTGGGCCAGGTGAAGATCATCAGCGATACGGGTCCGGCTGGAGCAAATGGTTCTGGATATAGGCGGTCACGCCCTGCTCCAGCGTATGGAACTCGTGGTTGAAGCCGATCCCGCGCAGCCGGTCCATCTTGGCGGCGGTGAAGGACTGGTATTGCCCGCGCAGGTTCTCCGGCATGTCGATGAACTCGATCCTCTCCTCCACCCCGTTCGCCGCGCACACCGCGCGGGCGAGGTCGGCATAGGAGCGGGCGATGCCGGTGCCGAGGTTGTAGATGCCCGAGAGCTGTGGCGCGTTGAGGAGGAATTGCAGTCCCGCCACCACGTCGTCGATATAGATGAAGTCGCGCTTCTGCTCGCCATCGGGGATATCCGGCCGGTCGGACTTGAACAGCCGCGCTGGTCCGCCCGCCTTCACCTCGTCATGCTTGACCTTCACCACCGAGATCATCTTGCCCTTGTGATACTCGTTGGGGCCATAGACGTTGAAGAATTTTACCCCGGCCCAGTTCGGCGGCATGTGCGCGTGCTCGTGGTCCTGCTGCGCCACCCACATGTCGAAGGCGTGCTTACTCCAGCCATACAGGTTCAGCGGCCGCAGCTTGCGCAGGTATTCGGGCGACATGTCGTCATCGAACCCGGCAGAGCCATCGCCGTAGGTGGCGGCGGACGAGGCATAGATGAAGCGCACCCGGCGAGCGGCGCACCAGGTCCAGAGCTTCTGACTCAGTGTGAAATTAGTGTGCCAGACCAGGTCCGCATCCGTCGCCGTGGTTGCGGAGATGGCGCCGAGATGCACGATGGCCGTCAGCCGCATGTCGTGCTCGAGGAATGCGTCAAGCTCCTCCGGACGCAGCACCGTGGCCGGAGGGTGGCTGTAGAAATTCCGCCACTTGCGGCCTTCATGGCCAAGCCAGTCGGAAATAATGACGTCCTGCCCCGCCGCGACCAGCGCCGCGTGGAGATTGGAGCCGATAAACCCTGCGCCACCCGTGACCAATATCATGCGACGGGTTATATGGAGAACCACCACAACAGAGAAGGCCCGCCCGATGACCGAACGCCCGAAATTTTTCGACGACCTGGCAGGTGTCGCCGGCGGCGCGATTTCCGCCCTGGCTGGCTTGCGCGAGGAGATCGCCTCCCTGGTGCGCGCCCGGGTTGAGGATACGGTGCGCCGGCTGGACCTGGTGAAGCGTGAGGAGTTCGAGGCCATGGCCGAGCTCGCGCGCCGCGCGAAGGCCGAGGTGGAGGCGCTGGAGCACCGTGTCGCCGTGCTTGAGGCTGGCAACCCCGAGCGCTACACGCCGGACGACATTACGGGCTGAGCAGCGTCGCAGTCGCCGGAGCGCGCCGCTGCCGATAGGTCAGCATTAACGTCCGTTAATGAAGTTCCCGCGAAGTTTATTGGAACCTCAGGTGGAAACGCGCGATGTTGTTCTCAACGGGAAGCGGAGTGTCCCGTTTGGCGGAGTGAGAAAAATCAATGAGCGTTACGCTTATCTTTCCGTGTCTTGCCGCGTTCCGCGCGGGCCGGGTTGCCCTGGGGTTGTTGATGCTGGCCATGCAACTCAGCCTTGTGCTTTGGCCCGCAGCGATACGCCGGGCGAAAAAGCTTTTCCACGAGCACCGGATACAGGCGCTGCTGGATCAAATCTCCGTGAATTATGCGTGTCAGCCACTCGAAAAAACACGCCGGTTCGGGGAGGGAGATGCGGGCGCTTCCATACCCGAGATGGTTGCTTAAAAAGCATTTTTGTGTCGATTTTTTTTACTGTGTATCCTGTTTTAAGACGAATTTCTGCTTTGCAAGAAAAAAAGTTAACATAAAATTTGATCGTGAATTTTCTAAGAATCAATAGGTTTTACAGCTTTTCTTAGAACTGATCGAGGGCTGAATTTTTCGAATGCCTGTCCCAATTTTTACGTGGGTTACGCTGCAAAGACGTTGATTTAGAACCGTTTTCATTGCGATTTCGTGAACGTTTTGATGGTGTTTTGAGCGATAAAAATCTTGACGAAAAGTTGCTCCCACGACAAACATCACGCGGTATTTCAGGAGTTTGCCGTGAAGTCCTTCAATTTGGCTAAGTTTCTGCCTTGTGCGGTCTTCTTCGCCAATGGCCGGACTGTTTTAGGCGTCGCCACCCTGTTCATGCAGGCGACCCTCCTGCTCTGGCCCGTAGCCAGCCGCTGGGCCTTCCAGCTGGAGGAGCGTATTGGGATCGAGACGCTGCTGGATGAACTCTCCGAGGTCCATGGCGCCACGGCGCGCTTGTTCGGCGGCCCGGTCGAGGGTGTCGGCCAACTCGCCTGACTTCCTTCCTGCCTGAGACCATGCCGGCTCCGCTCGCGGCTGCGGCCTTTGTCCGGGCTCATACCAGACTCGCTCCGGCCATCCTGGTGCCGGATATCAAGCTGCATCTCGCCACGGAATTGACGCCGCTCTGGCAGGCGACAGAAGAGTTTTTGCAGCAGCATGACATGGCGCCGCCATTCTGGGCCTTCGCCTGGCCAGGCTCCGAGGCTCTGGCGCTGCACATCACGCAAAACCCCGAACTGGTGCGCGGCAAGCGCGTGCTGGATTTCGCCGCCGGCTGCGGGCTTGCAGCACTTGCCTGCCTGCGCGCCGGCGCCGCCTATGTCGAGGCGGCGGAGATCGACAAGCTGGCCGCCGCCGCCATGCGCCTGAACGCCGCCGCCAATGGGCTTAGGCTGGAGGTGCACCTCGGAGACATCGTCGGCACGCCCTGCCGGTGGGATGTCATTCTCTGTGGGGATGTCTGCTATGAAGAGCCGATGACCCGGCACATTCTTCCGTGGCTCGCATCATGCGCGCGGCAGGTGCCGGTGATCATCGCGGATCCTGGCCGGAAATACCTTCCCTCGGCCCGTGGCAAGACGCTGGCGGTCATCGAGGTGCCCACCAGCCTTGAGCTGGAGGACACCCTGCAACGCAGTGTTACGTTGTTTCAGCTGCCCCCGGGATAGGCTATACGGATTAACGTCAAAGCGTTGACCGGGCCCGTGCCCGGGACTAAGCACCTGCACAAAATTGCTTAAACGACCGGATTGAAAGGTTTCCTATGAAGGATGTCCGCGAAGCCCTGATGGTGGGGCGCAACTCGGAGGGCAAGCTGGTGCGCCGGCCGCTGTCTCCGCACTTGCAAGTGTACAAGCCGCAACTCTCCTCCGCGACCTCGATCTTCCACCGCATCACCGGCGTCGCTTTGAGCGCCGGAACTATTTTGCTGGTGGCATGGCTCGTTGCCGCCGCGGCGGGTGACTCGGCCTTCTCCGTGGTCCAGGCCATTTTCGCGTCCTGGATCGGCATGCTCGTGCTGTTCGGCTTCACGCTGGCGCTGTTCTACCACTTCTGCAACGGCATCCGGCACCTGTCCTGGGATGCCGGCAAGGGCTTCGACCTGCCGACCATGCACCGCACCGGCAAGCTGGCTATCGCCGCCGCCGTCGTTCTCACCGTGGCCTTCTGGGCCATTGCCTTCCTCGTCGGGTGAAGCACATGAGCAAGGATACCTCCCCCTCCGTCCACATCATGCGCAGCCCACTGGGCCGCGCCCGCGGCCTGGGTGCCGCCAAGCACGGCTCCGCGCACTGGTGGGCTGAGCGCGCCACCTCCGTCGCGCTGCTGCCGCTGTCGCTGTACTTCGTGGTCTCCGTGCTGATCCTGAAGGGCGCGGACCACGCCGCCATGGCCGCCTACATGGCCGAGCCCTGGAACGCCGTGCTGTTCCTGCTGCTGATCGCCACGATGTTCTCCCACGTGTCGATGGGCCTGCAGGTCGTGGTCGAGGACTATGTGCGCGATGACGCGAAGCGCCTCCTGACGCTGCTGGTCATCAAGGGCGCGGTCTGGTTCCTGGCCCTCGCCGCTGCCGTCTCCGTCCTTAAACTCGCCTTCTCGTAACGGAATCCAGCGAACATGAACGCGATCTCCAAACCTTCTTATGGCGCTTACAAGATCATAGACCATACCTATGACGTGGTGGTTGTCGGCGCCGGCGGCTCTGGCCTGCGCACCACCCTGGGCATGGGCGCCGCCGGTCTCAAGACCGCCTGTGTGACCAAGGTTTTCCCCACCCGTTCCCACACCGTGGCGGCGCAGGGCGGCATCAGCGCCTCGCTCGGCAACATGGGCGAGGATAACTGGCGCTGGCACATGTACGACACCGTGAAGGGGTCGGACTGGCTGGGCGACCAGGACGCCATCGAATACATGTGCCGCGAGGCGGTGCCGGCGATCTACGAGCTTGAGCATTACGGCATGCCGTTCTCCCGCACGGAAGACGGCAAGATCTACCAGCGCCCGTTCGGCGGCCATATGAAGGAATACGGCAAGGAGCCGGCCATGCGCGCCTGCGCCGCCGCCGACCGTACCGGCCATGCCATGCTGCACACGCTGTACCAGCAGAGCCTGAAGCATGACGTCGAGTTCTTCGTCGAATACTTCGCGCTCGACCTGATCATGGACGAGAAAGGCGCCTGCCGCGGCGTCATGGCCTGGAACCTGGAAGACGGCACCATCCACCGCTTCCGCGCCCAGATGGTCGTGCTCGCCACCGGCGGCTATGGCCGTGCCTTCCAGTCCTGCACCTCCGCCCATACCTGCACGGGTGATGGCGGCGGCATGGCGATCCGCGCCGGCCTGCCGATGCAGGACATGGAGTTCGTGCAGTTCCACCCCACCGGCATCTTCCCCGCCGGCTGCCTCATTACCGAGGGCGCGCGCGGCGAGGGCGGCTACCTGACCAACTCCGAGGGCGAGCGCTTCATGGAGCGCTATGCGCCGACGGCGAAGGACCTCGCCTCCCGCGACGTGGTCTCCCGCTCGATGACCGTCGAGATCAACGAAGGCCGCGGCGTTGGTCCGAACAAGGACCACATCCTGCTGCACCTGGAGCATCTGGGCGCCGATCTCTTGCACGAGCGCCTGCCGGGCATTTCTGAGACCGCACGCGTCTTCGCCGGCGTGGACGTGACCAAGGAGCCGATTCCCGTGCTGCCGACCGTGCATTACAACATGGGCGGCATCCCGACGAACTATAAGGCGGAAGTGCTGCGCCCGACCCCGGAGAACCCGGATGCCGTGGTGCCGGGCCTGATGGCGGTGGGCGAGGCGGCTTGCGTCTCCGTGCACGGCGCCAATCGCCTGGGCACCAACTCGCTGCTCGACCTCGTGGTGTTCGGCCGCGCCGCCGGCCATCGCGCCGCCGAGATCGTGAAGCCGGGCGCCACCCAGGCCCCGCTGCCGGCCGGTGCCGGCGAGGCCAGCCTGGACCGCTTTGATGCGACCCGTCACGCCAATGGCGGCACGCCGGTGGCGGCGCTGCGCGACCAGCTGCAGCGCACCATGCAGGCCCATGCCGCCGTGTTTCGCAACACCAAGTCCCTCACCGAGGGCGTGGAGAAGATGCACAAGCTGTGGAACGGCATACCGGATATGAAGGTTGCCGACCGCTCGCTGATCTGGAACTCCGACCTCGTCGAGGCGCTGGAGCTGCAGAACCTGATGGGCAACGCCATGTGCACCATGATCGGCGCGGAAGCCCGCAAGGAGAGCCGCGGCGCCCAGGCGCATGACGACTATCCTGATCGTAACGACCACGAGTGGATGAAGCACACCGTCGCGCATTGCGATGCGCAAACGGGTGAGGTCACGCTCACCTACCGTCCGGTGAAGATGCAGACCCTCACTGATGAGGTGTCCGTGTTCCCGCCGAAGAAGCGCGTGTACTAAGGAACGGGGAGCAAAAACATGGCTGAATTTACCCTGCCCGCGAACTCGAAGATCGGCGAGGGCAAGACCTACAAGGCCGAAGCCGGCGCCAAGCGCGTCAAGGCGTTCAAGGTCTATCGCTGGAATCCGGATGACGGGAAGAACCCCGTCATGGACACGTACGAGATCGACCTCGACAAGTGCGGCCCGATGGTTCTCGACGCGATCATCAAGATCAAGAACGAGATCGACGCCTCGCTCACCTTCCGCCGCTCCTGCCGCGAGGGTATCTGCGGCTCCTGCGCGATGAACATCGACGGGACCAACACACTGGCCTGCCTGAAGCCGATTGCCGATGTGCAGGGCGATGTGAAGATCAACCCGCTGCCGCACATGCCGGTGGTGAAGGACCTGGTGCCCGACCTGAACCAGCCTTACGCCCAGCTGCGCTCCATCGAGCCCTGGCTGCAGGCTGAGACGGCCCCGCCGCCGGACGCCGAGCGTCTCCAGTCCAAGGAGGAGCGCGCAGAGATCGACGGTCTGTGGGAGTGCATCCTGTGCTTCTGCTGCTCCACCTCCTGCCCGAGCTACTGGTGGAACGGCGACCGCTACCTCGGCCCGGCCGTGCTGCTGCAGGCCTATCGCTGGATTGCGGATTCCCGCGACGAGGCGACCGGCAAGCGCCTGGATGCCCTGGAGGACCCCTTCAAGCTCTATCGCTGTCATACCATCATGAACTGCACGCAGACCTGCCCGAAGGGTCTGAACCCGGCCCAGGCGATCGGCAAGATCAAGCAGCTGATGCTGGAACGCCAGGGCTGATTTCCGCCCCGGACCTGATGGAAAAAGCCCGGCCTCGCGCCGGGCTTTTTTGTTGCCCGCAGGCAGCGTAATAACGTCAAGACAGTAGAACGGGCGTGCGATTGGCGAGCCTGTTTGGCTGTATTCCTTGTAAAATCGAAAGTTAATAAATGTAACACGAATGTGATATTGATGGCGAAGGCGGACAATCGGCCCTAGCTTTTAGGTCATGACTTATGCCGCACCTCATGTCCTGACACAGCACCCCAGCCACATAACCGGCCCAGCCGCAACGGTAGCAGAGCGGACCATCCTGCTCGCCGGCCCGTTCCGTTCCGGCTCGACCTGGACCTTCAACTGCCTGCAGGAACTGGCCGTCGCCGCCGGTGTGCCCTTCACGGCCTGCTTCGCCAACGAAATCACGCCGGAGGTGGAAACGCTGTTTGCATCTGGCGGGCTGGTGATCGTTAAAACCCACTTCCCGAGCGAGGCTCTGCTGGCCAGGGTCAAGGCGCGCAATCTGGTGCTGATTGTAACAGCCCGGGACCCGCGGGACTGTGTGACATCCTTGATGCTGCAGTTCCGCTATAACTTTTCCGACGCTTTGGCGGATGTCAGGCGGAGTTGCCTCGCCACGAGGCTGTTGGCCAGGGCAGCCGGATTGGTGCTGCGTTACGAGGATGGATTCCCCCGCGACCCCGAGACTGTTGCCCGCTTAGCGGCCGCGGTGGGGCTGAGGGTGGGCCATGAACAGCGGCTGCGAATTTTCGCCGCATTGCGGCCCGAGGCCGTGCGGGCAAAAATCGACTCTTACGTGCAAGAAGGGGTTTTCGACGGCGCGGCACCGGCGTTGCAGTTCCACGCGCAGACACATTGGCACCCAAACCATGTGGGCGATGGACAGGTGCGAAAATACAAAAGGAACCTGTCATTCAGGGAAGCGTGCCGCACGACGCTGGCCAACCTGCGATATTGCTGGATGTTCGCCTACTGGGTTCCCGTGTAACCGCCGGTGCCCATCTGGCCGGCAGGCGATTTTTCTTCGGAATATCATAATCGAAGAGTGATTGCAGCAGTGCCGTGAGTTTGCTTAGCTCCTCCCGCGCGGGACGCTCTGTGATCGGTCTATTCGATCGTCAAGACAAATAAAATCAATTTCCTTGATTGAATAAAGCCAGTTAGAAGCGCTTCCGTTGTGACCCAACCATACTCGGAGGAGTAATATTTATGTCGCTGATCAACACGGAAGTTAAACCCTTCACCGCGCAGGCGTTCAAGAGCGGCAAGTTCGTGGCCGTCACGGAAGCCGATCTCAAGGGCAAGTGGTCTGTCGTTTTCTTCTACCCGGCCGACTTCACCTTCGTCTGCCCGACCGAGCTCGAGGACCTGGCCGACAACTATGCCAAGTTCCAGAAGCTGGGCGTGGAGATCTATGCCGTGTCCACCGACACGCATTTCGCTCACAAGGCGTGGCACGACACCTCCGCCGCGGTGCAGAAGATCGACTATTTCATGGTCGGCGATCCGACCCACGCGATCTCCCGCAACTTCGAGGTGCTGATCGAGGCTGCCGGTCTCGCCGACCGTGGCACCTTCGTGATCGACCCGCACGGCGTGATCCAGACCGTCGAGATCACTGCCGGTGGCATTGGCCGTGACGCCTCCGACCTGCTGCGCAAGGTGAAGGCCGCGCAGTACGTAGCCGCCCACCCGGGCGAGGTCTGCCCCGCCCATTGGCACGAGGGCGAGAAGACGCTGAAGCCGTCGCTCGACCTGGTCGGCAAGATCTAAGCGTTTTCCGCTATCCTCTCCCGCCGGGCGACCGGCGGGGGATCCCCTGCTAAATAAGACATTCCAGCGCCCCCCTGGCCCCGTGTATTCTCCCTGGCAGGCCGCGCGATTTTTTAGAAAACTGGAGCCGATATGTTGGACGACAGCCTGAAGGGCCAGTTGAAGGCCTACCTCGCCCGCGTTTCCGTGCCGCTGGAACTGGTGGCCACGCTCGATGCCAGCGCCAGCGCCGCCGAGATGCGCGGATTGCTGGAAGACATCGCCGCGCAATGCGACAAAATCACCCTGCGCTATGACGGCGCCGACAAGCGCTCCCCCTCCTTCGAGATCCGCCGCGTGGGCGCCGCTCATGGCGTGCGCTTCGCCGGGTTGCCGATGGGGCATGAATTCACCTCGCTGGTGCTGGCGCTGCTGCAGACCGGCGGACATCCGCCGAAGGTCGAGCCGGAGATCATCGAACAGATCAAGGCGCTGCCTGGGGACTATCATTTCGAGACGTATTTCTCGCAATCCTGCCAGAGCTGCCCGGATGTGGTGCAGGCGCTGAACCTGATGGCGATCCTGAACCCGCGCATCACCCACACCGCCATCGACGGCGCGGCCTTCCAGGCCGAGGTCGAGGCCAACAAGATCATGGCGGTGCCGGCCGTGTTCCTCAATGGGGCCGAATTCGACTCCGGACGGATGAGCCTGGAGCAGATCCTGGCCAAGGTGGATACCGGCGCCGCCGCGCGCGATGCCGAGAAGCTGAACGTCAAGGGCGTGTTCGACGTTCTGGTGGTCGGCGGCGGCCCGGCCGGTGCCGCGGCGGCCATCTACGCCGCGCGCAAGGGCATCCATACCGGCGTGGTGGCCGAGCGCTTCGGCGGGCAGGTGCTGGACACGGTGGGCATCGAGAACTTCATTTCCATCCAGCATACCGAGGGTGCGAAGCTGGCCTCGGCCATGGAGGCGCATACCCGCGAATACGGCGTGGACATCATGAAGGGCCACACGGCGGAGAAGATCGTGCCGCCGAGCCAGAAGGGCGGGCTGTTCGGGGTGCAGGTTGCCGGAGGTGCGGTGCTGCAGGCGAAGTCCGTCGTGCTTTCCCCCGGCGCGCGCTGGCGCCAGATGAACGTGCCGGGCGAAGACGAGTACCGCAACAAGGGCGTGGCCTACTGCCCGCATTGCGACGGCCCGCTGTTCAAGGGCAAGCGCGTGGCGGTGATCGGCGGCGGCAATTCCGGCGTCGAGGCGGCGATCGACCTCGCCGGTATCGTCAGCCATGTCACGCTCATCGAGTTCGACAGCCAGCTGCGCGCCGATGCGGTGCTGCAGGCCAAGCTGAAGAGCCTGCCGAACGCCACGATCATCGTCTCCGCCAAGACCACCGAGGTGCATGGGGACGGCGAGAAGGTTGTTGGCTTGTCCTATGAGGACCGCACGACCGGCGAGATCCACCGGCTGGCGCTGGAGGGCATCTTCGTGCAGATCGGGCTGGTGCCGAACAGCGAGTGGCTGAAGGGCACGCTGGCTCTGTCGCCGCGCGGCGAGATCGAGATCGATGCCCGTGGCGAGACCTCGGTGCCCGGCATCTTCGCCGCCGGTGACGCGACGACAGTGCCGTACAAGCAGATCATCATCGCAGCCGGTGAAGGGGCGAAGGCCGCGCTGTCCGCTTTCGACTATCTGATCCGGCAGGTGCCGGCCGAGGCCCAGGCCGCGTAAATGGCGTATCTGCCGACACCGCAGCAGCTCCGCTATCTGGTGATGCTGGCCGAAACCGGTCATTTCGGCCGCGCCGCCTCGGCCTGCGCGGTGTCGCAGTCCACGCTCTCAGCCGGGATCCTGGCGCTGGAGCGCGGGCTGGATGCGCAGATCCTCGACCGTGCCGCGCCCAAGCATGCCGTGTTCACCCCGCTCGGGTTGGAGCTGGTTGCGAAGGCGCGGGCGGCGCTGGCGGCCATTGGCGCGGTGGCCGAGGCGGCGGATGCCGCGCGGGCGCCGATGTCCGGCCCGTTGCGGCTGGGCATCATCCCGACCATCGGGCCGTTCCTGCTGCCCAGGCTGATGCCAGCACTGCGCCAGGGGTTCCCGGCGCTGAAGCTGTTCCTGCGCGAGGACCAGACCGAGCGGCTGCTGGAGCAACTGGAAGACGGAATGCTGGACCTGCTGCTGCTGGCCGAGCCCTGCGCCTGCGGCGGGGCGGAGACGTTCCCCTTGGCGCGGGACGAGTTCCTTGCCGCCCTCCCGCCCGGGCATCCGCTGGCAGCGCGTGAGAGCATTCCCGTGGCGGCGCTGAGTGCCGAGAACTTCCTGCTGCTGGAGGATGGGCATTGCCTACGCGACCAAGTGCTGGCGCTGTGCAGCGCCGGAGTGGGGCGGGAGCAGAAATTCGCCGCCACCTCGCTGCATACGCTCATCCAGATGGTGGCGGGCGGGCTGGGGGTGACGCTGGTGCCGCGCTTGGCGGTGGCGGCAGGGCTCGCCGAGGGCACCGGGGTGGAGCTACGCCGGCTGGAAGGCGCTGGCGGCTGGCGTACCCTGGCGATGGCCTGGCGCCCCAGTAGCCCGCGCAGCGCCGAGTACCGCGCCATGGCGCCGCTGGTGGTGCAGGCCTGCGGCGGCTAAACGGGCAGTCTGGCCGAACCGTTCTCCCAGGCGAGAGGCGCATGCGCCAGCACATGCGCGCGGCGCAGCGGACCGTAAACATGCGGGAACAGCTGCCCGCCGCGTGAAACCTCCCAGCGCAACGTATCGCCCAGCGCGGCCAGATCGACGGCGGCGATGATGAGGTCATTCTGCCCGGTGAAATGCTTGCGCAGGGTTTCATCAAGCTGCGCTGCGGTGGAGAGATGAATATAGCCATCCGCGATGTCCACCGGCGCGCCGGTGAAATGGTCCTCAAGCAGGGCGGCGAACTGCTTCGGGGTGAGGATCTTGTAGGCGATCTTGTCGGTCGGGCTCATGCGGGCGGCTTATCCGGTTTCCGGCCCGGCGTCTTCCTCCTCGTGGTTGCTAATGGTCAGGCAGGCAAGCGTCTGGTTGAGCACGCCATAGGCGATCTGCCCGAAGGTGACCGGCCCCTGGAAGGGCAGGCCGGTACTTTGGCGCAGTCCCGCATGTTCATAATTCTGTGCGCAGATGCACGAGAGCGCGGCGCTTCCCAGGTGCAGCTCATCCAGGGCGCGGGAGAATTCACGAGGGTAATCCAGAATGTCGCCAGCGAAACGGTAGGTGAGGGCGGGGTTGACCGGGGCTAGGAAGGTGGCGCGGCCGGTCTGCGCATCGCTGGCAATGATTGAAATATTAATCAGCGCGCCATCATGGTCGGTAACCAGCGGCAGGCGCCTGTCGATCTTCTCTGCCTCGATATAGCGCGCCAGGTTATCCGGCTTGCCGCCGATCAGGCAGTCGCCCTCGGCCAGGAAGCCTGGTTTGCTGAAGCGTATCTCTGGCCCTATGCCAGGGCTGAAGAGATTGGCGATCTGCAACTGGGCGAAGAGTTCATCGGGCAGGGAGACGGTCATCACCGCGGCATGCTCGGCGCTGCCTGCCGGGGCGCCGGAGAAGCTCTTCGGCTGCATGTGGCCGAGCTGAGCCAAGTCAACCGCACTGACCCAGCCGAACAACGGCGCGTGGTAGATGCCCTCGTAATCCATGATCTTGGCGGAGACGCCAGCCAGCAGCTCGCTGAAGCCGGGGATGATGACCATGGTGAAGCCATTGGCTGGATGCAGCCGGCCGATCCGCCGCATTTCCGAAAGGTTGAAGTGGTGCAGCCGGACATTCCGGGCAATGCCGGTGAGGTCGGAATAGAAAATCCGCCCATCGGCCTCCTGCCCGCCAGCGGCAGTGATGAAGCTCGCCGCCGTGCCGCCGATCCAGCGTCCGCGGGGCAGGCTGGCGAGGCCCGCCTCCGCCCCGGCCAGGACCAGGATTCGCCCCGCGTGAATCAGGCCGGCAACTTCGTCTCGCGTGCCCGTACCGTGCTTGACGGTCACGCCGGGTCTCCCTGCCGTCTTCCGCAGCTGTCTCGCCCTGAACAGGCGAGAACAAATGGCAGAAGGCGGGCAGGGAGAGGCCGGGTGTCAAAATTTACACGTAATTCAAGCATGCAATATCTCAGTCGGGTAATTCGGTCAGCAGTTTAACCCTAATGTTTTTCCGAATGCAAAACGGAATTTGCGGGTCAGCATCGCATTCCGCGATGATCACACTTTCGAGACAAGCTGGCGTTGTGCCCGGCATGCGGCCTCTTCATGCCCCGGGGGCAACAAAACTCTGGTCAAGGTTGTTTAAAATAGTAAACTGATGCCGACATGAAGGAGTGTGCCAACCCATGAGTGCTGCCGTGCGCCCGAGCAATGACCCGCTGATCAATCAGTGGATGCCCTTCACCGCCAACAGGCAGTTCATGGAACAGCCGCGCATCATCGCGCGGGCCGAAGGTGTTTATTATTATAATACACGCGGTGAAAAACTGCTGGATGGCTCCTCCGGCCTGTACTGCATTCCGCTGGGCCATGGCCGGCGCGAGATCCGCGAGGCGGTGGCCAGGCAGATGGAGGAGCTGGATTACGCGCCGCCCTTCCAGTACGGCTTCCCGCCCGGATTTAAGCTCGCCACCGAGGTGGCGGAGATGACCCCGCCGGGGCTCAACCGCATCATGTTCGCCAGTTCGGGGTCCGAGGCCGTGGAGTCGGCGCTGAAAGTGGCGCTGCAATACCACCGCGTCCGTGGCGAGGGCTCGCGCCAACGCTTCGTCGGCCGTGAGCGCGGCTATCATGGCGTGAATTTCGGCGGCTGGTCCGTCGGCGGCATGGTGAACAACCGCAAGGCCTTCGGGGTTGGCCTGCCCGGCGTGATGCACATGCGCCATACCCACATCAAGGAGAATTTCTTCGAGATGGGCGAGGGCACGCATGGCGCGGACCTCGCCGATGACCTGGAGCGCTTCGTCAACCTGCATGGCGCCGACACCATCGCCGCCTGCATCGTCGAGCCGGTGGCGGGCTCCACCGGCATCCTGCCGCCGCCCAAGGGCTATCTGCAGCGCCTGCGCGAGATCTGCACCAGGCACGGCATCCTGCTCATCTTCGACGAGGTGATCACCGGTTTCGGCCGCACTGGCCACGCCTTCGCCGCCGAGACCTTCGGCGTCACCCCTGACATCATGACCATGGCCAAGGCCATCACCAATGGTTCGGTCCCGATGTCGGCGATTGCGGTGCGCGAGGACATCCAGCAGACCATCCTGGATGCCGCGCCGCCCAACGTGGTGGAATTCTACCACGGCTACACCTATTCGGCGCATCCGGTGGCCTGTGCTGCCGGCCTCGCCACGCTGAAGATCTACCGCGAGGAAGATACCTTCGCCCGCGTGCGGGAGCTGACGCCGGGCTTCCTGGAGCAGGTCGCCAGCTTCAAGGGCCAGCCGGATGTCGTCGACACGCGCGGCCTCGGCCTGCTGGGCGCCATCGAGCTGGCGCCGAAGGGCAAGCCGGGCGAGCGCGGCTTCAAGATTCTGTGCAAGGCCTTCGAGGAAGGTCTGGTGCTGCGCTGCGCCGGCGACTCCGTGGTGCTGGCGCCGCCCTTCGCCGCCACGCCGGACCAGATCAGTGAAATGATCGACATCGTACGTAAATTGATTCGCGAAAGCTGAGAGGAAACAAAAGATGTATCAGGACGTATTGCTGCATATCGGCGGTGAATGGCGCGCGGCGCGCGGCGGGCGCACGCTCGACGTCGTCAACCCGGCGACGGAGGAGGTGATCGGCACGCTCGCGCATGCCGGGACCGATGACCTGGACGAGGCGCTGGACCATGCCGCCAAGGGGCTTGCCGTGTGGCGCAAGATGCCGGCCTATGACCGCTCCAAGCTGCTGCGCAAGGCGGCGGAGCTGATCCGCGAGCGCGCCGATGCCATCGCCCGGCTGATGACCATGGAGCAGGGCAAGCCGGTGGGCGAGGCGAAGATCGAGATCATGGGCTCCGCCGATGTGATCGACTGGTTCGCCGAGGAAGGCCGCCGCGCCTATGGCCGCGTCATCCCCAACCGCGTGCCGGGCGTGTACCAGCTCTCCCTGCGCGAGCCGGTGGGCGTGGTCGCGGGCTTCACCCCGTGGAACTTCCCGATGAGCCAGGCGGTGCGCAAAATCTCCGCGGCGCTGGCGGCGGGCTGCGCCTTCATCCTGAAGGGCCCTGAGGAAACCCCGGCGAGCTGCGCCGAGCTGGTGCGCGCCTATGTGGATGCCGGCGTGCCGGTTGGCGTGGTGCAGCTGGTGTTCGGCGTGCCGGCGGAAATTTCCGAGTACCTGATCCCGCATCCGGTGGTGAGGAAGATTTCCTTCACCGGCTCCACCGTTGTCGGCAAGCATCTGGCGGCCCTGGCGGGCAAGCACATGAAGCGCGCCACCATGGAACTCGGCGGGCATGCGCCGTCCATCGTGTTCAACGATGCCGACCTGGACGCCGCCGCCACCATCCTGGCCGCGAACAAGTTCCGCAATGCCGGGCAGGTCTGCGTGGCGCCGACGCGCTTCATCGTGCAGGAGGGCGTGTACGAGCCCTTCCTGGAGAAGTTCGTGGCCAAGTGCGAGGCGATCAAGCTCGGCAACGGGCTGGATGCCGGCACCACCATGGGGCCGCTCGCCAATGACCGCCGCGTGGCGGCCATGGAGGCGCTGATCGCCGATGCCGTGGGCAAGGGCGCGAAGATTGCTACCGGTGGCTCGCGCGCGGGCAACAAGGGCTATTTCTTCCAGCCGACCGTGCTGACCGACATCCCCGCCGATGCGCGCGTGATGCACGAGGAACCGTTTGGCCCGCTGGCGCTGTTCATGCCGTTCAAGACGTTCGACGACGCCATCGCCGAGGCCAACCGCCTGCCATACGGCCTTGCCTCCTACGCCTATACGCGTGACGCGGCGACGGCGACGGCGCTGGGCGCGCAGATCGAGGCCGGCATGGTCGGCATCAATCACCATGGCTTGGCGCTGCCCGAGACGCCGTTCGGCGGCGTGAAGGACAGCGGCTATGGCTCGGAAGGCGGCGTGGAAGGGCTGGAGCCGTATTTGGTCACCAAGTTCGTGTCGCAGGCCAGCGCGTAACCCGCGTTAGCTGAAAACCAAAGGCGGCATCCGCGCGGGTGCCGCCTTTTTTGTGTGCGCCCAGCATGGGCGCATTCTTGTGGGTGGAAGTCCCATCGTAAGCTGGTCACAGCGAGCGAAGTGAAGCGCAACTGCGGAAGGGTGACCGACCGTGGGGAGGAAGCGTGGATCGAAACTG
>NZ_JBKQJR010000105.1:0-16901 GCF_052326845.1 Acidocella sp. | reverse complement strand
GACGTAACCCCCATTCCGCAGGCTTGGGCGGCAGCACCGAGATCGCCAGCGGCTCGCCGGGCTACAGCTCGGTGCTGCCGCCCATGCCTGCGGTATGGTGGTTACGTCCTGTTAACAACGCCTGACGGGTCGGCGAGCACAGGGCCGTCGTGTGGAAGCGGTTATACTTCAGGCCATCCGCAGCCAGCTTCTCGGCATTCGGCGTTTGGCAGGGGCCCCCGAAGGCGCTCGCGGAGCCAAACCCCGCATCGTCGAGCAGGATGATCAGAACGTTGGGCGCGCCCTCCGGAGGACGAAGCTGTTCGATGGGCGGAAACTTTGTGTCCGGGTCCTTCGCGTCGTAGGTGATGAGACCACGTCGCGCAGTGTTCTGTATAGGAAGGTGGGCACGGTGTTTCGTGTCTTCTTTGCTCATGATTGCGGGTTCCTTTGCGTGGACGTATTTTTATGGCCTTCTCATCTGCTCGGCGGACATCGAGGGGATGGAGGGCAAAAAAGGCAACGCTGGCCACAGAAATCTGGCCAAGAAACGTTATACGCAATCACGAATTATTGCCATTATATATATTAAGGTAATGGCAAGCTGTCGATTTCCGCTGAGATCTGACCTGGGATTTTCATCGAGATTTGACCCGGGTGGTTGCGGTTATTTGCTATGCTTGGTGCGGTGGGTCAAGGCTTGGTTTTTCTCCTTTGATTGGTTTTCGGCAACGAGCTTGCACGGAAGCTGTTATTGCCGGTTTCAAGGACATGGCAATGATGGGTAAGGCGATCGCGCAGAGCGGTGGTCATCTTCGCATCGCCGAACACGCCTGCCCGCTCGCTGAAGTTTAGATTGGTGGTGATGATCACGCTGGTACGCTCATAGAGCTTGCTGAGCAGATGGAAGAGCAAGGCACCGCCTGAGGGGCTGAACGGGAGGTATCCCAGTTCGCCGAGGATCCGGACGATCCAGAAACATCTACCCTGGGACCAGCACCGCCGCGCGCTGCAATATCGCCGCCGCCCCTGCCCCCACCGGCAGCGCCCCGAACGCAAACCCGCCGCCCTGCCCCAGACGCGTCGCGCAAAACGCCTCGGCCAGCGCCGGGGGCGCGTGGCGCAGCAGCAGGCTCGCCGTCAGCGCCACCGCGAGCTGCTGCGCCAGTTGCCGCGCATGGCCCTCCGTGGGCGGCGGCAGAGGTGCAACCAGCCACTCATCCAGTGCCTTGTGCCCGCCCGCCGCCAGGGCGATCTCGGCCCGCAGCGCCGCGGCGGCCTCCGGCTCGCGCGTCAGGGCGCGAAGAACGTCCAGGCAGATGACATTGCCCGAGCCCTCCCACAGCCCGTTCACCGGCGCGTCCCGGTACAACCGCGCCGCCGCGTGCTCCTCGATGAAGCCATTGCCGCCATGGCATTCCATCGCCTCGGCCGCCACGGCCGGGGCGCGCTTGCAGATCCAATATTTGGCAATGGGCGCCAGGATGCGGAACAGCGCCGCCTCGGTGGCGTCGTGCGCGGCGTCAAGCGCGGCGGCGGCGCGCATGGCCAGCCACATCGCCCCCTCGGCCTCTAGGGCAAGGTCCGCGAGCACGGCCTCCATCAAGGGCTGGTCGGCCAGACGGCGCTGGAACGCCGTGCGGTGGCTGGCATGGTGGATGGCCAGAGCCACCGCCTGGCGCATCAGCCCTGCCGAACCCAGCGCGCATTCAAGCCGGGTGAGCTGCGCCATCTCCAGAATGGTGGCGATGCCGCGCCCCTCCACCCCCACTAGCTCCGCCTCCAGCCCGCGGAACTCCACCTCCGACGAGGCGTTGGAGCGGTTTCCGCATTTATCCTTCAACCGTTGCAGCAGCAGGAAATTACGCTCGCCCTCGTCGCGCCAGCCCTGCGCCAAAAAACAGGAAATACCAGCCTCCGTGCGCGCCAGGGTAAGGAACAGGTCGGAGGTGGGAACGGAGAAGAACCATTTATGCCCGGTGAGCCGGAACTTCCCGCCGCCAGCCTGGGTGGCGGTCGTCTGCGTCTGCCGCAGATCCGAGCCGCCCTGCTTCTCGGTCATCGCCATCGCCACGGTGAGCGCGGTTTTGGCGCCCGGCGGCACGGGGGCGGGGTCGTAGCCGGGCGACAAGATCTTCTCCCGGAATTTTTCCAGCAGCGCCGGCGCAAGGCGCAAGGCGGCCAGGGAGGCGAAGGTCATGGCGGCGGGGCAACCCACCCCGGCCTCCCCTTGCGACCACAAATACGACAGCGCGGCCCGCGCCGTTTGCGCACCTGGGCGGTCGGCATTCCAGCCCAGCGCATGCACCTCATCCGCCCGCAGCATGATCATCAGTTCGTGCCAGGCGGGGTGGAACTCCACCTCGTCGATACGGTGGCCGAACCGGTCATGCGTGCGCAGCTCCGGCGTATGACGATTAGCGTCCCGCGCCAGGGCCTGCATATGCGCGCTGCCGATGCGCGCGCCGCAGGCCGCCAGACGCTCCTGCGCCCAGGTGGTGCCAAACGCCGCGACTGCGTCACACAGCGCGGCATCGCCCAGATAGGCATTGAAGCCAGCGAATTCCGGCGGCTGGTTCAGCACCTCGTGCGTGGCATAGCCGGACATCTGACGTTCCTCTTGTTTGTTTGACCATAACGCTAGCGGCGTCCGCCCCCCGGATACAGCAGCGCTTCTTCCCTTCTTCGAACAAGGCGCGGGGAGCATCGCCATACTCCGGGCAACCCGGCAAAAAGCTGCGCAGGGTCAGCCGAAAATCCCCGGCAGGTCGAGCCCCTTCTCGCGCGCGCAGTCGAGGGCGATGTCATAACCCGCATCGGCATGGCGCATGACGCCGGTGGCCGGGTCGTTCCACAACACACGCTCCAGGCGCTTGGCCGCTTCCGGCGTGCCGTCGGCACAGATAACCATGCCCGCATGCTGGGAGAAGCCCATCCCCACCCCGCCGCCATGATGCAGCGACACCCAGGTGGCGCCCGAGGCGCAGTTGAGCAGCGCGTTCAGCAGCGGCCAGTCGGATACGGCATCGGAGCCATCACGCATGGCCTCCGTCTCGCGGTTGGGCGAAGCAACCGAGCCTGAGTCGAGATGGTCGCGGCCAATGACGACAGGCGCTGAGAGCTCTCCCTTTGCCACCATCTCGTTGAAGGCGAGCCCGAGGCGGTGGCGGTCGCCTAAGCCGACCCAGCAGATGCGCGCGGGCAGGCCCTGGAAGGCGATGCGCTCCTTCGCCATGTCCAGCCAGTTGTGCAGATGCTTGTTGTCAGGCAGCAGCTCCTTCACCTTGGCATCGGTCTTGTAGATGTCCTCCGGGTCGCCCGAGAGGGCCGCCCAGCGGAACGGGCCGATGCCCTCGCAAAACAGCGGGCGGATATAGGCGGGCACGAAGCCGGGGAAGGCGAAGGCGTCCTCCACCCCTTCCTCCTGGGCGCGCTGGCGGATGTTGTTGCCGTAGTCGAAGGTCGGCACGCCCCGCGCGTGGAAACCCAGCATGGCGCGCACATGCACGGCCATGGAGGCGCGGGCTGCCTTCTCCACGGCGGTGGGGTCCGTCTCGCGCTTGGCCTCCCATTCCGCCACGCTCCAGCCAATCGGCAGGTAGCCGTTCACCGGGTCATGCGCCGAGGTCTGGTCGGTGAGCAGATCGGGCTTCACGCCACGTTTCAGCAGCTCGGGCAGGATTTCGGCCGCGTTGCCTAGCAGGCCAACGGAAACCGGCTTCTTCTCGGCACAGGAGCGCTCGATGATCGCCAGCGCCTCGTCCAGCGAGTCGGCGCGCATGTCCACGTAGCGGGTCTTCAGGCGCATCTCGATGCGGCTGGCTTGGCATTCGATGGCAAGACACGAAGCGCCCGCCATGGTGGCGGCCAGAGGCTGCGCGCCTCCCATGCCGCCAAGCCCGGCGGTAAGTACCCATTTGCCCGCAAGATCGCCGCCATAATGGCGCCGCCCGGCCTCGACGAAGGTCTCATACGTGCCCTGCACGATGCCCTGGGTGCCGATGTAAATCCACGAGCCCGCCGTCATCTGCCCGTACATCATCAGGCCCTTGCGATCGAGCTCATTGAAATGCGCCCAGTTGGACCAGTTCGGCACGAGGTTGGAATTGGCGATGAGCACGCGTGGGGCATCGGTGTGCGTGCGGAACACGCCGACCGGCTTGCCCGACTGCACGAGCAGGGTCTCGTCGGCCTCCAGGCGCTTGAGCGTGGACACGATGCGGTCGAAGCTCTCCCAGTCCCGGGCGGCCCGGCCGATGCCGCCATACACCACCAGCTCCTCCGGTCGCTCGGCCACCAACGGGTCGAGATTGTTCATCAGCATGCGCAGCGGCGCTTCGGTGAGCCAGGATTTGGCAGAAAGCGCCGCCCCGTGCGGAGCGCGGATGACACGGGCATTGTCGAGACGCGTCATGGGCAAAGTCCTTTCAGAATATCTTGCAGAACAGGCAGAATGGGCGCGGCAGGGTTGAGGGGCGCGGGCCAGTTTTCGGGCGTGGGCGTTGCGGGCTCGTCCATGTAGCCGCGCATGGCGAGTTCCATCTGGATGGCGTGAACGCCGGCTTGCGGGTTGCCGTAATGGCGGGTGATCCAACCACCCTTGAAGCGTCCGTTCAGAACCCAGGAGAAGCCGGAGCGCGCGCAGATTTCGGCAACGAGGGCTTCGTATTCCGGTGCGCAGGAGGTGCTGCCATTGGTGCCGATGCTGAGCTGCGGCAACTCCCCTGGGAACAGCCGGGGGATATGGCTGCGGATGGAGTGGCAGTCGTAGAGCACGATGTTCTCATGCTTCGCGCGCAGCCGGGCGATCTCGCCTTCGAGCGCCGCATGATAAGGACGAAAATAAAGCGCCAGCCTGCGTGCGGTCTCCGCCTCGTCCGGCAGAGCGGAGGCATAGAGCGGTTCGCCGGCGAACGTTTCGGCGGGGCAGAGGCCGGTCGTCGTCTGGCCCGGATAGAGCGAGGCGCCGGACGGGTCGCGGTTCAGGTCGATAACCGTGCGGGAGATATTGGCGGCGATGATCGTCGCATCCAGCGCCTCGGCGAAGGCATAGAGCGCGGGGATGTACCAGTCGGTGTCCTTGCGCGCCCGCCAGCCGGAGACGAAACACCCTGCGAATTCCTCAGGAATTTCCGTGCCCCCGTGGGGCATCGAGAGGATCAGCGGCGCCTTGCCACGGCGCAGGGTGAACAGGTTCATGCCAGCCCCGGCAGGGCGGCATCATCAAGCGCGCCAGCGGCAAGCAAGGCGATCGCCGCCTCGATGTCGGGCGCAAAATACCGGTCCTCCTCCAGATGCGGGACTTTCGCGCGCAGGGTGGCGCGAGCAGCCTCCAGCGGGGCGGATGAGGGCATAGGCCAGAAATCGCACCCCTGCACGGCGGCGAGCCATTCGATGGCGATCACCGCGCGCAGATTGTCGTTCATCTCGGCCAAGCGCCTGGCGCCATGGGCAGCCATGGAGACATGGTCCTCCTGGTTGGCCGAGGTGGGGATGGAGTCGACCGAAGCCGGGAAAGCGCGGGTCTTGTTCTCGGAGACCAAAGCCGCAGCCGTCACCTGCGGAATCATGAAGCCAGAATTGAGGCCGGGACTTGGAGTGAGGAAGGCAGGCAGGCCGGAAAGCGCCGGGTCCACCAGCATGGCGACGCGTCGTTCGGCAATCGAACCGATCTCGCACACCGCCATGGCGATCATGTCGGCGGCGAAGGCCACCGGCTCGGCATGGAAATTGCCGCCCGAGAGCGCTTCGGTGGGGTTGATGAAGATCAACGGGTTGTCGGTCACGCCGTTGGCTTCCGTTGCCAGCGTGGCGGCGGCCTGACGCAGCACATCCAGCACCGCGCCCATCACCTGCGGCTGGCAGCGCAGGCAATACGGGTCCTGCACACGCGAATCATTGACGAGGTGCGAGGCGCGGATGGCGCTGCCCGCCATGAGGCCGCGCAGGGCATCGGCGACCTCGGCCTGCCCCCGGTGGCGGCGCACCGCATGGATGCGCGGGTCGAATGGCGCATCTGTGCCCTTGGCTGCATCGGTCGAGAGCGCGCCGGTGACGAGAGCGGAACGGAACAGGCGCTCGGCCTCGAACAACCCTACCAGCGCGTTTGCGGTGGAGAATTGCGTGCCATTGAGCAGGGCCAGCCCCTCTTTGGGGCCAAGCACAAGCGGCGCAAGCCCGGCCTGCGCCAGCGCCTCAGCGGCGGGAACACGCGCACCGTCCACAAAGAACTCGCCCACGCCCAGCATCGCGGCGGTCATGTGCGCAAGCGGCGCGAGATCGCCCGAGGCGCCGACCGAGCCCTGGGCGGGCACCACGGGGATCAGGTCGAGCTCAAGCAGGGCGGCGAGCATGCGCACCGTCTCGACGCGCACGCCCGACACGCCCTGGCCGAGCGAGCCGAGCTTGAGTGCCATCATCAGCCGTGCGATGGGCACCGGCATGGCCGGGCCGACACCCGCCGCATGCGAGAGCACGAGGTTGCGCTGCAGCGTGGCGAGGTCATCGGGCGCGATGCGCACGGCAGCCAGCTTGCCGAAGCCGGTGTTGATGCCATAGGCCGGTTCGTTACGAGACAGAATTTCTTCAACCGCCGCGGCACCCGCCGCGATGGCGGGCAAGGCGGCCTCATCCAGCGTCAGGGATGCACCGCGATAAATCGCGCGCCATTGCGACATCGTTACGTCGCCGGGGGAGAATTTCATGAGGCACTCCAAATTCGTTTATAAATCGGATTGAAGCCAAGCCTGTAGACAAGCTCGGCAGGACGTTCGATGTCCCAGATCGCCAGATGGCATTTCGCCCCAGCCCGGAGCACACCAACATCGCGGCGCCCCAAGGCGGTGGCGGCGTGGCGGGTGACGCCGAGCAGACACTCGGTGACGGTGAGGCGGAACTGTGTCGCCGCCATATTCATGGCGAGCAGCAGCGAGAACAATGGCGACGTGCCGGGGTTGAGATCGGTGGAGACGGCTATGGGCACGGCATGCTTGCGAAAAGCGTCGAGGGGCGGCAGGCGCGTCTCGCGCAAAGTGAAGAAGGCGCCGGGCAACAACACCGCCACTGTGCCGGCTTCGGCCATGGCGCGGACGTCGGCTTCATCAGTGCATTCGAGATGATCGGCTGAAAGCGCGCGGTAGCGCGCGGCAAGAGCAGCTCCGTGCAAATTGGAGAGCTGATCAGCATGCAGCTTCACGCGCAACCCGGCTTTTGCCGCGGCGTCGAAAACCTGCTCGGTCTCCGCAGGCGAAAAGGCGATGGTCTCACAGAACGCATCCACCGCCTCGGCCAGA
This sequence comes from Acidocella sp., assembly GCF_052326845.1. Taxonomy (GTDB): domain Bacteria; phylum Pseudomonadota; class Alphaproteobacteria; order Acetobacterales; family Acetobacteraceae; genus Acidocella. Next base: position 9,630 of record NZ_JBKQJR010000105.1, on the reverse strand, counting down.
TAGTGCCGGGCCACATGGGGGATCATCTCATCACACAGCAGGCGGAGATACTCCTCGCGCGGACAATCCGGCGGGACACTATGCGCGCCGAGAAAGGTTGTGAAAATATCTGCAAGATCGCCAAGCCCACGGGCGACCTCGAGGCATTTGTATTCGGCCTCGGGCGAGAGCCCGTAGCCGGATTTGATCTCCACCGTGGTCACTCCCTCGGCCAGCAGCGGCGCCAAACGCTTGCGGGCGGCAGCATCCAGCGCGGCGGGCGTGGCTGCGCGCGTGGCGCGCATGGTGCCGAGAATCCCTCCACCAGCGCGCGCGATCTCCTCATAGCTGGCCCCCTCAAGCCTGGCTTCGAACTCCGCCGCGCGGTCTCCGGCGAAGACCAGATGCGTGTGGCAATCGATAAGCCCCGGGGTAATCCAGCGGTTTTCGCAATCGACGACCTCATCGGCCGGCAGGTCGCGGGCCGGACCGGCATAGATGATGCGCCCCCCCTCCTCGGCCAGCATGCCATCCTCGACCACGCCCAAGCCGGGCATGTCAGGGTTCATGGTCGCCAAACGGGCATGGGTGAAAACGCGCATCGCAAGTTCGGCCTTGGCGGATGGTAAGTTTCAATTGTATATACAATATCGGAGATCGACAGGGGCTGTCCAGTGTCAAACACACATTTGTTCCGTCACGCGCTGCTGCCCGCTGGCTGGGCCGAGAATGTGCTGCTGCGCGTGGAGAACGGCGTGATCGCCGAGGTGCGGTCCGGCTTGGCGGGCGGGCATGGCATCGCCTTGCCGGGCATGCCCAACCTGCACAGCCATGCGTTTCAGCGCGCCATGGCCGGGCATGTGGAGCGCCGGGGCGCGGAGCAGGACAGTTTCTGGACCTGGCGGACGCTGATGTACAAGCTCGCCCTCTCAATGTCGCCAGACGATGTGCAGGACGCCGCGACGCTCGCCTTCGTCGAGATGCTTGAAGGCGGCTTCACGTCCGTTGCCGAATTCCATTATCTGCACCACGCGCCAGACGGCACGCCTTACCACGATATCGGCGAGATGGCGGCACGCCTCGCAGCGGCAGCCGAGGCGGCGGGTATCGAGCTGCTGTTGCTTCCCGTGTTTTACGCCCATGCGGGGTTCGGCGGCGCAGCACCCGCCCCCGAGCAGCGGCGCTTCGTCTCATCGCTTGATGGTTACACGAAACTTTACGAGCGCTGCGGCGCGCTGGCGCCCTCCGGCGTGGCGCCGCATTCGTTGCGCGCCGCCACAATGCCTGAGGTAAAGGCGCTTGCGGAACTGGCGGGCAGTCGGCCCGTGCATATCCACATTGCCGAGCAGGTGGCGGAGGTCGAGGCCTGCCTCGGCTTTTGCGGCCAGCGCCCGGTCGAGCATCTGCTGGACAATGCGCCGGTCGGGCCGAATTGGTGTCTGGTGCATGCCACTCACATCACGCCGGATGAAGCCACGGCGATGGCGGCAACCGGCGCCGTCGCCGGGCTGTGCCCGGTCACCGAGGCCAATCTGGGCGACGGCATCTTCCCGGCCCAGCATTTTTCCGGCACCTGGGGCGTGGGGTCGGATTCCAACGTGCTTATCGACCCCGCGCGTGAATTGCAGATGTTAGAATATTCGCAGCGCCTCGCCCGGCGCGCCCGAAACGTAATGGCATCACCCGGCGAACCGGCAACCGCCACCGCGCTCTACCAGGCGGCTGTGGCGGGCGGGGCGCAGGCGCTTGGGCTGCAAGGCGGACTTCGCCCCGGCGCGCCTGCCAGCTTCGTCACACTGGACGGCGAGACGCCAGAACTTGCCCTGTCGCAATCGGTATTCTGCGCCCGCCAGCCCGCCGTGCGCGATGTGTGGGTGCGCGGCCGCCAGGTGGTGGCGCAAGGCCGCCACGCTCTTGCACAAACCGCGCGGCTGCGGTTTGACGCAATGGTGAACCGGTTGGTCTAAGATGGACGAGAAACCGCCCAAACTCTACGAGCAGGTAAAGACCTACCTGCTGGAGGGCATCGCCGCCGGACGCTGGGCCGAAGGCGGCAAAATTCCCTCCGAATTCGAACTGATGGAAACGCTCGGCGCCTCACGCATGACGGTGCACCGGGCCCTGCGCGAAATGTCGGCTGACGGGCTCCTGCTGCGCGTGCAAGGGGTTGGCACTTTCGTGCAGCCCCGCGCCCCGCGCGCCACGCTGCTGGAAGTGTATGACATCGCCGAAGACATAGGCGCACGCGGCCACACCCACCGCGCCGAGGTTCTGCGCCTCGAAGCACTGCGCGCCGACGCCGCGCTCACCGCCGAATTCGGCCTGCCGCCCCGCGGCAAGATCTTCTATTCCGAGATCGTGCATTACGAGAACGACGACCCCGTGCAGTTGGAAGAGCGCTTCGTCTCGCCGGATTTCGCTCCGGGTTATCTCAAGCAGGATTTCACCATGCTCACCCCCAACCGCTATCTGCAATCCATCGCCCCGCCAGCGGAGGTTGAGCATATCATCTACGCCATCACGCCGGACCCGCATGTGCAGGCCAGGCTGAATGTCGGGCCGCACGAGCCCTGCCTGCGCCTGCTGCGCCGCACCTGGACGCAGAAGGGACCGGCGACACGCTCGGTGCTGACCCACCCGGGCAGCCGCTACTCGCTGGGCAGCCGCTACCGGCCTGCCGCGTGGTCCCCCAAGCCTGGCTGAAGCCGGAAAGCTGGCTAGACCATCATCGTCTTGACCCAGAAATCATGCCGATTGCAGGTGCTGGTAACGGTGACCTTCCCTGTATATCCAGCCGGAAGGGTATGCGTCGAAGCCGGCTTGTCCTGCCAAGTGAAGGTCTTGCGATCGAGGAATTTCCCGTTTTCAAGAACCACGGTGTGACTCACGATGTAGTGGGGTTCACTCATCGGATGCGGCGTCACGACGGAAAGCTGGCTGCCTGAGACTGTCACATTCGGCACATGCAGCTGCACCACTTGCTGCCAATGGCCTGGGTTATCCTCGGTAAAAATGATATTTAGTTCAGGATCCACACCCGAACTCATGCCCATGGGGCCCTGGCTCATTCCGTATTGGGCCAGAGCAGATACAGGAATCGCTGCTGCCGCGGAAGCGAGAGCAGTTTTAGCAAGCAAACGCCGTTGCATGGTGTTCCCTCCAAATGAGGCCCCAAGCAGCGGCCCCGCCAAGTAAAATACTCCCGGCGGCAGCGCCGCAGACATGAAAATTGATCCAGCTGTGCGGAGAGGAGCTGAACGACACAGGGTGCGCAACTCAGACTAGACCAATTGCTTATTGAAATAGCCGCCACTCCGTCTCTACACCTCCTCGACATGAACAAGGTGGCCAGACAATCCGGGGTAATCCCCTACCGGCTCGCACCGGACGGCTTGCAGGTGTTGCTCATCACCTCGCGGGAGACGCGGCGCTGGGTGATTCCCAAGGGGAATATCGGCCGGGGACGAAGCACCCGCGCGGCAGCCGAGCTCGAAGCCTACGAGGAAGCCGGCGTCCGAGGGGTCACGGATAACATACCGCTCGGCTTCTACACGTACCGGAAGACCCTGGCGGATGGAACCGCCCAGCCGACGGTGGTCGAGGTCTTCGCCCTGCATGTCAGGAAAAAAGCCCAGAACTGGCCGGAGAAGGCAGAGCGGCAAACCCTGTGGATGCCACCTCAGGAGGCGGCGAAGCGCGTCCTGGAACCGGGGCTGGCGGTGCTGCTCCTCCGGCTGGCCGAATGCCACCAGCCCTGCAAGAGCGCGGCGTGAAGTTCGCGCGGCCTTCCCGCCCCCCGGCAAAGGGAAGCCATCAGCGCCGCTCCTCGCGCAAACAGGCCCCCCCTCTTGCAACCTCACGACCTTCCGTCCGATACAACCCCGGATAAAGCCATGCCGCAGACCGTGCATGGATGAGGAGTAGGATATGGGCTTGCAAGACGCGCGAACGGAACTTGAAACCTTCATCACTGGCCTGCCCAAGGCGGAGCTGCATCTGCACATCGAGGGCTCGCTGGAGCCCGAGCTGATGTTTGCCCTGGCCCGGCGCAACGGACTGGAACTGCCATTCAAGACGGTGGAGGATGTTCGCGCGGCCTATAACTTCTCCAACCTGCAGGATTTTCTGAACATCTATTATGCTGGCGCGCAGGTGCTGCGCACGGAAGAGGATTTCCGCGACCTCACCGTTGCCTATTTCGACCGCGCCGCGGCGGATGGCGTGCTGCATGCGGAAATCTTCTTCGACCCGCAAACCCATACGGACCGGGGCATCCCCTTCGCCGTGGTGGCCGAGGGTATTCTAGGCGGCATGGCGGAAGCACAGGCACGCCACGGCATCACCTCGAAGCTCATCCTGTGCTTCCTGCGCCATCTGGACGAGGACGCCGCCTTCGCCACCTTCCGCATGGCCGAGCCATGGCTGGACCGCATCGCCGGGGTGGGGCTCGACTCCTCCGAGCGCGGCCACCCGCCGGGCAAGTTCGCCCGCGTCTTTGCCGCCGCCGGGGAAGCGGGGCTGAAGCGCGTCGCCCATGCCGGAGAGGAAGGCCCCGCCGCCTATGTCTGGGAGGCGCTGAATACCCTGCATATCGACCGGCTGGACCACGGCAACCACGCGCTGGATGATGAAACCCTGGTCGAACGCCTGGTGGCAACGCAGATGACGCTCACCGTCTGCCCGCTTTCCAACGTCCGCCTTTGCGTGGTGCCGGAGATCGGCGCCCACCCCATCGACACCATGCTGGCCAAGGGCCTGCGCGCGACTGTGAACTCCGACGACCCAGCCTATTTCGGCGGCTATATCGGCGAGAATTTCAAGGCCGTGGCGCTTGGCCGCCAGCTCAGCCGCGAACAGCTGGTCACGCTGGCCCGCAACAGCTTCCTCGGCGCGTTCCTGGACGACCCCACGCGGCAGGACTACCTCCGCCGGCTGGACGCCTACGCCCAGAAGGGATGAACCCGCTGGGCGGGAGCCCTGGCAGCAGTGGAAGTTCAGGGAGCCTCAAGACTGCCGCCCTTCTGCCCCAACCCCGGGCCACGCCGCCCATCAACAACATTTGACTGGATTTTTCTGTATAGACCCACCTAAATATTACGAACATGGAAAATAAAACACAATTATTGCGGAGCGAGTTGCAGACGCTTTTGGATACAGAAAAGCGACGGGCAAAGCGCACCCCCGTGAAAAGAACTGGCCGCCTTGCGTTTGGCGGCTTAACCCCGGGCATAGTTGGCTGCCAGATTCTTGATTTATCGGAGACCGGCGTTCGCGTCAGAACATTCGCCACGCTCGATCCTGTTCCGGAATTTTTTTCAATTGAGTTCTGCGACGTCTTTAGCCGCGCGCGGCTGCGCTGGTCCAAAGATCAAGAACTGGGACTTGAATTTATTTTCGATTGATCTGCGTTCGCCACAGGGATGGACGCCCTGGCAATGGCATTGCCACCATCATCGACACGACGATTAAGCCTTCCTAGCGGCGCTGGCGCAGCAGGCTCAGCAGTTCGCCCTGCGGTCGCGTGTTCAGCACATCCGCCGCTTCCAGCCAGCCCCTGCGCGCCTGGTCCACGCCGAAGCGCATGAAGCCGAGTTCCGGCTCGGCATGCGCATCGGTGGAAATTACCACCTTCAGCCCCAATGACTTGGCGAGGCGGCAATGCGCGTCGTTAAGGTCAAGCCGGTCCGGCTGGGCGTTGAGTTCCAGAAAACAGCCGCGTTCCAGCGCACCGCGCATCACCCTCTCCACGTCCACGGCATAAGCCGGGCGCTGGTTGATCAGCCGCCCGGTGGGGTGGGCTAGAATATTGAAATAGCGATTATCCATCGCGCGCAGGATGCGCTCTGTCTGCTTCGGCTGGGGCAGATCGAAGCGCGAGTGAATGGCGCCGACCACCAGATCGAGCTTGCTCAATATGGCATCCGGCAAGTCCAGCATGCCATCTTCGAGAATATCCACCTCGATCGCCTTCAGCACGGTGAAACCCTTCAGCCCGTCGTTCAGACGGTCGATCTCGTCCATCTGCCGCGCCAGGCGCTTGGCATCCAGCCCATGCGCAATGCCGAGCCTGCGGCTATGGTCGGTAATGGCGATATAGCCATACCCTCTGGCACGCGCCGAAGCGGCCATCTCGCGCAGGCTCGCCCGGCCATCCGTCGCATCGGTATGGATGTGCAGATCGCCCCATATATCCTTCACCGACACCAAATGCGGCAAGCGGCCATGCCGGGCGGCGTCGATCTCGCCCTGGCCCTCGCGCAGTTCCGGCGGCACGTAGCGCAGGCCAAGCCGTTCGTAGAGTTCCTCCTCCGTGCGCCCGGCAATCTGGCGCACGCCCTTATGCAGGCCGTATTCGTTGAGCTTCAGCCCCTGCTCGATCGCGATCTGACGCAGCGCGATGTTATGCGCCTTGGAGCCGGTAAAATAGAGCAGCGCGGCGCCGTAGCTCTGCTCCGGCACGACGCGCAGGTCCACCTGCAAACCGCTGCGTAGCCGCACGGTGGCGCGGGTCGGCCCCTGCTCCACCACTTCGGCCACCGCCTCGTAGCCGGTCAGGCGCTTCATCACCGGCTGGCTCGGCACGGCCGCCACCACGATGTCGATATCCCCAACCGTCTCCCGCCGGCGCCTGTAGCTGCCCGCGATTTCGGCCTGCCGCACCCCATCCGCCTGCCACAAATCCTGCAGCAGCGCATTGGCAATCTGCTCCGCAGTGGCAATGCTGGTGCGAGGCACCGCACCCGCGCCCGACGCAAGTGCGCGCAGGACCTTCACCTCCAGCCCGCGGCCGAAGCCCGGCACGGTGCGCAGTTTGCCCGCATTGGCGGCCTCGGTCAGGGCCGCAACGGTGTCGATGCCCAGCGTCTCATGCAATTGGTGGACGCGCCTCGGCCCCAGCCCCGGGATCGCGAGCAACGCCGCGATCCCGGGCGGCACCTCACGCTCCAGTTCATCGAGCATCGGCAACTCGCCGCCCTGTGCGAGGGTGGCAATCTTGCCGGCAAGGTCCGGCCCTATTCCCTGCAACTCATCAAGGTCCGCGCCCGCGGCCAGCATATCCGCCACGCTGCGCGGCAATTCACCCACCAGCCGCGCCGCCCGGCGATAGGCGCGGACACGGAACGGATTGGCCGCCTCGATGTCGAGCAGATCGGCGATCTTCTCGAGCTGGGCGGCAATCTCGGCGTTGCTGATCTGCATCCCGCTCTCGTTTTTGACCCGTTCGCCGCTAATCCTGAACACTCGCGCAATTCAGGCCAAACTGCGACAGCGCTTCTTCCAGATAATCGGCCAGCAGCGGCATGCCGAGCAGATACTCCGCCGTGCGGCCGTTATAGGCATTCACTGCCTCGGCACGCAGCGCCCCCCAGCCGTCGAGATCGCCATCGCCACGGCCAAGCCATGCCAGCGTGACCAGGTCGATCTGCGCATCCTCGCTGAGATCGTCGATGACGCTGGTGATCTCGGTGGTCACCGGGTCGTCCTCGTGATCCTCCAGCACGGCGCGCATATCGTCGTCAGTCGGGTTGGAACCGGGATCTGGCTCCGATACTTCATCCTTGGCGTCAAATTCGCGCGCCTTGCCAATGATGAAACAGATGGTTTCGAGCGGAATTGACAGGTTCGGTTCGTCAGCCATGGTTCCCTCGCTTTGTTCTTGTGCCGCCGCAACACTTTCCAGAATGCACACCACCGCGGCCCGTTCATTGATTTGCCGCAACATTGCACAAATTTAAACACCGTGCGATCTCCGTACGGCAGCGCCAAATTGAAAAGAAGCTCGTAGACTGCGGAGCACGGCCAGACTTCAGCGGAGAGCTGTCATGCAACTCATCAGCCCGGCCTTCATGGCCTATGAATGGATACCAGAACGCTACACCTGCGATGGCGATGATGTCTCACCACCGCTCTCCTGGTCGCACCCGCCCGCCCATACGCGCAGCTTCGCGCTCGTCTGCTCCGATCCGGACGCACCGCACGGCACATGGTATCATTGGGCGATTTACGACATCCCCGCCACAACCAGGGACTTGCCCGAGAACTGGCCGCCGACCCAGGCCACGCCGCCGCAGGGGCTCAATGATTTCGGCCATATGGGATATGGCGGCCCATGCCCGCCGAATAATGGGCGGCCGCACCATTATCAATTCATGCTTTACGCGCTGGATGTTGAGAAGCTGGCAGTCCCCGCACGCCCGCATTGCCGGCACGTCGCCGCCGCCTGCGCCAATGCGCTGGCGCAGGCAAAGCTGATCGGCCTGTACGGAAGGAACTAGCGGACTTCTAGCAGGTTCACGACCTGGTCAACACCGCAGACATACCACGCATCATCCTCGGCAAGCTTGCGCTCTGCCGGGTGTGGCACGCTGCCCGTTAACGTCACGGTCCGCCTGCGCGTGTACACATGGATACTCTCGGCATTGATCAACGGGTCCTTCTCCAGAACCTGCAGCACCACGTCCGTCACGGCAGCCTCGCTATCCTGCTCCGGCGGCGTCACGCTGATGCCGTTGATGACATCGCGGCTGCCTGGCACCCACCAAGCCAGCACGCCGGCAATGCGCTTCTCCCCGGGACCCGGCACGTCGCCGGCCAGCGTCACCACGCCATCATCAACACGGACCTCGATCTGGCCATCCGCATCCGGCGGGGCCTGCATTGTTTCCACCTGTCCCTTGGCGCGGACCCGAATCACGCAAGAGGCAAGTGCCACTTCCTGCACCAGGGCGTCACGCACCAGGTCGAGGATTTCGCCATCACCCATCGGCGTGGAAGGCCGGACGCGCAGCTTGTCGATGATCCGGCTCACGCCCGGAATCCGCGCCGCCGCTTTCAGAGCCAGCTTCTTGCCGGCGATATGGTCCACCTCGCCCTCCACCGTCAGCTCGCCATTGGTAAAGCCTAGATGGATATGGCCATTGGCTTGAATCCGAGGTTCGCTCTGCAGCGCGGCACGCACCGCTTCCAGCACCTCCTGTCCCGTGGTCATAGCGGAATGACTGTGCTGGCATGAGGCCCTTTTTCACCTTCACCGGCATCCGCCACGTAGCGCACCTTGTCGCCTACGTGCAGATCCTCGAACCTGCCGCCGACGACAGCATTCTTATGCAGGTACAACTCATTGCCCTCACTCGTGCGCAAGAAGCCGTAGCCCTTGTCCCGCACCAGATGCACGATCTCGCCCTCGTCCGTCGGGACATGCGCCTTGGTGTCGCCGCGCATCTCCCTCACGTAATCCTGTAACTCGCGCCTGGCGGCGTCGAAAGCATCCTTGATCGCGACATGAATATCTTCGTTCTCATGATGCGCGGGAGGCACGCGCTTCACCACGATCTCGCGCCCCGGCACGACCAGATCCACACGGACATGGTACAGGTTTCCATGATGGTGGCGCCTATGGTCGGGCTCGACCATAACCTTGCATGCGGTGATCCGGTTGAAGAACCTTTCGAGATGGTCCACATGTTCACGGATCGAGTCCTCGATCCCCATCGGCGTGTCCATCCCCCGGAAGGCGATTTGAACTTGCTCTTGCATAAGAGCCTCCTGGGCGAAGCTAGGAACCTACACCCAAGCTCCCGGAAGTGGCGTTAATTTTTAGTCAAGCACAGGTTCAGAAAGCGTCATGGCAGGCCAAGACGGCCAGCCCGA
>NZ_JBKQJR010000104.1:0-13918 GCF_052326845.1 Acidocella sp. | reverse complement strand
TCTGGATGGGTCATCATCAACGCGGCTTGGTATTATATGTTTGGCGATCAACTTCATGCGTTTATCTTAAATCTAGTGATTCCAGCTAAACGCATATTGATCTAGCGGGCGGCGAACGCTTCGGCCTGGCGCAGCAGGCGCAGGAAATTGCCGCCCCAGATTTTTTGCAGCTCTTCCCTTCCATAGCCGCGCCGCGCCAGTTCGGCGGTAAGCACCGGGGCCTGCGCGGCGTTTCGGAAGTCCCGCACCTCGCCGCCGCCGTCGAAATCCGTGCCGATGCCTACATGGTCGATGCCGATGCGCTTCACCACATAGTCCACATGGTCGGCGATGTCGGCCACCGACACATCCCCGGTGCGCGCCTTGGGCCGCAGGAAGGACGAGACGATGGTGATCTGGATCAGCCCGCCCGTGGCGCCCAGCGCGTCGAGCTGCTCGTCGTCCAGGTTGCGCTTGTGGTCACAGAGCGCGCGCACGCAGGAATGCGAGGCGAGGACCGGCACGCGCGAACGCTCCACCGCCTGCAGCATCGTGGTCTTGGCGGTGTGGGAGATGTCCACCAAAATGCCCAGCTCGTTCATCCGGTCCACCACCGACTGCCCGAAATCCGAGAGTCCGCCATAAAGCGCCGGCGGATCGTCGAGGCTGGGCAGCGGAATGGCGGCATCGGCGATGGCGTTATGGCCGTTATGGGTGAGGGTGATGTAGCGCACCCCGCGCGCGGCGAACTCGTCAAGATTGGCAAGCTCCGTGCCCACGGCGTAGCCGTTCTCGATGACCGGGATGATGCCCGGCTTGCCCGCGGCGAAGGCGGCCTCGATCGCGTCCGCCGTGGTGGCGAGCATGCCGCCCGAACCATCCGCCGGGGCCATCGCGGCGATATCGTCCAGCATGGCGCGGGCGCGGGCGGTGGCGGCTGCATGCCCCTCGGCATCCCGCCGCCCCTGCGGCACAAAGGCCACGAAGCAGGTGGCGGCCACACGGCCCTTGCGCATCTTCGGCAGATCCACGCAGCGCGGGCCGTCCTCGAACACCGATGGGCCGGGCGGCCAGGGGATGTCTACATGTGTGTCGATGGCCAGGATGCCATCATGCGGATCACTTATCATTGCCTCCAAGGTTGAGCGCGCGGCACCCGGCGTCAAGCGCCTTGCGCATCACGCTCGGCAATTGCGCCGTGGCGGCGGGAGCGGAGAGCGCGTCTTGCGGCAGACGGGCGCGCCGCACGGCCTGCACGCTCAGCGTCAGGGTGAAGTGGGTGAACACATGCTCCACCGCCCCGGCATCGCGCCAGGCGGCCTTCACCGGGGGCGACTCGGGCAGAGCCAGCATGCCGCCGAGCAGCCCCGTGGGCGGGCGGCGCAGCAGCAGCACGTTGTTGTCGGCATCGAGCAGCACATAGGCCGTGCCGGTGCGGCGCGGGCGCTCGGGCTTCTTCGCCCTTGCGGGCAGGCTGGCGGCGATGCCCTGCTCATGCGCGCGGCAATGCGCCCGCCAGGGGCAGCGCGGGCAATCGGGCGATTTCGGCGTGCAGATGGTGGCGCCGAGGTCGAACAGCGCCTGGGCGAAATCCCCCGGCGCGGCGCGGGCGGCCTTGTCGGCGATGAAGGCCTGCGCCGCCTGGGCAATCTCCGGCTTGCCCGCGGGCAATGGCGTGGCGATGGCGAAGATCCTTGATGCGACGCGCTCCACATTACCATCCACCGGCAACACGGGCAGGCCAAAGGCGATGGCGCCCACGGCATTGGCCGTGTACGGGCCGATTCCCGGCAAGGCGCGCAACCCCTCTATGCTGCGCGGAAAGCCCCCCAGCGCCGCTACGTCTTGCGCGCATTTATGCAGGTTGCGCGCGCGGGCGTAGTAGCCAAGCCCGGCCCAGTGCCCGCACACCTCCTCCACGCTCGCCGCCGCCAAATCCTCCACGCGCGGATACGCCGCCAGAAATTTAGCGTAATAGGGGCGCACCGTGACCACCACGGTCTGTTGCAGCATGATCTCGGAGAGCCAGACATGATAAGGGTCTGCCGCCTCACCCGGGGCGGCGCGCCAGGGCAGATGGCGGCGGTGTTGCGCGTACCAGGAGAGGAGTTGCCGTGCCGGCGGAGAGGAAGAAGCGGATCGCACAGACACCAGTTGTGCCGGTGGCGGAGCCGCCGCGCAACTTCTCGCCGCGCGGCATTGCAGCGCTCATCGCGCCCATCACCCGCCCCATCTTCCGCCGCCGCGCCCCCGCCGCCGCGCAGCTGCTGGCGGACTGGCCGCAGCTCGCCGGGCCGGAGCTGGCCGGCCGTGCCCTGCCGGTGAAATTCGCGGGCGGCACGCTCACTTTGGGTTGCGCCGGCCCCACGGCGATGGAGCTGCAAATGCTCGAGTCGCAGATCATCGCCCGGCTGAACCTGGCGCTGGGGCACGCCACCGTCGAGCGTCTGCGCTTCGTGCAGCAATCGCCGCGCCTGCCAACCCCCCCTCCACCCCCGCGCCAGCCCCCCCGGAACCTGCCCCCGCCGCCCGACCTGCCGGACGGCCCGCTGGGCGAAGCCCTGGCCCGGCTCTACCGGGGCCTAAAAAGCCGTGGATAACTCGGAATCCTCGTTAGACTCCGGCGATAAAACCTGACTACACTACATATAGGAGAAAACATGCAGATTACGCGCCGTTCAGCACTAGCCCTAGTGGGTTCCTCGGTTCTTGCCGCCCCCTCCCTTGCCCGCGCCCAGAGCACTGCGGCAAAGCCGGCTTCAACGCCCTACACGCAGCGCTCCATCGGCTCGCCCAAAGCGCCCGTCACGGCGCATGAGTATTTCTCCCTTACCTGCACCCATTGCGCGCATTTCGCCACGGTGACGATGCCGCAGGTGAAGCCAAACCTGGTGGACACTGGCAAGCTGCAGATCATCTATCACGACTTCCCGCTCGACCAGGTGGCGCTGAAGGCGGCGCAGGTGTCGCGCTATTTGCCGGAAGAGCAGTATTACGCGTTCATCGAGGCGCTGTTCGCCAGCCAGGATGACTGGGCCTTCCAGCCGAACGAGGATTACCACGCCTCGATCTTCAAATACGCGGCGCTGGCGGGCATGGACCAAGCGACCTTTGATACCGCCTGGAACGACGACAAGCTGGCCCAGTTCATCCTGAACGGGCAGCAAATGGCAGAGAAGATGTACAACATCAGCGCCACCCCCACCTTCATCATCAACGGCAAGACCTACCCCGGCGCGATGGAATACGACGACTTCGCCGCCACCGTGGCTGCCGCCGCCAAGGGGTAACCCGCCATGCCCGCCCGTTTCGCCCGCCTGCGCATCGCCGGGTTCAAGAGCTTCGCCGACCCGACGGTGGTGGAGATCCTGCCCGGGCTGACCGGCGTGGTGGGGCCGAACGGGTGCGGCAAATCCAATGTCATCGAGGCGCTGCGCTGGGCCATGGGCGAGGCCAATGCCCGCAACATGCGCGGCACCGAGATGGAGGACGTGATCTTCGCCGGCACCTCCGGGCGCTCGGCGCGCAACCTCGCCGAGGTGACGCTGACGCTGGAGGAGACGCAAGGGTTGGCCCCGCCGCCCTTCCACGAGGCGCCGGACCTGGAAATCTCCCGCAAGATCGAGCGCGGGGCAGGCTCCGCCTACCGCGTCAACGGCAAGGAGGCCCGGGCGCGCGACGTGCAGACGCTGTTCGCCGACCTTGCCTCCGGCGCACGCGCCTCGGCCATGATCTCCCAAGGGCGCGTCGGCGCGCTGGTGAGTGCCCGCCCCGATGAGCGCCGGGCGCTGCTGGAGGAGGCCGCGGGCATCACCGGGCTGCATGCCCGCCGGCACGAGGCTGAGCTGAAGCTGAAAGGCGCCGAGCAGAACCTGCTGCGCGCCGATGACCTCAAGGGGCAGATCGAAACCCGGCTGGCCGAACTGAAGAAGCAGGCGCGCCAGGCGACACGCTACAAGAACCTTTCCGGCAATATCCGTCAGGCCGAGGCCGAGCTGCTCTCCATCCAGAGCGCGCTGGCCGTGCTGGCGCGGGAGAAGGCCGAGGCCGCCTTCGCCGCCGCCGAAGCGCAGGTGGCCGCCGCCGCCGCCGAGTCGCAGGCCGCCGAGACCCGCGCCGCCGAGGCCGAAACCGCCCTGCCCCCGCTGCGCGATGCCGAGGCCCAGGCCCGCACGGCGCTGGAGCGCGCGCGCATCGCCGCCGAGCAGATGGGCGAGGCCGAGACCCGCGCCCGCGCCGCGCTGACTGAGGCCAAGACCCGGCTGGACGCGCTGACCCGCGACCATGCCCATGCCGCCAAGCTGGTGGCCGATGCCCAGGCCGCGACCACGCGGCTGGAAGAAGAACAGCGGCGGTTGGCGGCGGAGACCGTCTCCGCCCCCGCCGAGCTGGAAGAGGCCGGACGCGCCGAGGATGCGGCGCTGGAAGCCCTGCGCGCCGCCGAAGCCGAAGCCACCCGCGCCACCGAGGAGGCAGCGCGCATCGCCGCCGAGGCCGAAGCCGCCCGCCGCGCCTTGAGCGAGGCCGAAGGCCGCGCCCGCCGCCTGGCCCAGCGCGCCGCCGAGGCCGAGACCGAATACCAGAAGATCGCCGCCACGCTGATCCCGGCGGAGCGGGTGGAAGCCGCCGAGGCCGAGCGTGTTGCCGCCGAGGCAGCACTTGTCGCCGCGCGCGAGGCCGTGAGCGCCGCCGAGGCCGCGCGCGTGCAGGCCGAGGAAGACGCGGCCAAGGCGCGGGCCGAGGCGGAAGCGGCGCTGGCCGCCGCCCGCGCCAAGACCTCCAGCGCCGAGGCCGCGGCAACCAAGATCGCCACCGAATACGACGCCCTGGCCGCCCTGCTGGCGCAAAAATTCGGGCGAGAGAGCGCGCCGATCCTCGACCAAATTTCCGTGCCGCCGGGGCTGGAAGCCGCGCTTGGCGCCGCGCTGCGCGAGGAGCTTTCCGCCTCCGCCGACACGCACGCCCCGCGCCACTGGCGCCAGCTGCCGGATCTCGACCTGCCGGTGGTGCCGCTGCACAGCTTCGCCCAGCTGGTGCAGGGGCCGGAAGCGCTGAAGCGCGCCCTCACCCATATCCTGCTGCTGCCCGAGGGCGCGGATGGCGAACTACACCAGGGCAACCTGACGCCGGGGCAGATCCTCGTCTCGCGCGAGGGCGGGGTATGGCGTTGGGACGGTTATACAGTGCGCGCGGGCGCGGCGTCGGAAGCCGCTGTCCGCCTGAAGCAACGCAATCGGCTGGCCGAGCTGGAGCGCGAGCGCAACACCACCCGCGATGCCGCCAACGCCGCCCGCGAACTGCGCGTGGCCGCCGAGACCGCCGAGCGCGAGGCCCGCGCCAATGAAGCGAAGGTGCGCGAGGCCCGCCGCGCCGCCGAGACCGCCGCGCGCGACGCCCGCCGCCAAGCCGAACTTCGGTTCGACAAGGCGCGCAGCGAGGCGATCCGCCTGACCGCCGAGCATGAACGCGGCGCCCAGCGCGCCGCCGCCGCCCAGGCCCAGCGCGACCAGACCGCGACGGAAGCCGCCGAGGCCACTGCCGCGCTGCAGGCCGCGCAGGAGAACGCCGCCGCCCTGCCGGATGTGGCCGCCGCCCGCGCCGCCGTGGACAAGGCCCGCGCCGCCATGGCCCAGGCGCGCCAGGCGGAATCCGCCGCCCGCACCAAATTCGCGGCGCTGAAGGCCGCCGCCGCCCAGCGCAATCTGCGCCTGACCACGCTGGACCGCGAGATGGCCGACTGGACCGAGCGCGGGCGCGACGCCAAGGACCGGCTCGCCGACCTCGCCGCGCGGCTCGATGAAGCGCAATCGGGCATCGCCGCCCTCGCCGCCGAGCCGGAGGAAGCCGCCAAGGCACGGCGCGAGGCGCTGGAAAGCCTCACCGCCGCCGAAGGCGAGCACAAGCGCGCCGCCGCCGCACTCGCCGCCGCGCAAACCGCCACCGATACCGCCACCCGCGCCGCCCGCGCCGCGGAAGCCGCCGTCTCCGCCGTGCGCGAGGCCAGGGCGCGCGAGGAAGGCAACATTACCGCCGCCAACCATGCCTGGGGCACGGTCGCCGAGCGCATTCTGGAACGCCTCGGCGCCAACCCGACCCTGCCGGAACCACCAGAGGGTCTCGGTCCCGAAGCGGAGGACAAGGCCCGCAAGCGCTGGGAGCGGCTGACCCGCGAGCGCGAGGAAATGGGCCCGGTGAACCTGCGCGCCGAGATCGAGGTGGGTGAGGCGGAAGAGGCCATCGCCACCATCGACCGCGAGCGCGACGAGATCACCTCCGCCATCGCCAAGCTGCGCGGCTCCATCGGCCACCTCAACCGAGAGGGGCGCGAGCGCCTCTCCGCCGTGTTCAACGAGGTGGACACACATTTCCAGGCGCTGTTCTCGCGCATGTTTAACGGTGGCAAGGCGCATCTGGCGCTGGTGGGGTCCGAGGACCCGCTGGAAGCCGGGCTGGAAATCTACGCCCAGCCGCCGGGCAAGAAGCTCAGCACCCTCTCGCTGCTCTCAGGCGGCGAGCAGGCGCTCACCGCGCTCTCGCTCATTTTCGCGGTGTTCAAATGCAACCCGGCACCGATCTCGGTGCTGGACGAGGTGGACGCGCCGCTGGACGACGCGAATGTGGAGCGTTTCTGCAACCTGCTGGAAGACATGGTGCGCGAGACCGGCACGCGCTTCCTCGTGGTGACCCACCACCACCTGACCATGGCGCGCATGGACCGGCTCTACGGCGTGACCATGCAGGAGCGCGGCGTCTCCCGCCTGCTATCGGTGGACTTCCACCGTGCCGTGGAGATGGTGGACCCCGGCCACACCATGGCCGCAGAATGAGAACTCTACTCTGGCGGCCATTCAACGCGGTGTTTCTGCGCTCCGGTGCTCACGTACCTTAAGTACGCTCCGCTCCGGTGCTCGAACCACCACGCTGACTGACTCGCCAGAGCGAGTTCTCAAACAGGCCCTATTTGAAGCCGGCTACTTCTCGTAGCCAACCACGCCCTTGATCTCGAGGAACTCTTCCAGCCCCCACACGCCCCATTCGCGCCCGCTGCCGGACTGCTTGTAGCCGCCGAACGGCGCGTTGAGGTCGCCCTTGGGATTGTTGATATAGACATTGCCCGCACGCAGTCGGCGGGAGAGCTTCTGCGCCCGCTCATGGCTGCCGGACTGGATATAGGCGGCAAGGCCGTACACCGTGTCGTTGGCCATACGCACCGCGTCTTCCTCGGTGTCGTAGAACAGCATGGAGAGCACCGGCCCGAAGATCTCCTCGCGCGAGATGCGCATATCCGGCGTCACGTCCGCGAACACGGTGGGGCGCACGTAATAGCCCACGTTCAGCTCGGGCGGACGGCCGGTGCCACCGGCAACCAGGGTCGCGCCCTCGTCGATGCCAGCCTGGATCAGGTCCTGGATCTTGTTGAACTGCAGCTCGCTGATCACCGGGCCCATGTAGGTATCCGGGCTCGCCGGGTCGCCGACCTTGATGTTCTCAGCGGCGGTCTTGGCGGCCGAGACCGCTACGTCGCGGAACTGGCGCGGCACGAACATGCGGGTCGGCGCGTTGCAGGACTGTCCGGTGTTCTGCATGATATCGACGATGCCGGAGGCCACGGAAGCCGCGATATTGGCGTCATCGAGCAGGATGTTCGGGGACTTGCCGCCAAGCTCCAGATGCACCTTCTTCACCGTCTCGGACGCAGCCTTGGAGATGAGAACCCCGGCGCGGGTGGAGCCGGTGAAGGAGATCATGTCGATATCCGGGTGCGACGAGATCGCAGCACCCACATCGGCGCCCAGCCCCTGCACCATGTTGAACACGCCCTTCGGCACGCCCGCCTCGTGCATGATCTCGGCGAACACCACGGCATCGATCGGCGCGATCTCGGAAGGCTTCAGCACCATGGTGCAGCCCGCGGCAATAGCGGGGCAGACCTTGCAGGTGATCTGGTTCATCGGCCAGTTCCACGGGGTGATCATCCCCACCACGCCGAACGCCTCGCGCGTGATGAGCGTGTTGCCCTGCATGTGGTCGAACTCGAACTCCTCCAGCACCTTGATCATCTGGCCGATATGCCCGGCGCCGATCGCGGCCTGGGACTCCCGCGCCAGCGTCGCCGGCGCGCCCAGCTCCAGGCGGATGGCGTCGGCCATGTCGTCATAGCGCTTGGCGTAGACGGCCTGGATGCGCTTGAGCAGCGCAATGCGCTCCTTGCGCGTGGTCTGGCTGAAGCTCTCGAAGGCGCGGCGCGCGGCGGCCACGGCGCGGTTTACATCCGCCGCGGTGCCGATGGCGATCTGGGTGAAGGCCTGCTCGGTGGCGGGGTTGATGACATCCAGCGTGCGGGGCGAGACCGGGTCAACCCACTCGCCATCGATGTAGAATTGCAGATTATGCGACATTCGTTTTCTCCTGGATTATGCGGTGCGGGCCGCGCGGCGGCGGCGCGCCGCCTCGCCAAAGCTGTGGAACAAGGCGCGGTTCTGCTCATGCAGATCCGGGCGGTATTCGGGGTGCCACTGCACCCCCACGGCGAAGGGCTGGCCCTCCACCGCCACGATTTCGGGGATGCCATCCGGCGCGGTACCATGGACGGAAAGCCCCTCGCCGATCTTCGCCAGCGCCTGGTAGTGCAGCGAGTTCACGGCAAAATGCTCCGCGCCGAACACCTCTTTCAGCGGCGAGCCTGGACGCAGATGCACCTCGTGCAGTGGGGCGTAGCGCTCCTCATACGGCGCGTCCTCAGGCGAGTGATGCGCCTCCGCCTCGGGGAGTTCGACATGCAGCGTGCCGCCATGCGCCACGTTCAGCTCCTGCAGGCCACGGCAGATGCATAAGGTAGGCACTTGTTCCGCCAGTGCAGCGCGGATCAGCTTCAGGGCAAGCTCGTCACGCGCATCGTCGAACGGGCCGACGCCCTCGCCTTCCTGGCCGTAGCGCCAGGGGCGGATATTGGACGGGCTGCCGGTGAACAGGAACCCGTCGAAAGTCTCCACCAGTTCGCCGACATGGTTGCCGCCGCGCTCGCTAAGAATGGCGAGCGGCAAAGCCTGCGCGAATTCCGACACGGCCTGGGCGTATTTGTCCCCCAGCACCTGGAACGGCATGCCGCCCAGCTCCCGCATATCGGTAATCAGCCCGATCACGGGCCGGCGCGTCTTGCTCATGAACCCAACTCCCTTGAGGCGCGGCGGCTTTCACGGCTCGCCGCCGGCATCTTCCAGTCAATAAAAATAAACGTCAATGCTGGCAAAGCCGGCCGCATAGCATTGCAAGGGCTGGCGCTTGGCAACGGATTTGTCACGCTTGATTAAAATAATGACCGGGCGGATTAAAACGGGCTATGCGCCAAATTTCCGCAGCACCCCCGCCAGCGTGGCGAAGGCCGGGGCGATGGCCTCTTCCTTCACGCAGGCATAGCCCAGCAGCAGCCCGCTCTGCCCGGCGCCGGGGTTGTGATAATAGCCGCTCAGCGGGCGGGTCGCGATCCCTGCCTCCACCGCCGCCTGGGCGATGGCCCGGTCATCGAGGCCCGGCAGGTGCAGTATGAGATGCAGCCCGGCATTATCGCCCATCACCGGCAGGGTCTCGCCAAATTCGGCGCGGATCGCCTCCAGCAGCGCCTGGCGGCGGCGGCTGTAGAGCCCGCGCATGCGCCTTATATGCGCGGCGAAATGCCCCTCGGCGATGAAATCCGCCAGCATCGCCTGCTGCTGGAGCTGCCCCTCGCGGTACAGCTCCGCCACGCCCTCGGCAAAGGCCGCGGCCAGGCTGAGCGGGGCGACGATGTAGCCAAGCCGCATGCCGGGAAACAGCGTCTTGCTCAAACTGCCCACGTAGATCACCAGTTGATCCCGATCGAGCCCCTGCAGGCTGGTGATCGGCCGCGTGCCGTAGCGGAACTCGCTGTCGTAATCGTCCTCGATGATCCAACTTCCATGCGCGCGGGCATAATCGAGCAGCGCCTGGCGGCGGGGCAGGCTCATCACCATGCCCATCGGGTATTGGTGCGACGGCGTGGCGACAATGAAGCGCGGCGGTGGACCGGAAACGCTGGACAAGTTCACCCCCTCGGCATCAACCGGCACCGGGCGCAGCTTCAACCCCAGCGACTGCAAGCTGTGCCGCAGCCCCCAATAGCACGGGTCTTCCAGCCAGACCGTGTCGCCTGTGTCGGTCAGCAGCCGGGCGGTGAGGTCGATGGACTGGTGGATGCCCGTGGTGATGACGATCTGCCATGGCTCGCAGCGCACGCCGCGCGCGGTGCGCAGATGCTCGGCGAGGACCGTGCGCAGGGCCGGGAGGCCGCCAGCAGGAGCATAGCTCAACCGCTCCGGCGCGGCGCGGTTCCAGTGCCGGTTATGCAGCCGGGCCCAGACGCGGGTGGGGAACTCCGTGACATCCGGCACACCGGGCATGAACGCGCCCCATTGCCGGGGGAAGACCCGCGCGCCCTCCACCACCGCCGCACCGCGCGCGGAGAGCCGGGGGGCGGCGCGCTCGGCCTCGGGCGACGCCGCCGGACCGGGCGGCGCGATGCGCTCGACGGAAAGATCGGCCACATAGGTGCCGCTGCCATGGCGTGTCTCCAGGCAGCCTTGCGCCGCCAGGGTCTCGTACACGTCGATCACCGTATTGCGCGCCACGCCCAACTCGCGCGCCAGCAACCGGCTGGAGGGCAGCTTGCGGCCGGCGGGCAATTCGCCCTCCAGCACCGCGGCGAGCAGCGCCTCGTGCAGTTGCCGGTGCAAAGGCGGCCCATCCTCGCGGTTGATGCGGGCCAGGAGCCAGTCGGAAAGGGCGATCGTGGTCATAGTGGCTCCCTAAAATAGCGCAAACTGGACCTTCCGCCAGAGCCACATCGGACTAGTGTGATAGTATCATGCAGGGGTGCGCCCTCATGCCTACACCCCAATCCCTTAGTCCAAGGAGTGTTCCGATGCCGAATGCCGACTTCCCCCCCGCCCAGACCGCCGGCACCAACGCCGCCTGGGAAGCCCGCCGCCAGGCCGCCACGCCGCGTGGCGTCGGCGTGCTGGAGAGCTTCTACGCCGCCCGCGCGCAGAACGCCGAAATCTGGGACATTGAGGGCAACCGCTACATCGACTTCGCCGGTGGCATCGGCGTGCTGAACCTCGGCCATGCCAACCCGCGCATCGTTGCCGCCGTGCAGGCCCAGGCCGCCAAGTTCACCCATACCTGCTACCAGGTCGTGCCCTATGCCAGCTATGTCGAGCTGGCCGAGAAGATCGCCGCCCGCGCCCCCGGCAACTTCCCCAAGAAAACACTGTTCGTGACCACCGGCGTCGAGGCTGTGGAGAACGCGGTGAAGATCGCCCGCGCCGCCACCGGCCGCTCCGGCATCATCGCGTTCGACGCCGCCTTCCATGGCCGCACCTTCATGGGCATGGCGCTCACCGGCAAGGTCGCGCCGTACAAGCTGAACTTCGGCCCGATGCCGGGCGATGTTTACCACGCCCCCTTCCCCAACGAGCTGCATGGCATCTCGGTTGAGGACGCGATGGACGGCATCCAGCGCCTGTTCAAGTGCGACATCGACCCCAAGCGCGTCGCCGCCTTCATTCTCGAGCCCGTGCAGGGCGAGGGCGGGTTCTACCAGGCGCCCGCCGCCTTCGTGCAGGCCCTGCGCAAGCTGGCCGATGAGCATGGCATCCTGCTGATCGCCGACGAGGTCCAGGCCGGCGCCGCCCGCACCGGCAAGTTCTTCGCCTCCGAGCACTATGAGGGCGTCGAGTTCGACCTGTTCACCTTCGCCAAGTCCATCGGCGCGGGCCTGCCCATCGCCGGTGTCA
Organism: Acidocella sp.; assembly: GCF_052326845.1. Lineage (GTDB taxonomy): Bacteria > Pseudomonadota > Alphaproteobacteria > Acetobacterales > Acetobacteraceae > Acidocella. The sequence goes on along the minus strand of NZ_JBKQJR010000104.1, from coordinate 2,129 downwards.
CCGGCCGTGCGAACATCATGGACGCGCCGGCCCCTGGCGGCCTCGGCGGCACCTATGCCGGCAACCCGCTGGCCGTGGCCGCGGCGCTGGAAGTGCTGAAGATCATCGACGAGGACAACCTCATCGCCCGCTCCAACCAGCTGGGCGACACGCTGAAGGCCCGCCTGAACGGGCTGCGCGCCAAGGTTCCGGCCATCGCCGATGTGCGCGGCCCGGGCAGCATGGTCGCCGTCGAGTTCATCAAGGACGGCAAGCCCGCGGCGGACATGGCGAAGGCGGTGCAGACCTACGCGCAGGAGCACGGGCTGATCCTGCTCACTTGCGGCGCGTACGGCAACATCATCCGCTTCCTGTACCCGCTGACGATCCAGGACGAGGTCTTCGCCGAGGCACTGGACATTCTGGACCAGGCCATCCTGCAAGCCTGAACCTGACACAAACGACCCCCGGGGCGGCCAACGCCCCGGGTTTTTCATCCCGGACATAGAAACCGGGCGACGCAAAATATCAACGGAGTACTCGCCATGGCTGACGGCAGCCGCCCCCTTCCCCACTCTTCCCCCTTGTTTTCCAACCTCTCTTACGTCCATCCCTCGCCCACCAGCCCCTGGGGCACGTACCTGGCGCAGGTGGACCGCGTGGTGCCCTATATCGGCGAACTGGCGCGCTGGGCGGAAACGCTGCGCCGCCCTAAGCGCACGCTGATCGTGGACGTGCCGCTGGAACTGGATAACGGCGACATCGCGCATTTCGAGGGCTTCCGCGTGCAGCACAGCCTCTCTCGCGGGCCGGGCAAGGGCGGCGTGCGCTACCATCCGGACGTCACGCTGGAAGAAGTGATGGCGCTGGCCGCCTGGATGACTGTGAAAAACGCGGCGGTGAACCTGCCTTATGGCGGCGCCAAGGGCGGGATCCGCGTCGACCCCAAGATGCTCTCGCGGAAGGAGCTGGAGCGCATCACCCGCCGCTATACCAGCGAGATCGGCGTCATCATCGGCCCGCAGCAGGATATTCCGGCGCCGGATGTGAACACCAACCCGCAGATCATGGCGTGGATGATGGACACCTACTCCATGAATGTCGGCGCCACCGCGACGGGCGTGGTTACCGGTAAGCCGCTTAATCTCGGCGGTTCGCTGGGCCGCGTGAAGGCCACCGGCCATGGCGTGTTCGTCACTGGGCGCGAGGCCATGCGCCGGTTGAAGATACCGCTGGAAGGCGCGCGCGTCTCGATCCAGGGCTTCGGCAATGTCGGCGCCCCGGCTGCCGAGCTGTTCGCCCGCTCCGGCGCCAAGATCGTCGCCGTGCAGGACCATGGCGGCACGCTCTATAATCCGGGCGGGTTCGACGTGAACGCGCTCACCGCCCATGTGGAGCAATTTGGCACCGTGGCCGGGTTCACCGGCGGCGAGGCAATCGGCTCGGAAGATTTCTGGAGCGTGCAGACGGATGTGCTGATTCCCGCCGCGCTGGAGGGGCAGATCACCGAGGCCCGCGCCGCCCGGCTGACTGCGAAGCTGGTGCTGGAGGCCGCCAACGGCCCCACCGTGCCGGTGGCTGACGACATATTGGCCGAGCGCGGCATCGTCGTGCTGCCGGACGTGATCTGCAACTCCGGTGGCGTCATCGTCTCCTATTTCGAGTGGGTTCAGGATTTCTCGTCGTTCTTCTGGTCCGAGGAGGAGGTCAACCAACGCCTGGACAAGATCATCACCGGCGCGCTGGGGCATATCTGGGACACGGCGGAGCGGCACAAGATCAGCCTGCGCACAGGCGCGTTCGTTGTTGCCTGCGGACGCATTCTCACAGCGCGGGCGGAGCGCGGCCTCTACCCGTAAGAGATTGTTTCATAAATCTACTCTGGCGGCCGCCTAGACCCGGTTTTCTCTGCTCCGGTGCTCACGTACCTAAAGTACGCTCCGCTCCGGTGCTCAAAAACCGGGCCCATCCGGCTCGCCAGAGCGAGTTCTAAAACAACCTCTGCTCCTCACCCGGCAATAGGCCAATCGGCATAGGGGGCGATCATCACTGATCGCTCCCCTGCCACACCACCCGGCATGCGGGTCCGCACCGGGCGGTTCGAGAGATTGAGGTTAGGCGAGTCTGGGCATTCCTAGCTGGTCTGCCCA
>NZ_JBKQJR010000103.1:0-8391 GCF_052326845.1 Acidocella sp. | reverse complement strand
GTAGAGGTAGATCTTCAACAGCGTCGAGGGATGATAGGCGGGCCGACCCGTCGCCGCCGGTTGCATGCCATCGAAGCCGAGCGTGCCCAAATCCAGCTCGTCGATGAAGACTTCGACCACGCGAACTCGGTTGACCTCGGTCACGTAATCGTCCAGAGAGTCCGGCCACAATAACGATTGCCGTCGATCTTCACCCTCAACGAAACGCCCCATGACCGGCCCTCCGATAACGAGCCGATTCTAGCAGAAGTCGGCGTTTTTACACAGGCTGGACCCATCCCGGCCATCAGCAGCCCGTTCAGGTGACCCTGGAAGCGGACGGTCACAGAGGCGCTCGCGCAGATGGCTTGGCGCCTATTCCTGTCATCTAGCCAGCCTTGTCGGCGGCCCGGAGAGGGCCTTCAGGGCGTGGGCGTAGAGGAGGAATTTGCCGGCGGCGTGGAACTCGACGCTTCTGGCGCGACCTGGACAGACGTGGCGGCGGATCCGCCAGAAGGCGTTGCCGTGGCCGGCTTCGGCGCCGGCGGGGCTGTGGCACTGCTCGCCGCCGGCGGAGCTATGGCACTGCTCGCCACGGTGACGGAGGCTGCCTGCGAAGGCACCGCTGCACCGGCGGCTGGCGGAGCCGGGCTAACGTGAGCCGGAGTGGTCGTGGAGCCGTTCGACGCGGCAGCATTATTGGTCGCCTTGGTCACCGCGGGATTCACTCCCGTGGCCGCTGATTCCGGCACAGTCGCGGGGGGCGGCGCCGTTGCGATCTGCACGGTGTAATCAGGCACAATCCGAGCCTGCTGCGAGCCGGCGATCACCAGCACACGCAGCCCGACCGGAAGCGCCACCTTGCTTGTCTGGGTGACGGAAACCAGATTACCGCCGGTCTCCTGGACGATGTATTCCCAGCCCTTGGCATCTGCGACCGCTTGCTCGGCCGCCGCGCCGCCGATGCCGCCGACCAAGGCCCCCCCGATCGCGCCGAACGCAGTTACTTCCGGGCCGCCCGACAGCTGTGCCCCAGCGACGCCGCCGGCAGCGCCACCGGCGGCCGCACCGACCGCGCCATTGGCGCTTATCAGCACCGGCCGCACGCCGATAATCACCCCACGCTGCACAGGTGCCGCCTGCTGTGCGGCATTGGCGGCATAGGTGTTTGGGGAGTAGCCCTGGGCGCAGCCGGCGAGGGCTAGCGGGAGGAGACCAGGGAACAGGAAAAAGGGTAAAGCGAGGCGGGACAAGGTGAAGTCCGTTTTTTCGGGTCGGGCTGGCGTTAATGTAGCCGTTGAGACACGCGCTGTCACGCTGGGGCCGGGCCTGCCGGGCTTTTTCTCAGCAAGCCGCCTTTGCGCTACCGGGCCGCCCGAGCCTTGAACCAAATGTCCGATTTTTGGTTTCGCCGTCGTAAATCGGGCTGTCGCCCCCCTCGGTCACTTCCGATTGAGTTTCCCCCTACCCCATCACCAGCACCGCGGCCCCCTCCAGCCGCCGGTGATGGAGCGGGCGAAATCCTGCGCCAATTTGTCACCCGGGCGGGTGAAGGCGTACACCTCGCCCCCTTCGTAGCGCGCCGCCTATTGAATCTTCGGCCGCTTCCCCCCCAAATCCTGTTGTCCAACTGCCTGGAAACCATCATGACCACGATCAAATACCGGCTCTACCAGCCACGCCTTGCCCCCCGCCGCACCAAGGTTGAGGTGCCGGGCTGGGGCGGAGCTAAGGAGCCAAGGCAAAACGGCTCACATGAGCAGGCCCGGCATAGCCTGCCTTTCGTCGAGGGCGCGCAATATGGCATCGAAATTTTTTACCCTTATGACAACGAGCTGCGTGTCTCGCGCCGCGACGGCAAATTCATCTTTGACGGCGATTTCGGCCCCGACCCGAGCACCGGAGCGAGCCGGCCACCCTTCCGGGCTTTCGGCGAGGGCTATTACACCTACCAGCTCCTGCTCGACCTGAAAGTACCGGAGGGCCTCGCTGTGCGCACCGAGCCTCATCCGCGCTTTTATTTGAGTGACGCGAATGACGTGCCGCTTGCCGTCCCGGCGCTGCTGCGCACGTCCTGGTGGCCGATGATTAATTTCGTGGTGTTCAAGGCTCCGCCTGAAGGGAGCGTGCATGTGTTCCGCCCCGGAGAGCCGTTCATGCAGCTCTGCATCGTGCCGGCCGAACCGGATTTCGTACTGGAGCCGATGGGCGAGGAGGAAGCCGCTGAGCGTGAGATGCAGTCCAGGCGAATTCACGCCAGCCGCGAAACTCTAGGCCAGGACACGAGGTGGGTCTCGGCGACCAAAACTGTTTTTGACGGCACCTACCGCCGCATTCTTGGCGCTGCCCGGGCCAGGGACCGGGCAGCAGACGACTAGAGCGAGTTTCCCGTTACGGCGTGATGACGACGGACGGCGGCACAATGGCAACGTACGGCGGCGCCACGACAACCGGCGGGGGTGGGGCGTAATACTCGTGGTGATGATGGTGATGGTGGTGGTGGTGGTGGTGGTGATGGTGATGGTGATGGTGATGGTGGTGATAGTCGTAGCCGTCGCCCTCCCCGTACCATTGCACCTGTTCCACCCCTGCCGGCGCGTTGTTGGCCCGTTCCATCAATTCCGCATTATGGACTTTCAACGCCTCCACGGCATTGGGAATGGGACGGAGCAGATCGGAATAGGATGTTACCGCCACGGGCTCCGGCGGCATTACGGCGTCATGGCTCGCGGCCTGCGCGGCGGTGCCCCCCAGGGCGGCTACCCCGGCCAATGCGCCGAGCAGCCCGGCTTTCTTCCGTTCCATCTAATCTAACACTCCTCAAACAATTCGAGCAAAGTTAGAAATAGGGAGGGCGTCTGACTTTTTTTCGCTTGAAAAAGGGTAGGATTGTGGCGGGGGGCCGGAAGGCCATTAAGTTATGTTCAGGTGAGGCACGAAGAAGCGCCTTTGCCTTGTCCGCGGCGTCGCGTTGTACGGAGAGCGCATCAAGGGCAGTACATCGGTTGTCGTATAAGTCAGGACATATGCGACACCGTGCTCACTTTCATTCATGGGAGAGGAAGCGGGTTCGTTCTTCGCCCCCCATTCTGTTCCCCTACCCCATCACCAGCACCGCGGCCCCCTCCAACCGCCCTTCGCGCAAATCCGCCAGCGCCGTGTTGGCATCTTCCAGCCTGTAGGGCCGGGTCGTCGTCACCACCGGGATTTTCGCCGCGAGCGGCAGAAACTCCTCGGCATCGCGCCTGGTGAGGTTGGCCACCGAGCGGATGCTCCGCTCCTTCCACAAAATCTCATACGGAAACGGCGGGATCTCGCTCATATGAATGCCGCCGCACACCACCACCCCGCCCGGCGCCAACGCCCGCAGCGCCGTTGGCACCAGCGCGCCGACGGGGGCGAAAATCAGCGCCGCGTCGAGCGGTTCAGGAGGCAGCTCGTCCGACCCGCCAACCCAACCGCCGGTGATGTCGCGGGCGAAATCCTGCGCCGGTTTGTCGCCGGGGCGGGTGAAGGCGTACACTTCCCGCCCCTCATAGCGCGCCACCTGCGCTGCGATATGCGCCGCAGCACCAAAGCCGTAGATGCCGAGCCGCTTCGCATCGCCCCCGGCGCGCAGCGTGCGGTAGCCGATCAGCCCGGCGCAGAGCAGCGGTGCGGCCTCGGTGTCGGTAAAGCGCTCGGGGATGGGGAAGCAGTAGCGGGCATCCGCCACGGCCTGCTCGGCATAGCCGCCGTCGATCTGGTAGCCGGTGAAGCGCGCGGCTTCGCACAGGTTCTCGCGGCCCGAGCGGCAATACGCGCATTCCCCGCAGGTCCAGCCCAGCCAGGGCACACCCACGCGCTGGCCGGGGGTGAAACTCTCCACCCCCTGCCCCAGCTCCAGCACCCAGCCGACGATCTCGTGCCCCGGCACCACATGCGGCTTCGGGTGGGGCAACTCGCCATCGACGATGTGCAGATCCGTGCGGCAGACGCCGCAGGCGCAAACCTGCAGCAGGATCTGCCCAGGCCCTGGTTCCGGCGCATCGCACTGGCGCAGTTGCAACGGCGCGCCGGCCTTGTCGAACATCATCGCCCGCATGCGGGCAATTCTACCCTGGCCGCCCCGCCGCCGCCATGGCCAAACCGCGCCAACCTCCTATATTAGGGCCGCCAAACCGTTCTGAAGGATAGAAATGCCCAAACGCCCCGTCATGCTCGCCATCCTCGATGGCTTCGGCTGGAATGAAAGCCGCGAGGACAATGCGGTCGCGCTCGCGCATAAGCCGAATTTCGACCGTCTCTGGGCCAATTCGCCGCATGCCCTCATCAATACTTCGGGCCGCGTCGTCGGGCTGCCAGCCGGGCAGATGGGCAATTCCGAGGTCGGGCACCTGAATATCGGCGCGGGCCGCGTGGTCACGCAGGAGCTGCCGCGCATCGACATCGCCATCGAGGATGGCTCGCTGGCCGCCAATCCGGTGCTGGCCGAGTTCATTGCCAAGCTGAAAGCCTCGGGCGGCACGGCGCATCTGCTCGGCCTGGTTTCGCCCGGCGGCGTGCATTCGCACCAGGACCATATCGTGGCGCTGGCCAAGATCCTGCACGCGGCGGGTGTGCCGGTGACCGTGCATGTGTGGACTGACGGGCGCGACACCGCCCCCCAATCCGCGGCGGAATACGTGAAGTCCTTCGCCGCCGCCTTGGGCGATACGGCCAAGATCGGCACGCTGGTGGGCCGCTACTACGCCATGGACCGCGACAAGCGCTGGGAGCGCGTGCAGCTTGCCTATGACCTGCTGGCAGACGCCAAGGGCGAGCACTTCGCCACCACGGAAGCCGCCATCGAGGCCAGCTACAAGGCGGGCGTCACGGACGAGTTCATCAAGCCCGTGGTGCTCGGCGACTACGCCGGCATGAAGGACGGCGACGCCGTGCTCTGCGCCAATTTCCGCGCCGACCGCGTGCGCGAGATCCTCACCGCGCTGCTCGACCCGTCCTTCACCGGCTTCACCGCGCGGCAGCCCAAGCTGGTGGCCGCCACCGGCATGACCGCCTATTCCGACGCGCTGGCCCCGTTCATGGCCACGCTGTTCCCGCCCGAGCGGCTGGAGCAGCTGCTTGGGCAGGTGGTGGCCGCGCACGGGCTGAAGCAGCTGCGCATGGCGGAGACGGAAAAATACCCGCACGTCACGTATTTCTTCAACGGCGGCATCGAGCAGCCCTTCCCCGGGGAGGACCGCGTCCTCGTCGCCTCGCCGAAGGTCGCCACCTACGATCTGCAGCCGGAGATGTCGGCGGCGGAGCTGACCGAAAAGGCGGTGGAGGCGATCAACTCCGGCAAGTACGACCTCATCGTGCTTAACTTCGCCAACCCGGACATGGTGGGCCATACCGGCGTGCTGAGCGCCGCGATCAAGGCGGTGGAGGCGGTGGACAAGGGCCTCGGCGCCATTGCCGACGCGGTGGCGGCCCAGGGCGGCGCGCTGCTGGTCTCGGCCGACCACGGCAATTGCGAAATGATGCACGACAAGGAGACCCACGGCCCGCACACCGCGCACACCACCAATCTGGTGCCGGTGATCTGCGCTGGCGGGCCGGTGGGGATTAAGCTGCATGATGGCGTGCTGGCGGATATCGCGCCGACGCTGCTCAAGCTGATGGAGCTGCCGCAGCCGGTGGAAATGACCGGGAAACCGCTCTTCTCTTGAAGCTCCGCGCCGCCCTCTGCCTGACCCTGGCCCTCGCCCCGGTTCTGGCCGGGGCGGAACCAGCGCGCCACCATAAGCACGCGCACCACCTTGCGCAGGCGGCAGCAGCGGCACCGGCGCCAAGCGATGCCGATGCCGATGCCGATGCCGAGCAGGCGGCCCGGCAAGCCCAGCAGCAAGCCACCGCCCTGGCCACGGCATTGGGGCAGCAGCAGGCCCAGGCGGCGGCTTCCATCCGCAAAATAGAGACCCAGACCGCGCAGGACGCCGCACAGCTTGCCAACATTCAGGCGGCGCAGGGCGACGCGGCCCAGCATCTGACCCAGGCGGAGGCCGCGCTCGCCCGGCTGGTGCCGGTGATGCAGCGCCTCTCCACCCAGCCTGCCTCCACCCTGCTCACCGCGCCGTTGCCGCCGGAGGATGCCGTGCGAAGCGTCGCCCTGCTGCAAGGCGTGGCCGCCGCCATAGCCACCCAGGCGCAGGCCGTGCAGGCGCAGAACGCCCAGCTGGCCCAGCTCATCGCTGCCACCGCGGCCAGCCAGGCCCAGCTGGCCGACGCCGTGACCAGGCAGCAGGCGGCCGAGTCGGCGCTCTCGGCGCAGATTGACGCCGCCAAGGCGGCGGAGCAGGCGGCAGCCGACCAGCAGGCGGCGGCACAGGCGCAGAAGCTGGCCGCGGCGCATAAGCTGGATAATCTGAACGACGCGGTGAACGGGCTGGTGCCGCCCGCCCCCACCCCGGCCAGCCTGGCGGCGAGTTCCGGCGCCGCGCCGGTGGCAGGGAATATCGTGCAAGCCTATGGCGCTACCACCCTGGCCGGCCCCTCCACCGGGGTGAGCTACGGCACAGGGCCGGGGGCGCGCGTCACCACGCCCTGCGCGGGCACTGTAATGTTCGCAGGCGCGTTCCCATCTTATGGCAACATGGTCATCACAGATTGCGGCGGCGGCACCAGCGTCGTGCTCGCCGGCATGGATCATCTAGACGTCGCGCAGGGGCAGCGCCTGGTAAAGGGCCAGCCCATAGGCAGCATGCGCGGCTACGACCCCACCGACCCCACGCGCCAGCCGAGGCTGTACGTGGAGTTGCGCCGTAATGGCGCGCCGGTGGACCCCACCTCCTGGCTTGCCGGACGCGGCTCTGGCTAACCAGGCGGGATGCTGTCTAATATGGCTACAGTTATCCGGATCTTGAGGACACAATACATGCGTTTGCGCGGCGGCCTGTTGCTGAGCGGGGTTTTCTTGGGTGGGCTGGCACTCGGCACGGTGGCACAGCCGCTGACGCGCGCCATGGGCCAGGATGCCCCTTCCGACAGCACTTACCAGCAGCTCTCGCTGTTCGGCGACGTGCTGACCCAGGTGAAGCAGAACTACGTGATGGATCCGCCATCCGATAAGCTCATCTACAATGCCATCAACGGCATGCTCACCGGGCTGGACCCGCATTCCAGCTACATGAACGCGCAGCAATACGCCGACATGCAGGTGCAGACCTCCGGCCAGTTCGGCGGGCTCGGGCTGGAAGTGACGGAGAAGGACGGGTTGCTGGAAATCATCGCCCCGATCGACGGCACCCCCGGCGCCCGCGCGGGCATCAAGCACAACGATATCATCCTGGAAATCAACGGTCACTCCACCGATGGCCTGGCGCTCGACGATGCGGTGTCCAAGATGCGCGGCGCGCCGGGCACGCAGATTACCCTCACCATCAAGCGCAACGGCGTGAACACGCCGATCCATGTCACGCTGACGCGCGAGGTCATCAAGATCGACGACGTGAAGGACAAGCTGTTCAACACCCCGGACGGGCCGGTTGGCTATATCCGCCTGAGCAGCTTCGACGAGAACGCCGACCCGCATATCCGCAACGCCGTGAACGATCTGAGCCAGCAGGCCCATGGCAAGCTGCACGGCTATATCCTGGACCTGCGCGACAACCCGGGCGGGCTGCTGGACCAGGCCGTGGCGGTGAGCAACGACTTCCTGGATTCGGGCGAGATCGTCTCCACCCATGGCCGCCACTCGGAGGACGACCAGGTATGGTACGCGCAGCAGAGCGGTGACATCACCAACAACGCGCCGATCGTTGTCCTCACCGATGCCGGCACCGCCTCGGCGGCGGAAATCGTCACCGCGGCACTGCAGCAGAACCGCCGCGCCCTGGTGCTGGGCACCAAGACCTTCGGCAAAGGCTCGGTACAGACGATCATGCCGATCGACAACGAGGGCGCGCTGCGCCTGACCACGGCGCTGTATTTTACCCCCTCGGGCAAATCCATCCAGGGCTATGGCGTGAGCCCGGATGTCACCGTGTCCGACACCAACCTGCCGAATGACGAATTCTTCGCCCAGCTGCGCGAGACCGATCTGCTTAACTCCTTCGCCAACCCCACCGGCCAGAACCCGGCCCCGCTGCCGCCAGCGCCGGCTCTGCCAGCCGTGACCGCCAGTATTCCGGCCAAGCCGCCCGCGAACTGGCCGGCCTTCGACCCCACCAAACAGGATACCGACTTCCAGCTGCAGATGGGGATCAAGCTGGTGGACGGCATGTCCGCCGCGCAGTAACGGGCTGGCCATGACTGATCATACCTCCCTGCCGTACCGGCTGAACGTTGGCGCGGTGCTGTTTGGCCCGGATGGGCGCGTGTTTGTCGGCAAGCGAATCGGCATCATCAGTGCCTGGCAGCTTCCGCAAGGCGGGATCGACGTGGACGAGG
>NZ_JBKQJR010000102.1:0-24599 GCF_052326845.1 Acidocella sp. | reverse complement strand
TCCAGGTCAACGTTCAGCCAGGAGTTGAGTTTGGGCGCCCGCTAGGCCCGGGGAACCAGGGACCGCACGAATAAGTCGTGTGAACGACGGGCGCGTGTCTGGGCTAAGGCAAGGGGAATTCAAATGTTTCGGCGACGGAATAACAGCGCGCGGCGATCCAGGCCGGCGACGTCTGACGCGGGCCTTGCAACCGGCTCCGCCGCCACCGAAGTCATCAGCAGTGCAAGCTGCCGGTGCGCCTCGGCGCGAGCTTGACCGGGAAGTGTAAAGCTCAGCACCGGCGAATGCAGTGAATGGGCCTTATAAAGCCCGACTGCTTCGTTGCCGCCGACCACGAATGGCCGTGCACCGATGGGGAGTTCAACGGAGACGGTCCGGCCGATTTCAGCCATATTCATCGCCACGGGCGTTATTGGCAGGATCAGCAAGTTCATAAACCAGGGGGTCAGGACGACACCCAACAATTCTACATCGTTGAACAAGCGGAAGCCGACGCTCTCGATGGCCACCGTGTGATTGTAGATCGGCAGGTCCCGCATCCCGGCGTCGACAACGCCAAATTGCTCGATCAGTGCCGATACGCGGGGATGGTCGTTAAGGTCGCCGGGGAAGTTCATGGCGAGTGTAGGTTCAAGCGACTAGCGTCTGGGCCCGGGCGGCGAGTTCGGGAAATAGGTCTTCGAAGAGACGCCTTGCCGCTTGCGCGTCAGCGTATGCAATCTTTGCTACGACGTAGCGCCGCGCCTGCACGGCAACGAAATCCCCCGGCTGCACTCTCCCCGATACCATCATAAGGCTGACGGCAAAGCGATCGCCGTACACGTCGACTATCGCCATTGGCCCGTCAATCGAAACCACTTCGAGCTGGCGCTGTGCCCGGCGAATTCCTACATGTGGACGGCTGGCACAATCGCTGCCGAAATCGCGCTGGAGACCCCGGGCATCGACACCCTGGACCTGCTCTATTACGGCGATGCTGAAGTCAGCGTGGCCTCGACGATGTCTTTCCTGCGCATGTGCACAAAGCCGATGTATTATCTGAGCCAGGGAGAGCTGGTGCAGTGGCCTTGGGCCACGGCGTATGACGTCTCCGTGCCCGGCATCCACCGTATGCTGAAGGCCATGCCCTGGGGCGGAGCCGGTGAGCCGGTGTGGTACGAGGGCGATACCCGCGTGCGCAACTGCTCGGTGATGTTCTCGCTGGGCAACCAGGAGATGATGATGAATGTTCTCGGCCTGCTGAAGCAGTTCGAGGAGAATTACCGCCAGCTCGACGCCGCGGCGCAGGAAGAGGTGACCAACCAGATCGGCCGCCAGGTGACGCAGAAGGAGCCGCCGCGCGAGACGCCGGAAATTCACCGCACCGTCATCTCCTGCCAGGCGCGTGGCAACACGCAATCGGTGAGCGTGATCCTGCGCGGCAACTCCGCCTATTCCCAGACCGGGGTTTTCGGCGCCGAGGCAGCACGCTCGGTGCTCGCAGGCGAGCTGAAAAACGTTGGGTTTGGCTCGGGTTCGACGATCCTTGGCGCACGACGCCTGCTCACGGCGCAGGCGGAGGATGGCTACCTCTCCTACGAGATCAAGCAGGTCTAGCTGACTAGGCGCGGTGGTTCTCCCGCCGCGCCGCTTTCCCTATTCGAGGTGAACATGACCCAGACCATCTACGTTGCCGGGATCGGCATGACGCCGTTCGGCAAACACTTGTCAGTGAGTGTGAAAGATCTCGCCGCACAGGCCGTGACGGCAGCACTTGAAGATGCCGGATGCGAGAAGACCCAGGTGGAGGCGGCCTATTTCGCCAACGCCACGCAGGGCCACATGGATGGCCAGCACATGATCCGCGGCGAACTGGCACTGCGTGCCATGGGCTTTGAGGGCCTGCCCGTGGTGAATGTGGAAAACGCCTGCGCCAGCGCCAGCACGGCGTTCCATCTGGCGGTCAACCATCTGCTGGCCGGGGCGGCGGATATCGTCCTCGCCCTCGGCGCGGAGAAGATGTTCTCCACCGACAAAGCCCGCACCTTCGCGGCCTTCGATGGCGCCTGGGATGTGCACGAGACCGTGGCCAATCAGGCAAAGCTGATGGAGATGGGGCGCGGCATTGAGCCGCCGCCGGGCACGATGTCAGAAAAGCCATACAGCGTGTTCATGGATATTTACGCCGCCATGGGCCGCATGCACATGCGCGAATTCGGCACCACGCAGCGCCAGTTCGCGGCGGTGTCGGCGAAAAACCACATGCATTCCGTGCATAATCCGCTGTCCCAGTATCGCGATGCCTACACCATCGAGCAGGTGCTGGCGGCGCCGCCGATCACCTATCCGCTGACCCTGCCAATGTGCTCGCCGGTCAGCGATGGCGCCGCCGCCGCGATTCTGTGCACCGAAGCCGGGTTAAAGCGGCTGCGCGGCCAGGCGGGGCGCGCGGTGCGCGTGCTGGGCTGTGCGTTGCAAACCAGCAGCGAGCGGGCGCCGGCGGATCTGGAGAATCACCTGGTCCGCAAGGCCGCGCGCAAGCTGTTCGAGCGCGCCGGCATCGGCCCCGAAGAGGTGAGCGTGGCCGAAGTGCATGACGCCACGGCCATCGGCGAAATTTTGCAATCCGAACTGCTCGGACTGATCCCCTTCGGCGGCGGCGGGCCGGCGGCTGAGCGCGGCGAGACCTCGATCGGCGGGCGTATTCCCATCAACCCCTCGGGCGGGCTGGAATCCAAGGGCCACCCGATCGGCGCCACCGGGCTCGCGCAGATTTTCGAGCTGGTCACGCAACTGCGCCACGAAGCCGGCCTCCGGCAGGTGGAGGGCGCGCGCATCGCCTTGGCCGAAAACGGCGGCGGCCTGGCGGGTGTTGAAGAAGCCGTTGCCTGCCTCACTCTTCTGGGACGCTGAACCATGACCACACGCAACGAAAGCATTCTGGCCAACCTCGTCGCCAACCGCGCCGAGGAGATGCCCGAGTTTAATGTGCTGACCTTCGAGGGCGCAGGCGTGCGCGCCGACGAAACCCGCAGCTACCGTGAGCTGTGGGAGAACAGCCAGCGCCTGGCACAGGTGCTGCTGGAGCTGGGGGTGAGGCCGGGCCGGCGCTTTGGCTTGGTCATGGCTAACCACCCGGAGTTTGTCGAAGCCATGGTGGCGGCCAGCATTCTCGGCGCGGCGGTGGTACCGATCGACCCCCGCACCAAGGGCGACAAGCTGCGCTTCATGCTGGAGCGTGCGGCGTGCAGCGGCGTCTTCGCCGCCGATTACGCGCTGGACAACATCCAGGAGGTGCGTGCCACCCTGCCCGGCCTCGCCTGGGTGGCGAGCTTCGTCACCGATGAAGGACCGCGCCCGCTCGCCGACTACCCAGGCGTGGTGGACTGGGTCGCCCTCGCCGCCGCGCGGGCACCCGCGCTGCCGGTGCTGACCACCGACCCGGACAGCCCGCTGGAGCTGATCTTCACCTCCGGCACCACCGGCGATCCCAAGGGGATCGTGATGACGAACCGCCGGTATTGCGACACCACGCTGCTTGCCCAGAAGCTCTTCAGCTATCGCGACGACGACATCCTCTATTCCGGCCTTTCGCTCACCCATGCCAACGCGCAGCTCCTCACCCTGGGCGCGGCGCTGGCCTGCAAGCTGCGCGCGGTGCTCTCGCGGCGTTTTTCCAAGTCGCGGCTATGGAACATCACCCGCAAATACGGCGCCACCAGCTTCACGCTGCTGGGCGGCATGACCACCGCCATCTATGCCGAGCCATCCCGCCCTGATGACGGGCATAATCCGGTGCGTCTCATTATCTCCGCTGGCATGCCCGCGGCGATCTGGAAATCCTTCGAGCAGCGCTTCAACGTCAAGATACTTGAGTTTTATGGCGCGGCGGAGGGTGGCTTGACCTTCAACTATCCCGGCACCGGTCCGGTTGGCAGCATCGGCAAACCGCCGGCGATGTTCCAATATCGTATCGTGGATGACGAGGATAAGGACGTGCCGCACGGCACGCCTGGCGAGCTGCTGTTCCGCCCGGCCAACGGCGCGCCCTATGTCGTCGAATATTTCGGCGATCCAGCGGCATCCGTGAAGAAATGCGCCGGCGGCTGGCTGCGCATGGGCGACGTCGTGCATGAAGACGAGGATGGCTGGCTCTACTTCGATTATCGCAAGGGGGCCGGCATCCGCCGCAATGGCGAGTTCATCAACGCCGCCTTCATCGAGAAGGTCATCGCCGAATCCGGGCTTGCCGACGATGTCTATGTCTATGGCATCCCCGCCAAAAATCACGTTCCTGGCGAGAAGGACGTCGTCGCCGCCATCGTGCCCAGGGACGAAATCTGTTTCGACCCACAGCGCCTGTTCGATGTCTGCAAGAACCGGCTCGAAGCCAATTTCATCCCCAGCTTCATCCAGGTGATGCGCCAGATTCCAAAAACCGCCTCGGAGAAGCCGCAAGACCGGTTCCTGGTCGAGGCGTTCGAGCGCGAGCCGCACGCCATTCACCGGCGCGCATAAAAACAAACATAAAACAATAAAGGAAACGGCTTATGAAACGTCTGTCCGGCAAAACCTGCCTCGTCACGGGGGCCGCGAATGGCATTGGCTTGGCCGCCGCCACGCGCCTGGCGCAGGAAGGGGCCAAGGTGCTGCTTACCGATATCGATGCCGCGCAAGGCGAAGCCGCCACCGCCACGCTGGTGGAATCCGGCCTGGCTGTGCGCTTTCAGCAGCACGACGTGACCCAACGCGACGCCTGGGAAAGCGCGTTGCACGCCGCCAAGGAATTTGGCGGGCGCATCGATGTCATCGTCAACAATGCCGGGATCGTCATTCCGGGCAGCATCGAGAGCGTGGACTGGGCGAGCTGGCGCAAGACGTTGGATATCAATCTCGATGGCGTGTTCCACGGCGTGCAGCTTGGCGTGCGCGAAATGAAGGAGCATGGCGGCTCCATCGTCAACCTCGCCTCCATCGAGGGCATTGTCGGCGAACCCATGGCGCTGGCCTACAACGTCACCAAGGGCGGGGTACGGCTGCTGACCAAATCCGCCGCCGTGCATTGCGCCAAATCCGGCTACAAGATTCGCATCAACGCGGTGTGCCCGGGATTTGTCGAAACCCCGCTGGTGCTGAACGCCATCGGCGCGATGCCGCCCGAAATCGCGCAGGGGTTTCAGGCCAAGGTTCTGAACCGCACGCCGATGGGCCGCTTGGCGCAGCCGGTGGAAGTGGCCAATGCCATCCTGTTCCTGTGCTCCGATGAGTCGAGCTACGTCACCGGCTCGGACCTGCTGGTCGATGGCGGCTACACCGCCGGTTGAGGGAGATTTGGCCATGAAAACGATCCTTATTACCGGCGCGGCCTCCGGCATTGGCCGGGAAACCGCAAGCCTGTTCGTGGCGCGCGGCTGGCGGGTTGCGGCAGCAGACATCAACCCTCCGGCGCTGGCGCAACTCGCCGCCGAGCTGGGTTCCAGCCTCGTCCCCATCACCGGAGATGTGCGCACACGCGAGGGGGCGCGTGCCATCGTGGACGCCGCCACCGCAGTGACCGGGGGCAGCCTCGATGCCTTGTTCAACTGCGCCGGACTTCTGGAAATGGGACCGCACGTGAAGATCGCGCCCGATCGCATCGACCGGCTGGTCGATGTGAACATCAAGGGCGTGGTGTATTGCATCGACGCCGCCTACCCAGCGCTGGCGCGCACGCCTGGCGCGCATATCGTGAGCATGAGTTCGACCTCGGCCGAATACGGCACGCCGGACCATGCGATGTACAGCGCCTCGAAATTTTTCGTCCGCGGCCTGACCGAGGCGCTTAACATCGAGATGGAGCCAGCTGACATCCAGGTAAGCGCCATTCTGGTGGCCTATGTGCAAACACCCATGGTCAATGACGCCAAGGTGAAAGCCTCGTCGGTGGAGAAGCTGGGGGTAAAGGTGAAACCCCAGGCAGTGGCCGAGACGGTGTGGAAGGCCGTCCATGGCAAGAAGGTGCTCTGGCGGGTGGGGGCCGATGCCACGGCTCTGAACATTGCCGTGCGGCTGCTGGGAGGTTCCGCCCGTGGCGTTTATAAGCAGTTGACCGGCTACTGAGTCGCCGGTCGAGCTCTAGACCGTCAGCTGCGCCCTGAAGGATCATTCTTCTCCCCATGGTCCGGAGGGCGGGCGCGGATACTCGAACAGACGCGCGGTGACGGCGCCAAAGATAATGCCGCCGATATGCGCCATGTAGGCGACACCGCCAGACTGCACGTCTGAGACCGAGCCAAGGCTCAGAAGCTGGGTCAAAAACCAAAACCCGATCAGCAGCGCGGCGGGTATGAACGTGATGCGGGCAAACCAACCGAGCAGCAAAATCGTGCGAATATTGTCGCGTGGATAGGTGACCAGAAACGCGCCCATTACAGCGGCAATCGCGCCGCTCGCGCCCAGAGTGGGAACCATTGACCCCGGATCGGCAGCAATCTGCGCGAGCATGGAGACGATACCGCCGCACAGGTAGAACAGCGCGAACCGCTTCGGCCCCATCGCGTCTTCGATCTCGGGGCTGAACGCCCAGAAGAACACCATGTTGCCAATAATGTGCGACCAGCTCGCATGCATGAACATGGCTGTCAGAATGGTTATCAGGTGATGACCGCCAACAATATCCGCCGGAACCGCCGACCATTGTTCTACAAACGCATCACCGCCTATCAGTTCGAGGCCAAAACCAAGAACATTCAGTGCGATGATGCTCGTCGTGACGATAGGAAAGCGTGAAGGACCACGCGATATATCATTGAGTGGGATCATTAGTTTTTTCGCTCCGGAAACGGCATCAAGCACTCTCCCTCGTCTAAGCCTCAGGCAGCCGCATCATACGTGCGGGGAGACAACCTGCCGGTCCCAATAGGGCGGCTTGCCAAACCTCTCGGCAAGAAAGCTTAAAAATGCCCGCACCTTGGGCGAGACCGTCTTTTTCGGCGGATAGACGCCCCAGATGGCCCGCTCCGGCCCCAGGGCGATCATCCAGTCCCAGTCGGGGAGAATTTTAACCAGCTGGCCCTGCTTGATGTCCTCGCCAATCAGCCAGGTTGGCAACAGCGCAATGCCGAGCCCCGCGCGCGCGGCATGGAGCAGCGCCTCGGAATCATTGGCGCGCAGGGATCCGGTGATTTTCATCTCCGTAGCTTCGCCGCCCGGCTTGGAAAAATACCAGGCATCGGCCGGTTGCAAGGCAAAGATCAGACATTCGTGCCGGGCCAGATCCTGCGGTTCGGCCGGCTCCCCATGCCGCGCCAGATAATCCGGGCTGCACACCAGCAAACGGTGCTGCGGCGCCAGATATTTCGCCTTCAGCGTTGAATCCGCCAGGGCGCCAATGCGCACCGCAACATCGGTTCCCGTTTCGATCAAATCCACCGTCACATCAGTCAGCGTGATATCAAGGCGGATTTTCGGATAGGCTTCGAGGAAATCCTTTATGTGCGGCACGATGTGATGGCGCCCGAACGCCCCCGGCACGTTAAGGCGCAGCAGGCCTTGCGGCGTCGCATTCAGGGACATCGTCGCCTGCCTGGCGTCTTCCACCCCGGCAAGCACAACCACGGCGCGCTCGTAGAAGGTGGTCCCCGCCTCGGTCAGATGCAACCGCCGCGTCGAGCGGTTCAGCAAGGCGGCACCTAGATCGCTTTCCAGCGCGCTGATATAGCGTGAGATGGTCGAGACTTTCTGCTTTTCCTCGGCGGCCACCTTGGAAAAGCTCCCAAGCTCCACTGACCGGACAAACGCCCGCATGGCCGCCAGATAATCCATCGCCCTACTCTACCCGTTTTTGCAAAGATAATTTGTAATCTTGGGCGTATCGGGACGCAAGGCAACAGTCCATACGGCCCCGTTATTTGCCGCCACCATGGAGCGTTTCAATGCTTTCGCCTTCTTCCCCCCGGATACACCAGTCATGATCGGGGCAATATTCATCCTTATGCTGTTCGAGCTTTTTGGCGAGATTCTGCGGAGCGCACTGCACATCGCCGTGCCGGGCCCGGTCATCGGCATGCTGCTGCTCGCGGCTGTCCTGGTCTGGCGTTACCGCCGCGAGGCGCCGCTCAATCCCGAGGCCCCACCCGCGCTCGACAAGACCGCTGGCGTGCTGCTCCAGCATTTGGGCTTGCTGTTCGTGCCGGCTGGCGTCGGCATCATCGCCGAGGCCAGTCTGCTGCGACAGGAATGGATGCCGATCCTGGTTGGGGTGGTCGGCTCAACCGTCCTCAGCCTGGCCGCGACCGGGCTGGTCATGCATCATTTTGTACGCAACACGACATCCACCGTGCCGCAGGAGGGAGTCACGCCATGATGGGCCGGGAAATCACCGCAATCTGGGTTCCGCTGGAACTCTCGCCGCTGATCTGGCTGGTCATCACGCTGGGCATGTATCTGGCCGCCCGGCGGGTGCAGATGCTGCTCGGCGCCAAGCCCTATTTCAATCCGGTGCTGATCACCATCGTGCTGGTGGCGGTCATCGTCGTGCTCACCGGCACGCCCTATAAGCGATATTTCGATGGCGCGCAGTTCATCAACTTCCTGCTTGGGCCGGCCACCGTGGCCCTGGCCGTGCCGATGGCGCGCAACATCCACCATGTGCTGCGCAGCCTGCACAGTGTCGGCTTGGCCTTGCTGGCCGGGTCCATGACCTCGATCGTCAGCGGTGTCGGCATCGTGTGGCTCCTTGGCGGTTCGCGCATTGTCGCCCTGTCCATGGCACCGAAGGCCGTGACCACCCCGATTGCCATCGCCGTGTCGCAGGAGATCGGCGGCATCCCCGCGCTCACCGCTGCCCTCGCCATCCTGGGCGGCATCGTCGCCGCGGTCGTCGGACAGCGTCTGCTACGGCAGTTCAAGATCGAGGATTGGCGTGTTCACGGCCTTGCCGCAGGTGTCGCCGGCAGCGGTATTGCGGCGGCGCAGGTAGCCCCGCTCGACGGCATGGCCGCCGCCTTTGCCGCTCTGGGGATCGCCATCAATGGCGTCGTTACCGCCATCGTCGTGCCGCTCCTCGTGCTATTTTTGTCGTGACTAGGAATGCTGCCTATTGCGGCGAAGCGCCCAGCGCGCCGGTCGAAAGAGCGAGCGTAGCGGCGGCGGACAGGGCCGCGCTATAGGCATCCGTGGCGATGTCCTGGGCCTGGCTAAGCTGGCTTTCCGCCACGGTGAGGTCGGTAATCGACCCCACCCCGCTGCGATAGGCGGTCAGGGCGGCATCGAAGGTCGTCTGCGAGGCGGCGGCCAGCGCCTGCGCGGCACTGTAGGCGGCAAGGCTGGTATGTACCGAATTATTGGCGAGGGCGATCTGCCGCACGGCCTCGTCCTGCACCTGGTTCAGCGCGGCATCGGCGCTGTCCTCCTGCGCCTTGGCCTGGTCCAGGATCGCGGCGCGGGTGCCGCCGTCGTAGAGCGGGAATGTGACGCCGGCGAGGATAGCGCCGCCAAATTGGTGGCCGGAGAGATTTTCGGTCGCCGCCTGCCCGCCGACTGAGGGCAGCGCCGAGAGGCTCAGGCTTGATGAGTTGTAGGCACCGGTAGCCGAGAGGAACACTTTCGGCAGGAACTCGTCCCGCGCCGCCTGCACCCCGGCAAGGCTCTGCTGTTGCGCTGCATAGGCGCTCAGCACGTCCGGGCGGCGCACCAGCGCCGTGGAAATGATGCTCTCCACGGGGGCGTCCATGGCTGGTGAAAGATCCCGGTGCGGCAAAGGGGCGATGGTGATCTTGGTCAGGGGCGAAATGCCCATCGCCGTCAGCAGCGCCAGATAGGCGTCCTGCTCGCCGCCGTTAGCCTGTACCATTGCCAGTTCGGCCTGGGCCGTGGCCTGGCGAGCCTGCGCAACCTCAATGGTAGTGCCGATGCCGTGAGCGTAACGGTCCTCCGCCGCCGCCTGCACGGTCTTGGCGGTCGCCAGCGTTTGCGCCGCCGTGGCGACATGGTCGCGGGCGGCTTCGTTCACGTAATAGGCTATGGAGACGTTATAGATGAGTTGCTGGTGCGCGGCGGTGAAGGCGATGTTGGTGATCACCGATCCCTGCTTCGCCACGTCCACAAGCGCCGATCTCTCGCCAAAGTCGAAGAGCAGCCAATTGAGGGACACCGCCGAGATCACGCCATGCACCGTGTCGTTGCCGCTGACGCTGCCCCCCTGCGCCGAGGTATTCGAGGAGTTATCCTGATAAGCGCCAACGGCGCTGGCCGTGAGGTTGGGCAGAAAAGCGCTTTCCGCGATGCCGGCTGCGAGCGCCGCCTTGCGGGCATTTTCCCAGGCGATGCGCGTCGCGGGATCGTTGGATTCGGCGATGTCGATCAGTTCCGGCAGGGTGTAGGCCTTGCTGGGGTCGATGCGGGGGGATTGCGGCAGGTTGCCGAGCGCCGTGTTGGGCGGCAGGACGTAGCCGTTGCCGCTGGCGGCGCCGCTGGCGCCGGGAATGATCTCGCCTGCCGATGTGACGGCGGGGGTCCAGGGCTGGTCGGGGCTTGGCGGCGCCATGTCCAGGGCGGACGTCGCGCATCCGTTCAAGAGCAGCAGCGAAAGTACCGCCTTATACTGGCGCATGATTCCCCGCCCCTTCCCCGGCGTGTCCTTGCGCGAACATCTGCTCCAGGTTTTCCAGATGAATTTCGATCAGTTGGCGCACCGGATGCTGGTCTTCGGTAAGCGCATCCAGCGGCGGCAAGGCGCTCGATGCTGGCGATGGGCCGTTAGTCTGCATAGCAGGTTCCTTGAGCGTGCCTAAACTGTCCGCCAGCCTGTCGAGCCGGTGGGCGATGTCCTGGCACAGGCTTGGCGTCTGGTTGGCGGTCAGCAGGAGGGGGCCCTCGAGCGCTGCGATGTCAAGCGCCGTGCGGCGGCGCGCCCGCAGCCACGTCACCGGCGGGCGGATCGAGGACGGCTCGTATTGCGCGATGGCGATGTCGCTCTCGACGGCGCTCAGCGCGGCCTGCGCCCGGGTGGCGAGCGTCCGGCGCTCCGGCCAGTTCGCCGCCTTCACCATTCCGCTCAATTGCCGCAGCATCGAGACGATGGCGGGATCAATGCGTTTGACGACACTGACCGGCCAGATATTGGTGAATACCATATAGACCACGAAGTTGCCGAACAGGATGCCGATGATGCGGTCGCGCGCCGTCGTCAGGTCGAAGGCCGGCGTTGGCCCCTGCAAGATGCAGAGAAAGAAGGCGAACGCCATCTGCAGCCCGGCATAGGCGATGCGCGGTCCGCCGGCGGCGATCCAGGCCGCGGCCAGGGTGAACAGGAAGACGACGATCATCAGCGCGCCGATTGAATCAAGGTCAGGCATAAGGAATACGATCGCGGCGAGACCGGTACTCGCCCCCAGGATGCAGCCAAGCAGGCGCAGACTCAGCTTCTCGACGGTCTCTCCAGCCGTCCCCAGCGCCACGATGTAGCAGGTGATGAGGCAGGTATGGATCCCGCGCCAGTTGAGCGAGGTATACACGATGTAGCAGAACATCGCCGCCAACGTGCCCTTGAGCGCGTAATAGACATGGTCGGGGTTGGTGAAGGCGTCGGGGCGGAAGAAGCCGCTCTTCTTCTTCGGGGCCTCGGCCGCCGGAGAAGGAGGAGGCTCGGCGAAACTGCCGAGCACTTCCTGGAACTCGCCGAAAATCGCCGCCGGGGATGGGGACAAGGCATCCTCCTCGGCGTCGTTTTCGAGCTTCACCTCAACCGGATAACCTCCGGCCTGGAAGATCGCCGCCATGCCCCCCAGTGTTTGAGCGATGATTTCCCGCTGCCGCTGCGGCAGCATCCTGTCCGGGTCGCGGGCGATCAGGTCGGTGAGCAACAGGACCGTGGCGATGGAATCCGTGGCCTGACGCAAAGCGGCGAGATCCTGCGGCGGCGAACTCTTCTCCATGCCGGTCCGCTCGAGCCATTCCAAAATGCCGCCCGTGCCAACCGCCGTGACGGCTTTGAACGAGCGCCTCGTGCGCGCCGTAGGATCGCGCAGCATGGTGGCGGCTAAGCCGAGGCGTATCGCCAGCGCGCGCTGCGCCAGGCTGCGAGGCGCCGGCGCCATGACCAGGTTGACCACGAGCGACATGCCAACCGGGATACCGACGAATAACCAAGTATAAAGCAGCGTGCGCGTGGCGGTTTCGCCGTCCGGCACAGTGGTCAGCAGGTCCAGCGCATAGATCACGATCAGCGCGACGATGTTGCCGACAGGCTGCAATTTAGACGACGAACTCGCGAACAGCAGCATGAATGAGAGCACCACCATGGCGGCCACGCGAAAGATCGAGATATTGATCAGCAGTATCGACAGCGGAAACAGGATGCCTATGGTAAAAGTGATGACGACAAGCATCGTCAGGCCCAGAACGACGCTACTCGTGCGGTCGGGCTTGACGACGAAGAAGACGATATACGTGGTCAGCGCCGGGTCGGGCGTCTGGTAGATTTCCGTGACCAGCATCGTCAGCATGCAAATCACGCCCACACGGGCAGCGAATTCCAGCCGCCCGGGCGCCGGGGCGAGCAGGCGCAGAAACTCCTGCGCGCGCTCCCTGAGCATCAGTGGCACTCGGCACCACGATTGATTTCGACAACCGAACTCGCCCCCAGCCGGATGAGGTTCTGCGGTGGATTCTGCAGTACAATGCGCACGGGGAAGCGCTCCTCCACCCTGACCCAGTTCAAGGAACGTTCGACATAAGGCGCGCCAAGGGGGGTTTCCACCCGCTCCGTGCTGAACACGCCCCAGCCAATCCCCTGGACTACCCCTTTGATCGGCTGCGAGCGGTCGATCATCGAATAGACCGTCGCGCAGTCGCCAACGGCGATGTGCCGCAGGCTCGTCTCCCTGAAATTGGCAACGGCGAACCACTGGTCGGTGTTGATGAGGGTGAAGAGAATCTGCGTGGGCGCCACCATCTCGCCGGAGGAGACGGTGAGGCCGGTCACGAAGCCGTCATGCGTCGCGCGCACGGTGGTATCGCTGAGGGCGCGTTGCGCGATGGCGAGCGCCGCCTGGCGCGCCGCGACCGTCGCTTCCGTCGCCGCCAAGGTGTCAATGGCTTGCAGGGTGGCCTGTTGCTGCACCTGCGCCTGCGCCAACGCGGTTGCGGCATCGTGCTGCGCGACCTGAGCCTGGTCGAGTTGCTGCACCGGGACATACCCCTTGGCGGTGAGCGGGGTCAGACGCCCGACATTGCGCGTCGCCAGCTCGTAATTGGCGGTAGCGCTGATGACCTGCTTGGCGGCGATATCGGCGGCAGCGCGCTGCAATGTCAACGCGCGCTGCTGCGTGCCGAGCTGCGCTTTCGCAAGGTCGAGATCGGCCTGGGTCTGCGCTACCACGAGTTGGTAGGGCACCGGGTCAATCTGGAAGAGTACATCGCCCTTGGAGACGTAGGTGTTCTCCTCGACCGGAATTGAGATGACACGCCCGCCGACCACGGAGGCAACCTGAACGACATCGGCATCAATTTCCGCGTCATCGGTTGAAGGATAGACAGCGTTTTTGTGCGCCACATAGAGGCCGACCACGACCGCAACGAGGATGACCGCAAGCGAGATGAGTTTGGGGCGGAGGCCAGACTTGTGGATGCCGGCAGCTTTCATGCTCATTGCCCGAACCAGAGCAGCCAGACCAGCATCGCCGCGGTCAGCCCGATCGCGGTGCAGACAAATAGCTGGTAGGGCAGCACATTCGCCAGCCCGAGCGAGACAAAAGCGGCCCGCGCGCCGATGGCGACGAAAATACCGAAAACCCCGCAGAACATCCAGGCCGGGAAGAAGCTCCCGACCACCGTATAGGACGGCGCGCCGCCCACAACCCCGCACCCGCTCAGAGGCGCCAGAGCTAATGGCCAAAATGACCGTGAGTTCAGACAGTTTCTACGATGCTTCAAAGGAGATCCTCATGTGCGGATGGTGTTAAGCGCCTCTTTGTCCGGTCAGCTGGCATTCACCAGCCCCAGACTGAGCGCCCGCGAGACTGCCTGTGCCCGGCAGGCAACGCCAAGTTTGATAAAAATGTTCTTGAGGTGGGATTTTACCGTTTCCGGCGCGATACTGAGGCCCCGGGCGATGTCCTTGTTCGACTGCCCCTTCACCAGCAACATCAGCACGCCCAGCTCACGCGGGCTCAGGCGGTCGGCGGTTTCCGGGGCGCTGGCCAGCGCCTGCGGCGGCATTTGCATGCCCTGGTGATGGCTCAGCAGGCTGGCAACAAAATTCACTGCGTCGGCGGCGGCGCCACGGCGCTGCAGCTCATCCTGGACCCGCGGCAGCAGCGGGATGATACCAGGGGCGGCATCGTGGAAAGGCTGGATAATGCCGCTGGCCGCCGCCACCGGGATAGCATCGCAGAGCAGCGCCGCCGCCTCGTCCAGCTCCTGGGCGCGGCACAGCTCGGCCGCCAGCCGGATGGTCAGGTGCAAAGCCTGGTCATGGCACTGTGCCGTTCTTGCCTCCTGCAAGAGCTGCCGCAGAACCGCGATACCTTGCGGGTGGCGCTTCTTCGCTGACAGCAGTTCGACGCGGGCCATGGCAGCGTGGTCTTGGATTTCGGACCATGCACAACGGACCGGCGCGGGATAGTCCAGAGCCAGCCGGTCCAGCTGCGCGACGTTGACTTCCGCCTGCACGGCACGCCCCTCGCCGAGATTGATCCTCACGCGCTCAAGCATGATGGAAGCAACGAGCCGCCCCCAATGCCGCGCCTTGCCCAGGCTCTCCGCTTGGTCCAGCAGCGCATAGGCACGCTCGGCATTGCCGCGGTTCATGGCCGCGCGTGCCAGCACCAGATAGGCTCGCAGCACGCATTCAAGCATGCAGGCGGCATCAATGGCGCCGAGCCGGTTGATAACCAGCTCCTCAGCCTCGTCCAGGCGGCCCTGATCATAGTGGAGTTGCGCCAAAAGACTTGCCGGCATGGCGGCCGCCACCGAATTTGCACCGGCGTGGTCCTCCGCCACCTGCAAAGCCTTGCGGAAATGCCGTGCCGCCGAAGATGTCCGCAGTTGCTCGTACTCCACCAGCCCCTGCAGGCAGAGCCGGTACACTGTAGCCACCACATTGCGGCTGCCATCCTCGCCGGAAGCCGTAATCCAGGGCACGCCGTGATAGCGGGCGAGATCGCCCTGCTTCCAATAGCCCAGGAGGGCGACATTGGCGGCGACATTGCTGGTCCAGCGTCCGCTGCTGTTGCGGCGCAGGCTTTCCTCGGCCAGTTGCAGCGCGGCGGTTGTGTCGTCGCGCAGCGCCAGCGCCACGGCACGGATCGTCAGGCATTCGCAACCGAGGGATTCGACAACCCGCGCCTCCCCCCCTTCCAACTCCCGCTCGATTTCGGTTGCCAGCTGCAGAGCCTCGTCGAAGCGCATGGCCAGCGCCATGCCCCAGGCGATCGCCAGCCGCACCTTGACTTGGCGCTTCATCACGGCCGGCGGCATCAGCCGGGCCCAGGTTAGCAAGGTGAGCAGCTCGCCGCGCTTGATCAGGGTCATGGCGCAGTTCTCGACCCAGCCGATGGTCTGCGCCGTATCGCCGGCGGCGATGGCATGCTGGATCGCATCCGTCCACAGCTCGGCCCCGGCGTACCAGGCATAGGCGCGCCGGTGCAGCTCGGGGATTTCGTCCTTCAGCTCCGCCTCCAGCCGCTGCAGGAGAAAGTCACGCAGCAGCTTGTGGCAGCGGAACCAGGTGCCGTCCTGGTCGAGCGGGATAAGCAGCAGGCGGCGTGTGGCGATGTCTTCCAGCAGATCCTGGCTGCCAGCGAGGCCGGTAACCGCCTGGCATAAGGGCGCGCAAAGCTGGTCGAGGATGGCGGCGCGCAGCAGGAACCCGGCCAGGGGCGCGGGCAGGCCATCGAGCATCTCGGTGATATAGCTGCGGATCGGGCGGATCTTGCCGGAGAGATGGTCGATATACTGGGTCAGTTCCTGCCCGGACTGGGCGGAGGCGGTGGCGACGATGCGCAGCATCGCCGGCCAGCCCTCGGTCTTGGCGTGCAGTTCCCTTGTCTTGGCCTGGCCGACTCTGGCGGGAAGCTCCTGCTCCAGGAAGTGGCGCGTCTCCTCAAGGTCGAAGCGCAGCGCGGCGCCGTCGATTTCCAGCAACTGGTTCTGCGCCCGCCAGCGCCCCAGCGGCAGCTCCGGCTCGGTCCGCGTGATGAGCACGAGATGCAGGTTGGAGGGGGCATGGCGCAGCAGATAGGCGACGCCCTCGTGAATGCCGGGATCGGTGAGGACGTGGTAGTCGTCCAGAAACAGGAAAACATCGTCCTCCAGCTCCGTCAGGCTATTGATCAGCGAGCGGACGATGGTGAGAGGGCGGACGAGCATGATCTCTTCGATGAGATCGAGTGCTGGTTTTCCCAGCCCATCGCAGGCCGCGCGCAGCACATGGGCGACATAGAACAGGAACTGGGTCGGCTCGTCATCCTCCGCGTCCAGCGACACCCAGGCCACGCCATGGCCCTGCGCCTGCAAACGCTCCGCCCAGGTGATGGCCAGGCTGGTTTTGCCAAACCCGGCGGCGCCTTTGATGATGATCAGCCGGCGGGTCCGCGCCTGGTTAAGCTCTTCGAGCAGGCGAAGACGGTCGATCAAGCCAGGGGGGCGGCGTGGCCGTGTTGTCTTCGTCGCCAGGAACTGGGCCGGAACCTCGTTTTTCATATCACCCGCATGGTACTCATCGCATAAACGGGAGGCAAGCTGACCTAATCTTCCCGGCAAACTCATGCCACCTGCCCCAGCGCGAACGCAAAAACATGTTCCGTGGCGTTGCCGCCATTCGTTTGCCCCAAAGAGGGGCGTTTCTCCCCCCCATTTGGGGGATGTGATTGAGATTAAGCCGCGAACAAAGTGCCCGCAAGATGATGCCAGACCTTCACGGCTGGCACGAACCACAGGCGCGCGCGCCAGGGAAGGAAACAGAATGACGGATAACCAAACCGGTGCATTGCTGCTGGCGCAGGACAGCCCCCTGCTAATTACCAGCCTGTTCCAGACGGCCATGGCCTCGGCCTCGGCGCAGGAAATCGTCTACGCCGATCGAGGCCGCTACAGCTACCAGGTGTTCGGCGAGCGCGTACACCGGCTCGCCGCCGCCCTGACGGCGCTGGGCGTGCGGCCCGGCCAGACCGTGGGCGTGATGGACTGGGACACGCACCGCTATCTCGAATGCTTCTTCGCGGTGCCGATGATGGGGGCGGTGCTGCACACCATCAATGTGCGCCTCTCCGCCGAGCAGATTCTCTACACAATCAACCACGCCGAGGATGACATCATCCTCGTCAATGGCGAATTCCTGCCCTTGCTGGAGCAGATGTGGGACCGGGTCGATCCGGGCAAGACCCTCGTCCTGCTCAACGACGCCCCCAAGGCGCCCGCGACGAATCTGCCGATCGCCGGTGAATACGAGGCGCTACTGGCCCAGGCCGCCACGTCGTTCGAGTTTCCCAATCCCGACGAGAACAGCCGCGCCACCACCTTCTACACCACAGGCACCACCGGCCTGCCCAAGGGTGTGTATTTCAGCCATCGCCAGCTCGTGCTGCACACGCTGGCGGGCATGTCGGCGCTGGTCGGCAAAGGTCAGGGAAGGTTCAACGTGACCGACACCTACATGCCGGTCACGCCGATGTTCCATGTCCATGCCTGGGGCATGCCTTATATGGCGACGGTCATGGGCGTTAAGCAGGTCTATCCCGGCCGCTACCACCCCGAGACGCTGCTCGACCTGATCCAGCGCGAGGGCGTGACCTTCTCCCATTGCGTGCCGACGATCCTGCAGATGATCCTGGGCAGCGCCGCGAAGCGCGGCGCGCGCCTGGACGTCTGGACGGTGGTGATCGGCGGCGCGGCGCTGCCGCTGGCCCTGTGCAAGCAGGCGCTGGACATGGGAATTGACGTTTTTACCGGCTACGGCATGTCCGAAACCTGCCCGATCCTGACCGTGGCGCAGCTGCGCCCCGGCATGGAGACCTTGCCCGCCGACATGCAGGCGGAGGTTCGCTGCAAAGCCGGGCGCGCCGTTCCGCTGGTCCAGCTGCGCATCGTTGATCCCGAGATGAACGACGTGCCGCGTGACGGCGTGACGGCGGGAGAGATCGTTGTCCGCGCGCCCTGGCTGACCAAGGGGTACCTCAAGGACCCGGCCAACTCCAAAACCCTGTGGGCGGGCGGCTGGCTGCACACCGGCGATATCGGGTTGATCGACACCGATGGCTATCTCAAAATCACCGACCGGCTGAAGGATGTCATCAAGTCCGGCGGCGAATGGATCTCTTCGATCGACGTGGAGGATCTGATCCTGCGCCATCCGGCGGTGGCCGAGGTGGCGGTGATCGGCGTGCCCGACCCGAAATGGAGCGAACGGCCGATGGCGATCGTCGTGCTCCGGCCCGGCCAGGAGGTCGAGGCCGACGAGATAAGGCTGCATTTGCAGGCGTTCGTCGCGAAGGGGCTGATCTCAGCCTTCGCGGTGCCGCAGAATGTGAAATTTGTCGACCAACTGCCCCGGACCAGTGTCGGCAAGCTCAACAAACGCGTTCTACGCGAAGATTTCACTGTCTGATCCGGCTTTATAACTAAGGAACCCGATATGACCGACTACATCGCGCCACTTCGCGACATCCGCTTCGCCCTGACCGAACTTGCCGGGCTGAACGACGTTCTGGCCCTGCCCGATTTCGCCGAGGCCACGCCCGACCTCGCCGATGCCGTGCTGGAGGAGGCTGCCAAGTTCGCCGGCGCGGTGCTCTCGCCGATCAACGCCAGCGGCGACAAGACCGGCGCCAATCTCACCGCGCAGGGCGTGGTGGCGGCCGAGGGCTTCGGCGCCGCCTACCAGCAATTCGTGGAGAATGGCTGGGCCTCGATGACCGGCGACCCGGCTTTCGGCGGCCAGGGCCTGCCCAACGTGCTGGGTGCCGCCGCCTCCGAGATGTGGAACGCCGCCAATCTGGCCTTCGCG
This sequence comes from Acidocella sp., assembly GCF_052326845.1. GTDB lineage: Bacteria > Pseudomonadota > Alphaproteobacteria > Acetobacterales > Acetobacteraceae > Acidocella. The sequence continues at coordinate 5,635 of NZ_JBKQJR010000102.1, read as the reverse complement.
CTGTGCCCGCTGCTCACCACCGGCGCCGTGGAGGCCATCCGCGCCCATGGCTCGGAGGAGCTGAAGGCCAAGTACCTGCCGAAGATGATCAGCGGCGAGTGGACCGGCACGATGAACCTGACCGAGCCGCAGGCCGGTTCCGACCTCGCGGCCGTGCGCACGCGCGCCGTGCCGGATGGCGACCACTACCGCATCTTCGGCACCAAGATCTTCATCACCTGGGGCGACCACGACATGACGGACAACGTCATCCATCTGGTCCTCGCCCGCTTGCCGGACGCGCCCGAGGGCGTGAAGGGCATCAGCCTGTTCCTGGTGCCGAAGTTCCTGGTCAACGCGGATGGCAGCCTGGGTGCCCGCACCGACGCCCACTGCACCGCGCTGGAGCACAAGCTCGGCATCCATGCCAGCCCGACCTGCGTAATGACCTTCGGTGAAGCCGATGGTGCCGTCGGCTACCTGGTGGGCGAGGTCAACAAGGGCCTCAACCACATGTTCACCATGATGAACGAGGCGCGCCAGAAGGTCGGCCTGCAGGGTCTCGCCATTTCCGAGCGCGCCTATCAGGCGGCGCGCGACTACGCCAAGGAGCGCATCCAGGGCCGCGTCGTGGGCCAGGCGCCGGGCGAGAAGCTGCCCATCATCCACCACCCGGATGTGAAGCGCGTGCTGCTGACCATGAAGAGCCAGATCGAGGCGATGCGCGCCCTGGCCCTGCTGGTCTCGGCCGATGTGGATTTCGCCCACCACCACCCGGACGCCGCCAAGCGCGCCCGTCACCAGTCCCGTGTGGAGCTGCTGACGCCGGTGCTGAAGGGCTGGTGCACGGAGCTGGGCGTGGAGGTCACCTCGCTGGGCATCCAGGTGCACGGCGGCATGGGCTTCATCGAGGAAACCGGCGCCGCCCAGCACCTGCGCGACTCACGCATCCTGCCGATCTATGAGGGCACCACCGGCATCCAGGCTGCCGACCTCGCCGCGCGCAAGCTGCCCATGCAGCAGGGCGCGGTGATGGTCGAGCTGATCACCGACATCCGCGCTGTTGCCGCGGCGGTTGCAGGCGTGGAAGGCCCGGCGTTCGCCGCCATCGCCCAGCACCTCACCGCTGGCGTGGACGCGTTGGAACAGGCCAGCACCTGGATGCTGCAGACGCTCGCCCGCGATCCGGCGGCGGCTCTGGCTTCTTCGGTCAACTATATGATGCTGGCCGGCTATGTCTGCGGCGGCTGGCTGATGGCCCGCGCCGCCCTGGCTGCCAATGCCGCGCTCAAGGAACACCCGGCGGACGACTTCTACAAGGCGAAGATCAACACCGCCGCGTTCTACGCCGAGCAGATCCTGCCCAAGGCCAGCGCCCTGCTGACCACGGTGCAGGCTGGCAGCTCGTACGCCCTGGAACTGCCGGTGGAGCAGTTCTGACACTGAAGCGGCTTTATCAGAACGATAAAGCCGCGAGACAAGGCTGGGCATAGTTTCAGCTCAGCACCCATCGGTTCTGCCGGGAAAGCCGGCAGAACCATCACTTCCAAACGCCCCGCCGGGTGCGCAATTTCAATGCCCGCCAGTGCCGATCCCGCATCTTTGGCCGCGCCAAAAAACAGGCAGATTGCAAGAACCCCCTCTTCCCGCACGTTCTTCTTTTTCACCGGAGTTATTCCATGAAATCCGTCGTCATCGTCGGCTATGCCCGTTCGCCGTTCACGCTTGCCAAAAAGGGTGAGCTCGCCCGCGTTCGCCCGGACGATCTCGCGGCTGAAGTGGTGCGCGGCCTGGTCGCCCGTACCGGCGTAGCACCCGCGGATATCGAGGACCTCATTCTTGGCTGCGCCTTCCCCGAGGGCGAGCAGGGCTTCAACCTCGCCCGGCTGCTGGTGCTGATGGCCGGCCTGCCGATCAGCGTCGCGGGCACCACCGTCAACCGCTTCTGCGGGTCGTCGATGCAGTCCGTCCATTTCGCCGCCGGGCAGATCCAGCTTGGCGCAGGCGATGTGTTCATCTGCGCCGGTGTGGAAAGTATGAGCCGCGTGCCGATGATGGGCTTCAACCCGATGCCGAATGCCGCGCTGCACGCCAAGCAACCCGGCGCCTATATGGGCATGGGCGAGACCGCCGAGAATGTCGCCCGCCGCTGGAGCATCTCGCGTGAGCAGCAGGAGGCGTTCGCCGTGCGCAGCCATGGGCTCGCCGCCGCTGCGCAGGCCAAGGGGCTGTTCGATGACGAGATCGTGCCCATCGGCAAGGTGACGCGCGATGGCGGCATCCGCCCGGAAACCACCGCCGCCACGCTGGCGGGCCTGAAGCCGGCCTTCTCCACCGATGGCTCGGTGACCGCCGGTACCTCCTCCCCGCTCACCGACGGCGCCTCGGCGGTGCTGGTCTGTTCCGAAGAATACGCCGACGCGCATGGCCTGCCCAAGATCGCGCGCATCCGCAGCGTCGCCGTGGCAGGCTGCGCGCCGGATATCATGGGCATCGGCCCGGTGGCGGCCACGCGCAAGGCGCTGACGCGCGCGGGCCTGACCATCGCCGACATCGATCTGGTCGAACTGAACGAGGCGTTCGCCTCCCAGGCGCTGGCTTGCGCCCAGGAGCTTGAGATCGACGAAGCCAAGATCAACCTCGATGGCGGCGCGCTGGCGCTCGGCCATCCGCTCGGCGCTACCGGTGCCCGCATCACCGGCAAGGCGGCGAGCCTACTCGCCCGTACCGGCGGGCGCTACGCGCTGGCCAGCCAGTGCATCGGCGGCGGCCAGGGCATCGCCACCATTCTGGAGCGCATCTGATGCAGCAGGTTCGCAAAGTCGCCGTCATCGGCGCTGGCGTGATGGGGGCGGGCATCGCCGCCCAGGTCGCCAATGCCGGTTTCCCCGTGCTGCTGCTCGACATCGTCCGTGACCCGGCCGACCGCAACGCCGTGGCCGCCGGTGCCGTGGCGAAAATGCTGAAGACCGAGCCCGCGCCCTTCATGTCCCCCGCCGCGGCGAAGCTGGTGGAGGTCGGCAATACCGAGGACGACCTCGCCCGGCTCGCCGAGTGCGACTGGATCATCGAGGCGATCATCGAGCGGCTCGACCTCAAGCAGGACCTCTACCGCAAGATCGACGCCGTGCGCCGCCCCGGCACGGCGGTGTCCTCCAACACCTCGACCATCCCCATCGCGGATCTGGTCGCCGGCCTGCCGGAGGCGTTCGCGCGCGACTTCCTGATCACCCATTTCTTCAACCCGCCGCGCTATATGCGCCTGCTGGAGGTGGTGTCCGGCGCCGCGAGCGACCCCGACACGGTCGCCCGCATCAGCCATTTCGCCGACGCCGTGCTGGGCAAGACCATCGTCGCCTGCAAGGACTCCCCCGGCTTCATCGCCAACCGCCTGGGCGTGTACTGGCTGCAGCTGGGCGTGCTGGAGGCGATGGATGCCGGCCTGACCATCGAGGCCGCCGACGCCGTGATGGGCAAGCCGTTCGGCATCCCCCGCACCGGCGTGTTCGGGCTGATCGACCTCGTGGGCATCGACCTGATGCCGCATATCAATGCCAGCCTGACCAAGCTGCTGCCCGCTGGGGATGATTTCCACAAGGCGCAGCGCGACCTGCCGTTGATCGCGAACATGATCGCCAGCGGCCATACCGGGCGCAAGGGCAAGGGCGGGTTCTACCGCCTCAACCGCGAAGGCGGGCGCAAGGTGAAGGAGTCCATCGACCTCGCCACCGGCACCTACCGCCCGGAAGAGGCCGCCAAGCTGCCGGAACTGGCGGATGGCGGGCGCGATCTGCGCGCGCTGCTCGGAGGCGCCAGCCCGGTGTCGCAATACGCCTGGCGCGTGATTGGCCGCACCATCGCTTACGCCGCCAGCCTGGTGCCGGAAGCGACGGACGAGATCGCCGCCATCGATGAGGCTATGCGGCTGGGCTATAACTGGGCGTACGGCCCGTTCGAGCTGGCTGACCGCATCGGCGTCGACTGGCTGGCCGAGAAGCTCTCCGCCGATGGCGTGGCTGTGCCGGAACTGCTGAAGCTCGCCGCCGGGCGCAGCTTCTACCGCATCGAGAACGGTCAGCGCGAGGCGCTGGGGCTGGACGGCGAATACCACGCCATCACGCGCCCCGAGGGCGTGCTGCTGCTGGAAGATATCAAGCGCACCGCCACCCCGCTGCTGCGCAACCCGAGCGCCGCGCTCTGGGAAATTGGCGATGGTGTGACCTGCCTGGAATTCACCAGCAAGAGCAACGCACTCGACACGGACATCCTGGCGCTGATCGAGGAGAGCATCGCCCTGGTGCGCGAGCGCTTCAGCGCGCTGGTGATCTATAACGAGGGCAGCAACTTCTCCGTCGGCGCCAATCTGGTCAAGGCCATGCAATCGGCGCAGGCGGGCGCCTGGGGGGAGATCGAGACGCTCATCGCCAGCGGCCAGGCCGCCTATCAGGCGCTGAAATACGCGCCCTTCCCGGTGGTCGGCGCGCCCGCCGGCATGGCGCTGGGCGGCGGCTGCGAGATCCTGCTGCATTGCGACGCGACCCAGGCTTATGCCGAAAGCTATATCGGGCTGGTGGAATGTGGCGTCGGCCTGCTGCCCGGCTGGGGCGGTTGCGCCGCCATGCTGACGCGCTGGCAGACGCTCGGCAAGCTGCCGCGCGGGCCAGTTCCGGCAACCCTCAAGGTGTTCGAACTCATCAGCACCGCTGCGGTTTCCAAATCCGCCGCCGATGCCAAGGCCAAGCTGTTCCTGCGCCCCGCTGACGGCATCACCATGAACCGCGACCGCCTGCTGGCCGACGCCAAGGCCCGCGCCCTGGCGCTGGCACCGGGCTACGAACCGCCCGCGCCGGTGGCCGTGACCCTGCCGGGTCCGGCGGGCTATGTGCTGATGGACATGGCTGCCGAGGGTATGCATGCCCGTGGCATCGCCACCGACCACGACCTGACCGTGGCGCGGGCGCTAGCCACGGTGCTGAGCGGGGGCGACGCCGACCCCACCGTGCCCGTGACCGAGGCGCGGCTGCTGGAGCTGGAGCGGGAAAACTTCCTGCGTCTGATCCAGACCGAGCCCACACTGGCGCGCATCGCCCACACGCTGGCCACGGGCAAGCCGTTGCGTAACTGAGAATAGACAAAGGATTAGAGAGCATGAAATTGCTGGTCGCTGTGAAGCGCGTGGTTGATTACAACGTCAAGGTCCGGGTGAAGTCGGACAAGACGGGCGTTGAGACCGCGGGCGTGAAGATGTCCATGAACCCGTTTGACGAGATTGCGGTTGAGGAAGCGGTGCGCCTGAAGGAGAAGGGCGTTGCGACTGAGATCGTCGCTGTCTCGATCGGTGTGACGCAGGCGCAGGAGACGATCCGCACCGCGCTGGCCATGGGTGCCGACCGCGGCATCCTGGTGGAGACCGAGGTGGCGGTGGAGCCGCTGGCCGTGGCCAAGCTGCTGAAGGCGCTGGCCGAGAAGGAAGGCGCTGACATCGTCGTGCTCGGCAAGCAGGCGATTGACGACGACATGAACGCCACCGGCCAGATGCTGGCGGCGCTGCTCGGCTGGCCGCAGGGCACCTTCGCCTCCAAGGTCGAAATTGCCGATGGCACCGCCACCGTCACCCGCGAGGTTGATGGCGGGCTGGAGACCGTGGCGCTGGCCC
>NZ_JBKQJR010000101.1:0-18307 GCF_052326845.1 Acidocella sp. | reverse complement strand
CATATCCTGGACCTCACCCTCGCCCCCGCGCCGCTGCCGCAGGATCTGCTGGCCGAGGCGCAGGACATTGCCCGCCGCGTGGCTGAGGCGCTGGAGTTGGTTGGCATTCTCGGCGTGGAGATGTTCGTCACCGCCGATGGCAAGCTGCTGGTGAACGAGATCGCCCCGCGCCCGCATAATTCCGGGCATTGGACCATGGATGCCTGCCCCTGCGGGCAGTTCGAGATGCATATCCGCGCCGTGGCCGGGCTGCCTTTGCCGCCCGCCATGCGCCACTCGGATGCCGTGATGAAGAACCTGATCGGGCCCGAGGATATGGCGCTATGGCCGCGCGTCCTCGCCACGCCGGGGCTGATCCCGCACCATTACGGCAAGGCGGAAGCCCGCCCGGGGCGCAAGATGGGGCATTTCAACCGGCTATTTCCCAAGGGCAGCCTGCCGGGGGAGTTTGGCATTGAGGACGCGCTGACGCTGGCGGAGTAAAACCCTACTATGCCGGCCGTCTGGCGCCGCATTTCTGCGCTCCGGTGCTCACGTACTCAAACGTACGCTCCGCTCATTGCTCAGTGCGCTCGAACCGGTGGCGCGCGCTTCGCAACCCAAAAAACGGCGCCATTCAGCTCGGCCTAGCGGGTTTTAAACGGTCGCCGTCACCGGCACGAGATTGTCCAGGAACCGCTCGGCGCAGGAGCGCCAGGAATAGGTCTCGGCGAAGGGGCGGCAATTCGCGCGGTCGATCTCCAGCGCCTTCAGGCAGGCGATGCGCAGATCCTCATCCAGCGCGCCGACGGGCACTTCCGCCTCGGCCAGAATGTCCTTGGGGCCGGTGACCGGATAGGCCGCCACCGGCAGGCCGGAGGCCAGCGCCTCCAGCACCACCAGGCCGAACGTGTCGGTCTTCGAGGGGAACACGAACACATCCGACCCCGCGTAGGCCTTGGCGAGTTCCGCCCCGTGCCGCGCGCCGACAAAATGCGCGTAGGGGAATTCCGCCTCCAGCTCGCGGCGCTGCGGGCCGTCGCCCACCACCAGCTTGGAGCCGGGCAGGTCCAGCTTGAGGAACGCGCGCAGATTCTTCTCCACCGCCACGCGGCCGACATAGAGGAAGATCGGGCGCGGCAGGTCAAAGTTCTCCTTCGGCTCCGGGCTGAAGGCGGCGAGGTCCACGCCGCGCGACCAGGGGCGCACATTCTCGAAGCCCCGCGCCACCAGCTCATCGCGTAGCGACTGCGTGGCCACCATCACCGCGGCACCCGCGCCATGGAAGCGGCGCAGCCAGGCATAGGAGATGAATTCGGGAATTCCCGTCCGCGCCTTCAGGTATTCGGCGAAGCGGGTGTGGAAGGCGGTGGTGAACGCCACCTTGCGGCGTATGGCGTAGGCCCGCGCGGCCATGCCCAGCGGACCCTCGGTGGCGATGTGCAGCGCATCCGGCTGGAACTCGTCGATGATCTTCTCCAGCCGCTTGCCCGGGAAGATCGCCAGCTGGATTTCCGGGTAGCTCGGCATCGGGATGGTGAAGAAGCGGTCCGGCCCCACGACCTCGACCACCTTGCCCATGTCTTGCAGCTCCTGCACCACGGTGCGCAACGTGCGGACCACGCCGTTCACCTGGGGGGTCCAGGCGTCGGAGACGATCAGGATACGCATCGGCCCGGCGGAGGTGAGCAGCGTGTCAGGCTCCGGCTGATACAGCACTGGCGGTGTCGATCTCACGTTGCACGGCGGCGATTTCCGCCGCGACGGCCTGCACCGCGGAGGAGTCAGCCGGGTTCATCTTGGCGGCGGGCTTGGCCAGCATGGAGAGCTGGTTGCGCGCCACCCAGTCCACCAGTTCCAGCGCGCCGTCGTCATGCTCGACCAGCGCGGTGCAGCTTTCCACCCAGTCGCCGTCGTTCAGGTACAGCACGCCGTTCACCATGCGCATCTCGGCATGGTGGATGTGGCCGCAAACCACGCCGTCGAACCCGCGGGCCTTGGCGTCGTCGGCGAGCGCGGTCTCGAAGCGGTCGATCGCCTTCACCGCCTCCTTCACCTGCAGCTTCAGCCAGGCGGAGAGCGACCAGTACGGATAGCCGAGCCTGATCCGCACCATGTTGAAATAGCGGTTCACGCCCAGCGCCACGGTGTAGGCCCAGTCGCCCAGCAGGGCGAGGACGCGCGCATGGCGCACCACGCTGTCGAACGCATCGCCATGGGTGATCAGCAGGCGCTTGCCATCGGCCGTGGTGTGCTCGGCCTCCATCTGGATTTTTACCCCGCACACCTCGATGCCCAGCGCCAGGTATTTGCGCAGCATCTCGTCATGGTTGCCGGGCACGTAGACGACATTGGTGCCGTTGCGGGCCATCTTCAGCACGCGGCGCAGCACCTTGTCGTGGTGGCGGTCCCAGAACCAGGAGCGTTTCAGGCGCCAGCCGTCGATGATGTCGCCGACCAGGAACAGGTTCTCGCAGGTGACCGACTTCAGGAAGTCGGCGAGGAATTCGGCGCGGCAGCCGCGCGTGCCGAGGTGCGTGTCCGATATGAAAACACTGCGGTAGGCGGTTTTATCCATGTAGCGGAGCGACCCCGTTGCATTCATAGGGCCCCGCATAGTCTGGAGTTCGGCACTCATGACAGTGAAGATTCCGTGACGCTTTCAGAAGAATCCAAGGCTCTCCGGGCGCTGCCGATTGTCATGCTGGCGTCATCCTTTTGTCATCGGGGTGTAACCGCAGTGGTGCATTTGGGGAGATTACGCTGCGAGTCCCGAGAATCGATGAATGTTAATTATTTTTAATCCTTTTGCCGGACGGCGCCGCATCGCCCTGCTTTGGCGGGTGCTCGACATGCTGATGCACAACGGTGTGAAGCTCGAGGTGGTGGAGACCGAGCATCCCGGCCACGCCATTGAGCTCGCCCGCGAGGCCGCACGCGAGGGGCGCGGCATGGTGGTGGCCGCCGGCGGTGACGGCACCATCGCCGAGGTGGCGAACGGCCTGATCGGCAGCACCACGGCGCTGGGGGTGATCCCGCTGGGCACCGCCAATGTGCTGGCCAAGGAGTACGGCCTGCCCTCCAGCCCGCGCGCGGTGGCCAACATGCTCGCCTATAAGCGTGTCCGCCCGCTCTGGCCCGGCGTCGCCAAGCTGCCGGAGCGCGACCACGTCTTCGTGCAGATGGCCGGGTTCGGGTTCGACGGCGCGGTGGTGCATGGGCTCCCGCCGCTGCTCAAGCGCGCCATCGGCCGTGGCGCTTATGTATGGCAATGCTTGTGGGAGAGCCTGGCCTATAATTTCCCCACCGTGCGCCTGGCCATCGACGGCAAGCCCTACGAGGCGGCGAGCGTGGTGGTGAGCAAGGGGCGGCTCTATGGCGGAGCGTATATGCTGGCGCCCGAGGCCCGGTCCGACGCCCCGGGCTTCCAGGTGGTGCTGTTCGAGCGCCCTGGCACGTTCTCCGCCCTGCTGTCCGGCGCGGCCCTGCCGCTGGGGGTTTTGCCCCGCTGCCCGGGCGTGCGCATTCTGCCTGCCAGCCATGTTGAATTTCCAGGCAATGCGCGGATCTGGGCGCAATGCGACGGTGATGCGCTGGACGGCTTGCCTTTCGCGGTGACGAATGCCGAAGCCCCGATTTCCCTGATCACCGGCTAGGCGCGGGCGGGGCTTGACCTCGCCCCGTGAAGTTTTAAGGGAAAATCGCCCAATTCAATGGAGTCACAGACATGAAAACCCCCGTGCGCGTTGCCGTCACCGGTGCCGCTGGCCAGATTGGTTACGCTATCCTGTTCCGTATCGCCAATGGCGACCTGCTCGGCAAGGATCAGCCGGTGATCCTGAACCTGCTCGACCTGCCGCAGGCGCAAAAGGCGCTCACCGGCGTGATCATGGAACTGAATGACTGCGCCTTCCCGCTGCTCGCCGACGTCACGCCGTCCGATGATCCGCGCGTCGCCTTCAAGGACGTGGACATCGCCATCCTGGTCGGTTCGCGCCCCCGCGGCCCGGGCATGGAGCGCAGCGACCTGCTCGCCGCCAATGCCGAGATCTTCAAGGTGCAGGGCAAGGCCCTGAACGACGTCGCCAAGCGCGACGTGAAGGTGCTCGTGGTCGGCAACCCGGCCAACACCAACGCCTACATCGCCATGAAGTCCGCTCCGGATCTGCCGAAGGAGAACTTCACCGCGATGCTGCGCCTCGACCATAACCGCGCGGTGTCCATGCTGGCCGAGAAGACCGGCACCCCGGTCAAGGACATCGCGAACGTCGCCGTCTGGGGCAACCATTCCCCCAGCATGTACGCCGATTACCGTTTCGCCTCCGCCGCCGGCAAGCCGATGCCGGAAGTCGTCAATGACGAGGAATGGTACAAGAACACCTATCTCTCGGCCGTCGGCAAGCGCGGCGCTGCCATCATCGAGGCGCGCGGCCTGTCCTCCGCGGCCTCCGCCGCCAACGCCGCCATCGACCATGTGCGGGACTGGGTGCTGGGCACCGACGGCAAGTGGGTCTCCATGGGCGTGCCGTCCGACGGTTCCTACGGCGTGCCGGAAGATGTGATGTTCGGCGTCCCCTGCGTCTGCGAAGGCGGCAAGTATCACCGCGTCAAGGAGCTGCCGATGGACGAGTTCTCCAAGGGCCGCATCCAGCACACGCTGAACGAGCTGCTCGAGGAGCAGGCTGCTGTCGCCGACCTGCTGAAGTAAGGCGGGAAGCAGCGTTAAGACTGAGAAGGGGCCCCTGCGGGCCCCTTTTTCGTGCGCCGGGTCTGATAGGCCAGTAACCCGCGCCCTGAAATCGTCCCCGTCATGCTTCCCGGCGCGGGGACGTGTTTGCTAGCGTGAAGGCGTGACCCAATCCTTCGCCATGTATGTGGGCCTGCCGGGGCAGGGGATGCATCTGCATCTCGATGCCTTGTCCTGGCTGTTTCTGGGCATTCTGCTGCCGCAGGTGGTGGCGGGCGCGATGGCGGGGATGCGCAACTCCGTCACGTTCTGGGTGTTCGTGCTGGGCATGGGCCTCGCGCTGGTGGCGGCGGACGCCTTCACCCTGGTGTTCGGCTTCGAGCTGATGAGCGCCGCCTCCTGGCTGCTGGTGCTGCGCGGCGACCAGAAGCCGGCGACCTTATATGTAGGCGTGGCGATCTTCTCCGCCGCCTGCCTGGTACCGGCGGTATTCCTGCCGGCCGGGCCCATCGCGTTCCTGCTGATCGTGCTGGGCGCGGGGGCCAAGGCCGGGCTGGCGCCGCTGCATTTCTGGCTGCCGCGGGCGCATCCGGCGCCGCCGGCGGGCGTGTCGGCGCTGATGTCGGGCGGCATGGTCAAGGTCGCGCTGTATGTGATCATCCGCTACGCCTTTGTGGTGCTGGCCCCGGCGGCGCAGCCCTGGTGGGGCGGGGTGCTGGTGGTGGCGGGCGCGGCCTCGGTGCTCATCGGCGCGCTCAGGGCGATGCTGGAGACCGAGCTGAAGACCGTGCTGGCCTGCTCCACGGTCGAGCATGTCGGGCTTATCGCGGTCGGGCTGGGCATTGCGCTCAGGGGCAAGGCCATGGGCGACGGCGCCATGACCGGGCTGGGGCTGGAGGCAGCACTGCTCTGCGCCGTGGCGCACGGGCTATACAAGCCGCTGCTGTTCATTGGTGCGGGCGAGGTGAAGCACAACGTCGGCACCACCTCGCTCAACTGGCTCGGCGGGCTGGTGCGCGGCATGCCGAAGCTTGGCCTGCTGATGATCGGCGGGGCGGCGGGCATGGCGGCGCTGCCGCTGGGGCCAGGTTTCGCGCCGGAATTCATTCTGTGGCACGCGGCCATCGCCGCGGCGGGCACCGGCGGCATCATCGCGCGCATCGGCTTTACCGCGCTGCTGGCGGTGCTGGGCCTGAGCGCCGCTTTGGCCCTGGGTGCTGCGGTGCGGCTGGTTGGCATTGGCTTCCTTGGCCGGCCGCGCACCTTGCAGGCCGCCGCCGCCGAGGAAGCGCGGCGCTGGCCGTTGATCGGCATGGCGCTGCTGGCGGCGCTGTGCGTGCCGGTGGCGCTGCTGCCCGGCTTGGTGCTCGGCATGATGACGCCGGTGATCCGGCTGCTGGCCCCGCAGGCGGATGCGCCGCCTCTGGCCTATGCGCCGCTCTCGCTGGCGGTGCTGGCCGGGCTGGCGGCCGTGGCGGCGGGCTTTATCCTCCACCGCTATGGCGTGCGCGGCTCGCGCGAGGTGCCGGCCTGGAATGGCGGGTTCGGCAAGCCGCCGCCCTGGCTGCCCTTCGGCGACCCGGTGACCCAGCCATCCGCCACGGGCTTTGGCGAGCCGATCGCCCGCGCCATCGGCCGTGGCCTGCTGGCGCCCGGCGGGGGTGACCTGGCCGAAGTCTTCCTGCTCACGCCGTTGGCCCGCCTTAACTTGCGCTGCATCCGCGTGGCCGAGCGCATCCGCCGCGCCACCATCCGCCAGCGCCTTGCCTTCATCTTCGCAGCACTTGTGGCGTTCCTGCTGGCCCTCGGGCTCGGGGAGGGCGGATGATGGTGCTGGCCTTCCTGCTCCGTCTGATCGCCACGCTGCTGCATGTGGCGCTGACCTTCGCCCTCGCCCCGCTGGTGATGGGCGTGGTGACGACCCTGCGCGCCTGGGCGCTGGGACGGCGCGGCCCGCCGGTCATCCAGCCCTACTGGGATTTGTACAAGCTGCTGCGCAAGGCGACGCTGGTGCCAGACACCGCCACCGAGCTGTTCAGCGCCTGGCCGGTGGCGTGTGCGCTCAGCATCGCCGTGGCCGCCATGCTGGTGCCGGGCTTCTGCACCGGGCTGCTCACCGCCCCGCTGTCGGACTTCATCACCATCATGGGCCTGCTCGCCCTGGCGCGGGCCGCCACCATGCTCGGCGGGCTGGAGACGGGCTTCGGCTTCGGTGGCGCCGGGGCGTGGCGCGAGGCGCTGTACGGCGTGTTCGCCGAGGGTGCGCTGCTCGTCGTGCTGCTCGGCTTCGGGCTGCTGGCGCATGGCGTCACCGTCGATGGCATCGCCACCGCCTTCGCCAGCCAGCATATCGGCATCTCCGTCTCGCTCGGCTTCGCGCTCGTCGCCATGCTTGCCGTGGCGCTTACCGAGACGGGGCGCATCCCCACCGACAACCCGGCCGGCCACCTGGAACTCGCCATGGTGCATGAGGCGATGCTGCTGGAATATTCGGGGCGCAACCTGCTGCTGCTGAATTACGCCGCCATGCTGCGGCTGCTGCTGTGGATGAGCCTGATCGGCACCATCTTCCTGCCCTTCGGCATGGCCCGCGCGACCGACATCCTCTCCTGGCCCGGCGGGCTGCTGCTCTGGCTGCTCAAGCTCGGCGCCATGGCGGTGGTGCTGCCGGTGTACGAGGTCTCCAGCGCCAAGATGCGCGTGTTCCGGGTGCCGGAATTCCTCGGCGTGGCCATGCTGCTGGGCATGCTGGCCGGGATCTTCCTGTTCGTGGCGGCGAGGATCGGCGCATGAGCCTCACCTTCTCGCTCGCGCACCTGATGGGCGGCATCATCCTGGTGTTCGGCTTCTCGATGCTCTCGCAGCGGCGGCTGGCGGCGATGATCACCATCTACCAGATCCAGGCCTTCGTGCTCTCGGCCGCGGCGTTCTGGCAGGGCTTCGCCCAGCATGAGGCGAGCTTGTACCTCACCGGGTTCATCACCCTGGGCATCAAGGCGGTCCTGCTGCCCATCGGGCTGCGCCAGATCGTGGTGCGCTTCAACATGATCCGCGCCGTGGAGACGGCGATGCCGGTGCTGCTCTCGACGCTCATCGGCGTGGGGCTGATCGGCGTGGCGGTGCTGGTGGTGCTGCCGAGCACGATGAGCGCCGTGTCGCTGACGCGCGAGGACCTCGCCATCGCGCTCTCGGTGGTGTTGCTCGGGCTGCTGGTGATGGTGACAAGGCGCAATGCGCTGGCGCAGATCATCGGCTTTCTTTCCACCGAGAACGGGCTGGTGCTGGCCGCCATCGGCATGCCGGGCATGCCCTTCGTGGCGGAATTCTCCGTGGCACTTCTGGTGCTGCTGGCGTTTCTCGTCGTCGGGGTGTTCCTGTTCCGCATCCGCGAGCATTTCGACACGCTGGACCTGACCGGCCTCGAAGAGATCGAGAGGCGCGGCCGATGATCCTCACCGCCATCTTCCTGCCGCTGCTCGCCGCACCATTGCTTGGGCTCTTTGGCTCGCCCCGCCAGGGCGCGGTGGCCAATGCGGTGCTGAGCGGCATTGTGTTCGTGCTCACTCTCGGGGCCTTCGCCGCGCCCGGCTCTGGGCTGGTCCATGCCGACGAGCTCGGGCTGGTCTTCGGCGGGGTCACCGGCTTCACCGGGCTCACCACCGCCATCGCCAACATCTTCTACCTGCGCGAGGCCGAACCGCGCTTCAGCCTGCGCCGCTGGCGGGTGTACCACGCCATGTGCCAGGTGGTGCTGGGGTCCACCCTGCTCGGCCTGTATGCCGATAATATCGGCCTGCTCTGGGCCGCAGTGGAGACCGCCACCATCGCCGCCACGCTGGCGGTAAGCATGCCGCGCACGGCCTCGGCGCTGGAGGCGGCGTGGAAATATTTCATCCTCGGCGGTGTCGGCATCGGGCTGGCGCTGTTCGGCACCATGCTGGTCTATCTCGCGGCGCAGCCGGCGCTGGGGCCGGGCTTCTCGGCCATGAGCTTCACCGCGCTTGCCGCCCATGCGCCGGGGATGGACGGCTCCCTGCTTACCCTGGCCTTCGTGTTCATCCTGTTCGGCTACGGCACCAAGGCGGCGCTGGTGCCGCTGCATGGCTGGCTGCCGGATGCCTATGCCGAAGGCCCCGCCCCGCTCACGACCTCGCTCTCCGGCCCGATGCTGAACGTGGCGCTGATCGCCATTCTGCGCTTCCGCCACCTGCTGGAGGCGAATTTCGCCTCCGGCGGCACGGCCTTGCCGCCGGGGCCGTTCCTGCTCACGCTGGGGCTGGCCTCGCTGTTCCTCGCCGCCTTCTCGTTCTCCCGCCGGCGCGATGCGCGGCGCTTCTTCGGCTTCTCCTCCATCGAGCATTCCGGCATCGCGGCGTTCGCCTTCGGGGTCGGCGGAGCTGCGACGATCTTCGGCGGGCTGCTGCACATGCTGCTGCACACGCTCATCAAATCAGCACTTCTGCAGGTGCTCATCCGCGCGGCGGCGCTGCGCGGGTCCACAGCACCCGGGCATTACGGCTTTTCGCATCTGCGCGGGCTGATCCACTCCAACAAATACACCGCACTGGTGCTGGGGGCTGCGATGTTCGGCCTTACCGGCCTGCCGCCCTCGGGCCTGTTCGCCTCGGAGTTCATCATCATCAGCCAGACCATCCAGCGCAGCCCCTGGGCCTCGCTGCCGCTGGGGCTGGGGCTGCTGCTCTGCGCCATCGCCCTTCTGCGTAATTTCGGGCCGCTGGTGTTCGGCCGCGCCCCGGCGCACATCAAGCCGGCAAAGGCCACGCCGGAGACGCATCTCGTCACCCTGCATCTGGCGCTCTCGGTGGTGATGGCCTTCGCCATGCCGCCGATGCTGGTGCATCTGCTCTCCGACGTCGCGGAGGCGCTGAAATGATCCTGCTCTCCCATGAGGACTGGCTGGCGCATCGGGGCCGGTTCATCGCCTTGTGGACGGATGCGCGCCATGCCTACGCGCTGTACGAGCCGGGGGAACTGGTGGCGGTGGAGTTGGTGGAGGGCGTCTACCCGGCTCTGCCCCATGCGGGCGCTGGCTGGTTCCAGCGCCTGGCGCGGGACCTGAACGGCCATACCGCCATAGGTGCTGCGGATACCCGCCCGGCCATCGAGCATTCCCGCGAGGCGGATGGCCGAGGCCCCTGGCCGGACTTCAAATCCCCTGAGCTGGAGGGCGTGCACCAGGTGGCGGTCGGGCCGGTCCATGCCGGGATCATCGAGCCCGGGCATTTCCGCTTCTCGGTCATCGGCGAGAAGGTGCTGAAGCTGGAGGCCCGGCTGGGCTATGCGCATAAGGGCACGCTGGGGATGATCCGCGGCAAATCCCCGCGCCTGGCGGCACGCTTTGCCGCGCGTGTCTCGGGCGATGCCACGGTGGCGCATGGCACGGCCTTCGCCCATGCGGCCGAGGCGGCGTTGCGGCTGGAAGCCCCGGCCCGCGCCATCTATTTGCGTGCGGTGATGGCCGAGCTGGAGCGCCTCGCTAACCATACCAGCGACATCGGCGCCATCGCCGGCGATGCCGGGTTCGCCTTCCTCGACTCCCGCTTCGCTTTGGCCCGCGAGCGGATCTGCGCGGCTTGCGCGGCGGCCTTCGGCCACCGGCTGATGATGGACATGGTGATCCCCGGCGGCGTGGCGGGCGACATCGCCACCGGCGGCGGCGCGGCGATACTGGACGCGCTGGACGCGCTGGAAGCGGAGCTGCCCAGCCTGAAGCGGGTGTTCGAGGATTACGCCAGCCTGCAGGACCGCGTGGTCGGCACCGGCATCGTGCCACCCTCCCTCGCCGCCACCTATGCCGCCGGGGGCTATGCGGGCCGGGCCTCCGGCCAGACGCATGATTCCCGGCTGCTGCCCGGCTACCCGCCCTATGAGACCTTCGCCCTCTACGTGCCGGTGGAGCAGGATGGCGACGTTGCTGCGCGCATCCGCATCCGCCTCGCGGAAATCCCGGAGAGCATCCGCCTGATCCGCGACATGCTGCACGCCCTGCCCGATACGCCGATCGCCATCGCACCGCCCATCGGCAGCGGTGATGGGCTGGGCGTGGCGGAGAGCTTCCGCGGCCCGGTCTGGTACTGGCTGCGCATCGAGTCCGGCGCCATCACCGACGTGTTCATCGCCGACCCCAGCACGCTGCACTGGCCGCTGCTGGAGCACGCGGCGGCGACCGCGATCCTCGCCGATTTCCCGCTGATCAATAAATCCATCAACGGCTCGTATTCAGGGGTGGACCTGTAATGTGGAAGACCGTCGCACGGCATTTGCTCTCCCGCGCTGCCGCGCCGCGCACGGCGGACCCGGCGGTGGTGAAGAGCCTGCGCGAGCGGGTGGGGGCCTCGAGGCTGGGGCGGTCACTGGCCATCCGCCATGTGCCGGCGGGCAGCTGCAATGCCTGCGAGCTGGAGCTGCGGGCGACGCAGAATCTGGTGCATGACCTGACGCAGTATGGGTTGAGCTTCACCCCCAGCCCGCGCCATGCGGACATCCTGCTCGTGACCGGCGTGGCGGGGAAGAACATGCGCGAGGCGCTGCTCCAGGCGCGCGCGGCGATGCCCGAGCCGGTGCTGGTGGTGGCGGTGGGCGATTGCGCGGTGGATGGCGGGGTGTTCAAGGGCTCGCCCGCCATTTCCGGCGGGACGGACAGCGTGCTGCCGGTGGATCTGTTGATCTCCGGCTGCCCGCCAAGCCCGGCGCAGATCGTGCAGGGGCTGCTGTCGCTGATCGAGGCGAATGAATTCCCGGCCAGGGCGGTAACGCCCCGCCGGGAGGTGAGTTAGAGTCTGCTTGGAAACTCGCTCTGGTGAGTCAGTCAGCGTGTTTTTTCGAGAACCGGCGCGGAGCGTACGTTAAGTACGTGAGCACCGGAAGCGCAGAAAAGCGCGCTGAATGGCCACCAGAGTAGAGTTTAGCTCCGGTAGGAGCCGTTGATGTCGATATAGCCGTGGGTGAGGTCGCAGGTCCAAACCATGGCGCGGCCTTCGCCCAGCCCGATATCGACCGTGATCTCGATCTCCCGGCCCTTCATGTGCTTCACCACCGGGGTTTCGTCGTAGCCGGGAACCACGCCGCCCGCCTGGGCCATCCATACGCCGCCCACGGCGACGCCGAGCCTGTCGCGGTCGGCAGCTCGCCGGCCTTGCCCACGGCCATCACGATACGGCCCCAGTTCGCGTCCTCACCGGCGATGGCGGTTTTCACCAGCGGCGAATTGGCGATCGTCATGGCGATGCGCTTGGCCGAATGGTTGGAGACCGCGCCTTCCACATTGATGGTGACGAGCTTCTGCGCGCCCTCGCCGTCGCGCGCCACCATCAGTGCCAGATCATGCAGCACCTCGTGCAAAGCGCGGCGGAAATCGGCGAGATGGCCGGGATCCTCCGTCGGCGCGTTGCCCGCCTGGCCGGTGGCGAAGAGCAGCACCGTGTCGGAGGTCGAGGTATCGCTATCGATGGTCACGCAGTTGAAGGTGCTGTCCACGCCCTTGGCCAGCATGGCTTGCAGGGCCGGGGCGGGGATCGCGGCGTCGGTGAAGATGAAGCTCAGCATGGTCGCCATGTCGGGCGCGATCATGCCGCTGCCCTTGGCGATGCCGTTGATCCGCACCTCCACGCCGTCGATCCGCGCAATGCGGGTCGAGCCCTTGGCGAAGGTGTCGGTGGTCATGATCGCGTGCGCCGCCTCGGCGAAGCGGTCCGCCGCCAGATTGGCCTTCAGCTCGTCCATCACCGCGACGATCTTGTGCGCGGGGAGGGGCTCGCCGATCACGCCGGTGGAGGCGAGGAAGATCGCCTCCGCCTTGGTGCCGAGCGTGGCGGCGGCGGCGTGGGCCGTCTCCTCCACCGCCCGCACACCGGCGAGGCCGGTAAACACATTGGCGTTGCCCGCGTTCACCACCAAGCCGCGGGCGAGGCCGCTTTCCAGCGCCTCGCGGCACCAGGTGACCGGCGCGCCGGGGCAGAGATTCCTGGTGAACACACCGGCGACGGTGGTGCCCTCCGCGAACTCGGCCAGCAGCACGTCCGTGCGGCCCTTGTACCGGATGCCGGCCTCCGCCGTTGCCATCCGCACCCCGGCGATGGGGGGAAGCGGAGGCAGCGGCAGCGCCAGCGGCGAGACGGGAAGCGCGCCAGCCATGTTAGTTGGACTGGCCGCTCTGGGCCGGAGCGGAATCGGCCGGCTTGGCGGGGGTGCCATCGGCGTTGAAGATCTGGACCTGGACCTGGCTGCGGGCCTGGTCCAGCGTCGCCTGCACGGCCTGGTCGGCCAGCTTCTGCTTGATCTGGTCCTGAACGTCAGCCAGCGCCGGGGTCGGCGCGGTGCGCTTGCCCTCGCACAGGATCACGTGCCAGCCGAACTGCGTCTGCACCGGGGTCTTGGTGTACTGGCCGGGCTGGAGGGCGAAGGCGGCGGTGGCGAAGGCCGGAACCATCTCGTCCTGCGCGAACCAGCCGAGCTCGCCGCCGTTCTTGGCGCCGGGGTCGATGCTGTACTTCTCGGCCAGCTTGGCGAAATCCGCGCCCTTGTTCAGCTGGTTGATGATGTCCTGGGCCTGGGCCTCAGTCTGCACCAGGATGTGGCGGGCCTCGACCTGCTCCGGGCCGGGCTTGTTGGCGTAGTCGCGGTTATAGGCGGCCTGCACGGCGGTGTCGGTCACCTGCGGGGCGACCTTCTCCTGCATATAGGCGTTCTCCAGGCGGATATTGGCGGCGTCCTGCATGGCCTTGGCCACGTCCGGGTTGTTCTGCAGGCCTTCCTTCTGCGCGGCGACCAGCAGGGCCTTGCGGTCCACCTCCTGGTTGACCAGCAGCGGGAAGAGCTGGTCGGGCGGCAGCTGCTGCACCTGCGCGGGGGCGCTCTGCGCGTCGGCCTGGATGTCGCTCATGTAGATTTTCATGCCGTCGACGATGGCGACCACCGGGTTGCCGTCCGCCGGGGCGGCCGCGGGGGTGCTGGACTGGGCGAAGGCGGCAGGTGCTACGAACAGGGTGGCGGCAGCGAGGACGGAACGCAGAGTAAGACGGCGCATCGGGTTGAAACCTTCCTTTTTGTCGCGCTTCCTATGCGGCAAAGCCGTGCAACCGGCAAGACTGGCCCGCCTCGGGCCGAGGGTGTAAGCGGCGGGCGTGATCGTTCGCCCCCGCCCGACCGGGCTCATCCTGCTCTACGCCATGCGCGGCTCGGTGCTGCCCGTCATCGCGCCACGCCTGCTGCTGGTGGCGGCCCTTTCCGCCGCGGCGGTGTGGCTGCAGCATGTTCGTCCCGGCTGGTTCACCGCGGTGAACCCGGCGCCGTTCACCCTGCTGGGGCTGGGCGTGTCCATCTTCCTCGGCTTCCGCAACAGCGCCTGCTACGACCGCTGGTGGGAGGGGCGCAAGCAATGGGGCGCGCTGCTCGGCATCAGCCGCGGCCTGCTGCGCGATGTCGCGGTGCTGCTGCCCGAGGCTGGCGGCGCGCGGCGGCACGCGGCCCTGCTGGTGCCGGAATTCGCCCGCACGCTGCGCGACCAGCTGCGCGCCCCCGTGCCAATGCCGCCCAACCGCTCCGGCGAGGCGCTCCGCCAACTGGCGGAGGCCTTCGCGGCGCAGATGCGCGCCGGTCAGATCACCGACATCCTCTACCGCCTGTTCTCCAGCCACCTGGACGCCATGACCGGCGTCCAGGCCGCTTGCGAGCGGCTGCGCAACACGCCGATGCCCTTCGCCTATTCGCTGATGCTGCACCGGAGCGTGTGGCTGATCTGCCTGCTGCTGCCCTTCGGCATGGTCGATACGCTGGGCATGGCGACCCCGCTGCTCACCCTGGTGCTGGCCTATGCTTTCCTCGGCCTGGACGCGCTGGGCGAGGAGCTGGAGGAGCCCTTCACCACGGCCCTGAACGGGCTGCCGCTGGACGGGCTGGTGCGCAATATCGAGATCGCCGCCGCCGAGACCCTGGGCGATCCCGCCCCGGAACCGCTGGCGCCGCGGGACTTCGTGCTGCTTTAGAGGTGTGGAGCAAAGGGGCGATTTGACCCGTTACAACCCCGCGACTATGTGAGCGGGCAGATTTCCTTACTTTGTGAAGCGGATTCCGCCCCAGCATGTTTGCCAGCCTCGCCCGCGCCATCTTCGGAACCAGTAACGACCGTGTGCTGAAAGCATACCGCCGGCGCATCGCCGCCATCAACGCGCTGGAGCCCGAGGTTTCGGCGCTTGACGATATGGCGCTCCAGGGCAAGACGGCCGCCTTCCGCGCCCGGCTGGAAGCGGGCGAGACGCTCGACGACCTGCTGCCCGAGGCCTTCGCCGTGGTGCGCGAGGCCTCCAGGCGCGTGCTGGGGATGCGCCATTTCGACGTGCAGCTGATCGGCGGCATGGTGCTGCATGACGGCAAGATCGCCGAGATGAAGACCGGCGAGGGCAAGACGCTTGTCGCCACCCTCGCCGTGTACCTGAACGCCCTGACCGGGCTTGGCGTGCACGTGGTTACCGTGAACGACTACCTGGCCCGGCGTGACGCCGCCCAGATGGGCCAGCTCTACGGCTTCCTGGGCCTCTCCACCGGGGTGATCGTGCCCGGGCTGGACGAGCCCTCCCGCCGCGCCTCCTACGCCGCCGACATTACCTACGGCACGAATAACGAGTTCGGCTTCGACTACCTGCGCGACAACATGAAGTACCGGCTGGAGGACATGGTCCACCGGCCGTTCCACTTCGCCATCGTGGACGAGGTGGATTCCATCCTCGTCGACGAGGCCCGCACCCCGCTCATCATCTCCGGCCCGTCCGACGAGCCGACCGCGCTCTACGCCCAGGTGGACGCGGTGGTCGCCGCCTTCCTGGCCAGTGGCAAGGTGGGTGAGGACGGCAAGCATGAATTTTATGAGAAAGACGAAAAAGCCCGCGCCGTGACGATGACGGAGCCGGGCGCCGAGACGGTGGAGGATATGCTGCGCGCCGCCGGGGTGTTGCCCCATGGCGGGCTGTACGACCTCGTCAATGTCTCGATCGTGCACCACGTGCAGCAATCCCTGCGTGCCCGCACCCTGTTCGCGCGGGACGTGGATTACATCGTGCGCGACGGCAAGATTGTCATCATCGACGAGTTCACCGGCCGCATGCTGGAGGGCCGCCGCTACTCCGACGGCCTGCACCAGGCGCTTGAAGCCAAAGAGAAGGTGCAGGTGCAGCAGGAGAACCAGACGCTGGCCTCCATCACCTTCCAGAACTATTTCCGCCTGTACCCCAAGCTCGCCGGCATGACCGGCACGGCGATGACCGAGGCGGACGAGTTCGAGCAGATCTACAAGCTCGCGGTGGTGGAAATCCCCACCAACGTCGCCGTGGCTCGCGACGACCAGGACGACGAGGTGTACCGCACCGCCGGCGAGAAATACGAGGCGGTGGCGAGGCTGATCGAGGAATGCCGCGGCCGCGGCCAGCCGGTG
Organism: Acidocella sp.; assembly: GCF_052326845.1. Lineage (GTDB taxonomy): Bacteria > Pseudomonadota > Alphaproteobacteria > Acetobacterales > Acetobacteraceae > Acidocella. Next base: position 2,195 of record NZ_JBKQJR010000101.1, on the reverse strand, counting down.
CTGGTCGGCACCACCAGCATCGAGAAGAGCGAGATCATCTCCGCGCTGCTGGACAGGAAGGGGATCAGGCACAGCGTGCTGAACGCGCGCTTCCATGAGCAGGAGGCGACGATCGTGGCGCAGGCCGGCGCGCCGGGGGCGATCACCATAGCCACCAACATGGCCGGGCGCGGCACCGACATTAAGCTCGGCGGCAATTACGAGATGCGCCTGGCGCTGGAGCCGGGCGTGGACCCGGCGGCGCTGAAGGCCGAGATTGACGCCAACCACGCGAAGGTGAAGGCGGCGGGCGGGCTGTTCGTGATCGGCACCGAGCGGCATGAGAGCCGGCGTATCGACAACCAGCTGCGCGGCCGCTCCGGCCGCCAGGGCGACCCGGGCGCCTCGCGCTTTTTCCTCTCGCTCGAAGACGACCTGATGCGCATCTTCGGCTCCGACCGCATGGGCGGGATGCTGCAGCGCCTGGGCCTGCAAGAGGGCGAGGCGATCATCCACCCGTGGATCAACAAGGCCCTGGAGAAGGCGCAGAAGAAGGTCGAGATCCGCAATTTCGACATGCGCAAGAACGTGCTGAAATACGACGACGTGATGAACGACCAGCGCAAGGAGGTTTACGCCCAGCGCCGTGAGTTTATGAGCGCGGAGAGCGTGTCCGACATTGTGGCCGAGCTGCGCGAGGATGTGGTCGCGGCGCTCGTCGCCAGCCGCATCCCCGAGAAGGCCTTCCCCGAGCAGTGGCAGAGCGCCGAACTGGCTGCGGACCTCAATCGCGTGCTGGCGCTGGACCTGCCGATCGTGGACTGGGCGGCGGAAGAGGGGATCGACGAGGTCCATCTGCGCGAGCGCATCGAGCAGGCGGCGGCGGAAGCAGCCGCGGCCAAGGCGGAGAAATTCGGCGAGCAGCTGACGAATTACATCGAGAAATCCATCCTGCTGCAGACGCTCGACCATGTGTGGAAGGAGCACCTGCTGGCGCTTGATTACCTGCGCCAGGGCATCGGCCTGCGCGGCTATGGCCAGCGTGACCCGCTGAACGAGTACAAGCGCGAAGCCTTTGCCATGTTCGCCGCGATGCTCGCCGAGTTGAAGGAGCGCGTGACCGGCTCGCTGGCGCATGTGATGGTGACCGAGACGCCCGCAGCGCCGCCGCCCCCGCCGCCCGTGCCGATGGTGGAAAGCCACCCGCTGCCCGGCCACGTGGCACCCGAGTTGGCGCTGACCGACCCGGTGGTGCATGCGAGCAACAATGTGCGCCCCTACCGCGACGAAGACGTGGACCCGGCCAAGCCGGAAACCTGGGCGGCGACCCCGCGCAATGCCCCATGCCCCTGCGGCTCGGGCAAGAAGTTTAAATACTGCCACGGTAAGGTTTAACGCCCGCGCCCCGTTGCCGGACGGGGCGGTTTGCGGATAGAAGGAAAAGGCAAGGACCCGTAGCTCAGCTGGATAGAGCGTTGCCCTCCGAAGGCAAAGGTCACGCGTTCGAATCGCGTCGGGTCCGCCAATGTTTTCAAGGGGTTATATCAAAGCCCCAACCGACCAGAAAATCAAAACTCACCAAATACTCACCAAGGTGGCGAGTGGAGTTGGCGCGCTTTTGAGTGGTTTCGCGTAGCCTGTAACCTGAGACTTGTATTTAAGGGGGTGCGGCCTGCCCTCTGGTACTCGAGTCGACGCAGAATGTTGGTGTCAGCAACCACGCTCTTTGAGCGAACTTGGGTCAACTGTTCGTCTAGCGAGTGTTTTCAGCGATATTGTCTATGTGGTGACAAGTGCATCACTGCGTTGTAATTTGATGCATTGTCACCTATCGTCTCTCTCGATGTGCAGAGGGTGACATGAACGAGCGTCCACGCAAAGCAACGCGCCTAACCGTTAGCCTGGAAGAGCAGGACTATCGAACGCTCAACGAGATTGCTCTGGAACGAGATGCGTCGGTTTCATGGGTCATTCGTCAAGCCATCCGTCAGTTTATAGAGACAACGCCCCGACAAATTGGCCAGGTATCTCTGTCCGATAGCGGCGCCGCCACCGATAAATGAAACTTCTTCGAAACAGTGGAACGGATCGAGGTGTCGACCTTCTGCGTGACTGGCTGACGCCGGGGACTCGTGTTGACGTCGTGTCGCCATCATTCTCGCTCTGGGCATTTGCCGAACTCAAGGACGCCCTTGATAGTGTCGAACGGTGTCGGT
>NZ_JBKQJR010000100.1:0-27382 GCF_052326845.1 Acidocella sp. | reverse complement strand
GCAACGTGATCGCGCTCGATCCGGTCTATGACGGCGTGACCTATACCGATGCGTTAACAGGGGTGACAATTACCAACCACGATTCGGCTGGCACAGAGCATGTAAAGATCTCGAGTGCGTTCCAATAGCCGATGTCGTCAGATTCGTAAGTACCCAGGTCGTTCCAGTACAAGGCGTAGGTTTCCGGCGGATTTGTATTGCAAGGGACGGCACCTAGCTGAGGATTGGCTACAGGATCGACGGCCGTGCCATCGGCATTATAACCGAGTGCGTCGGTCGAACTGCCGGTAGACTTGTAGCCATTGTCTTGTGTCGCAACTGTCGGATCATAGCAGTGGTGGGAGGTCCACAGCGGAGGGTTGTGGTCGTAAACAGGGACTGTGGGAGAACCGCTTGGATAAGTAAAGCTGGACGCGGCCGGTTGCTGCTGCACCAGATAATCCCCAACATATTTGCTGTTCGCATACGGGTATCCAGTGCTGGGGCTCGCTGAACTGCCTATCGTTGTAAGGTTGGTTATTAGCGAAGGCGTTGAAGGCGTTGTGTTTGAAGGTGTCCACCCGTTTGGTGGGGTAGCTCCTGGGGTGCTTGTGTCAGCCGAATCGTGGTTGGTAATTGTCACCCCTGTTAACGCATCGGTATAGGTCACGCCGTCATAGACCGGATCGAGCGCGATCACGTTGCCGCTCCCATCCTCGATCGTGTTGTAATAGTCTGGCAGCAGCGCATCGTTGCTGCTGTTCACCGGGACTTTGGTACCCAATGGCTGAATCAGCAGGGCGCAATTGCTATATTTGGAAGCCTGTTGCTGGGCGCAGTCACTGGCCGAAATATTGGAAGGGCTCCAGTTCCACCATGGGTCGGAGGATGCTGGGGTAATCCCTCCATCCGCAGCGTTGGTTGCCGGGGTGCAAGCGCCAATGGCCGGCGGAAATATATCTGTGTCGGAGTTGCAATTATCGATTGCGCAGGCAGCGGCATTATCTGTGAAGCCAACCTCGTTGGGCAAGCCGGTCGGGAACCAGGTGGAGAAGGTGTTCATTCCGGCAGAGGCCTGGTTGCTCGTGATGTTGGAGTAGCTGCTGCTCACCGGCGCGCTGATCGAGGTCCCCGAAGTTGAATAATTCGGGCATACGGACTCGATGTAGTAGCCCGAGGGAATGCTGTTATCGGTGCTGTGCGACACCACGTAGCTCGTGACAAACGGTGTCAACGGATGGTTTGTCTCGTAGGTTGGCGGTTCGCCCAGCACCTCGTAGGCGGAGGAATATTGGTTCAGGGAGTCTGATCTGGGGGTGCCGTTGTTGTAGTCGAGAGAGCCATACAAAGTATGATCGGGGCACTGACCATATAATTTTGTCGCCGGGTACCCTGGCGAGGGTGTGCAGTTCTGCTGACGCTTCTTGCAGGTAACGGGCGGAATAACAGGAGTGATATAGCCATCCGGGTAATAATCATAACCACTCGAAGAGGATGTTTTCGAGACGAGGATATTGTTCGTGTAATGAGTTGATTCGGTGTTGTGATAGTTATGCGCACCGGTATTGTTGACGAATGTGAAGGCAATCGGCTGGTTTGCCTCGAGCGTGATCGAGCCGCCGGTCCCGGTTTGGCCGAGCGAATCGTTGATATAAAGGTAGTTGCACGCCGTGACCCCCGAGGGTGACGTTGATGAAGCCAGGTACTGCAGTGGTCCCGTGGCACTGGCGCAATGGGAGTTGGCCGTCGGCAGCTCGTTGTAATTCGCCGTGTTACCGGCGGCATCCATGGGTACGGCGTAGGCATAAACGCCACTAATGTCGCCCGCGGAGCCAAACCCGGCGCTCGGCGGTATTCCTGCACCATTGTAGTTGTTAGGCCCAAACGCCACGGAGTCCGTGCTGGAAGCGGTCAGCAATGTGGTGGGAATCAGCCAGCCGAACAGAGAGTTCTTCAGTGTCGCTGTCGCGCTCACGGTCACGCAGTATTCGACACCGCTGGTGCAGTTAGAAAACAGTGTCGTTGAGTAGGCAGCCGAGGTGCCACATTCAGTCGAGGTTCCGGTGCAGGCGAGGTTGATCGTCGGCGTGCTGATCGCGACGAAATTTGGCAGCTGCGCGCCGGTGTTGTTAAACTCGTTCTGCGTGATATTGTACGCGCTGGTGCTGGACTCCGACATCTGCCACTCACCGCCGCCTGCCACGGCAGCGCCATCAACCGCCGCCTGCAGCAAGGTTCGTGCAGAGGCGACACGCGCGAAATCGACGGCCGCGCTGCCGGCCATCAGCAGTGGCACGAGCAGGATGGCGAGCGCCACCGCCGTGGCGGCCCGCCTGTCGCGGTAGAGTTTTTTGATTAAGGAAACGAACATGTTCGGATATCCTTAATTTGTTGATGTATTGTTGGCATTGCAAACCTGCGTGGCAGCCGAAACCAGCGTGCACCCAGTACATTGCGACTCAGTTGTGGGCAGAGTGAACGCCCAGCGAACATAGGCGGTTTGCGTCAGCGTTATCGAATTTTTAAAAAACAGGCCGATCAACCCGGAATACGGCACGCTGGCCTGAACGATGATGACATTGTCGCAGGGGTTGACAACCATGCTGCTTGCCCCGGATGTCGCGGTTGCCAGCGGAGAGCCGGACAAGATCGTCGTGGTCCCGCTGGGGCTGGGCGTGGTGCATGTGCCGTCCGAGGCAACGGTGCTGTCGGACTCCCAGTCATCATAAGTTGTGGATGCGGCATAGGCCGGGTTGGTGCCGCTGGCTGGCTGCGCGGTTGGCCCCTGTTCCTGGGTAATGCTGGCGATGGCCAGCTTCATCCCCCCCGGTGGAAACGGCGCCAGGCCCATGGCGGCGCCACGGCAGATATCGTTCAGCGATACGACCTGGACAGTCGGTGAATCCGCCGTCATCGGCGTGCTTGCCGTTGCATTGGCGATGGGCGCATTTGCTGTGGAAACCGACTGCGCGAGCGAAACCATTTGCGCGACATTGAAGGCGATCGCATTCAGCTTTGCCTCGGTGCGGTACGCCGTCAGCATTTCCACGGTGCCCATGAACAGCAGCAGGAGCACAGGCATGACCAGCGCGAATTCAACCGCCGCGATGCCGCGCCGCCCAAGTTTATCATGGAAAAGTTTTTGTTTTTGCATTATTGCATCACGGTTGCGACGGCAGAATAAAGTGAGGGGGTGCCATTTTCGGTTGCCACGCCACCTGGTACCGCCAGCACTTTGAACGGCAGCGGGTAGGCGACTTGGACCAGCAAAAACTGCTCCGCCCCTGTTACGGCTGCCTGTGTGGAATTCGCAGGCGTTGGTATTGTTGAAAGACTGACTGAAAACGCGCTGCTTGAGGACAGATTTCCGGCCGAACTCAACGTCGCCGGAGTAATCGTGTTGGCGTTGCCGGTTGCCGAGAAATAAGAGTTGCTCTGGACTGAATACTGCAGATTACTGGAGCAATAAGGGGCTGCAGCGCCAAATTCGTTGCAAACGGATGTCACGAATTGCGGGCCGGTCGTGATCTTGCCGATCGCCACCTGACGCGCCGCGGCGCGCACGGCGTCGTCGAGCGTCATCTGCCAGAACTGGTCGATCGACACGACAAAAATGCCGAAAATGAACAGGAAAAAGGCGGAGCCGATCATGGCGAACTCAACCGCGGTATCCGCGCGGGTCTCCCGCAAGAACCGCCGCGCCGCGAGCAAGCGGCGCATTGCCCCGCGAGTTAACCTTAGAGCCGCTGCAAAACGTGACATTCTATAGCCTTGACCGACGCTTAGGGGCAGTTTTTAAAGCGCTGTTACTTAACGGCTTCAGTACAAAAAATCAATTAAACAATCTTGCCGTGTCGCCGCCGGCATCGCGAGCGCGGCCCCACCAGTGGGGATAGTCCGTCCCCTGATGTCCGGATGCCCCCTTGCAAGCCCCTGGGTTGCTTGTGGCGCATGATTGCTGTCCGATGGCTTGTTATATACTGTTAATCTTGAACTTCAGGAGCAGGGATATGACCCGTCTACCATTGGCTTGCGCGTTTGTGCTGGCGCTTTCCAGCGCCGCATTGGCGCAGACCTCGGCCAGCACCACGACCGGCAGCACCACCAACAAGGGCACCGAGCAGACGGGCATCGCCAAGCCGCCGGCGGGCACTCTGCCGCCGCAGCCGAAGAAGCGTAACCTGGATGATTACAGCAATATTGGCGCCAATATTCCGACGCTGCCCACTATCGCGCAGCACCCCACGGGAATGATCGGCTCTGATGTGCCGATTATCGGCCCCGGCGGCACCAGCCACTCCGTGATTGGGAATGGCGCGGTGCCGTTTGGCCCACAGTAATGCGGTAGTACTTGCGCGGGGTAGCCCGTTTCAGGCCAATTGATTGACAGGCAGAGGCTGTGCCGGGGGGGTGGAGATTTCCTCGCTACGGCAGATGCATTCCACATATTTGCCGTGGTGTTCCCGGAACACCCAGCCATCCTCGACATAGAATTTCTCATGTGCCGCGTTTGACGCTGGCACGCCGCCTTTGCGCAGCGCGATGATCCGGGCTTGGCCAGTGAGTCCATTACTAAGTGGAAGTGGCATCTCGGATTTCCTCTTGCTCAGAGCAAAAGACTACATAGAAACGGGCGCCGAGTTCAAATCATAAAACGCAATTTTGCCGAATTTTCACCATGATTCGCCTTGTGCGCTGCGATGCTCGCGGCGCAGCAAAAAAGGGCGGCAGGCAAACAAATTTTTAAAAACAGGCATCAGGGGCGGCATTTGCACAAATTCTAAAATCCTGCTGCCAGCCGGCAAAAACGGTGGAGCTCACTCCACAGTTACGGACTTGGCTAGGTTGCGCGGCTGGTCCACGTCGGTGCCCTTCAGCACCGCCACGTGGTAGGCCAGCATCTGCACCGGGATGGCGTACAGGATCGGCGCGGCGAACGGGTCGATCTCCGGCAACAGGATGGTCTCGGCGGCGATGGGGGCGAGTTTGGCGGCACCCTCGGCATCCGAGAACACCACGATCTGCCCGCCGCGTGCCGCCGCCTCCTGCAGGTTGGATGCGGTTTTCTCGAATAGCGGCCCGGAGGGGCAGATGGCGATCACCGGCACGGATTTGTCGATCAACGCGATCGGCCCGTGCTTCATCTCGCCGGCGGCATAGCCCTCGGCGTGGATGTAGCTGATCTCCTTCAGCTTCAGCGCGCCTTCCAGCGCGATGGGAAAGCAGCCGCCGCGGCCCAGATACAGCACGTCCCGCGCTTCGGCGATACGCTTGGCCAAGTGCTTGATCGGCGCGTCGTTATGCAGGATTTCCGCCGCCTTGGCCGGGATCTCCAGCAGACTGGCGGCCAGGCGCTCCACTTCGGCCTGGGCCAGCACGCCCTTGGCCTGGGCCAGGGCCAGGGAGAACACGGCCAGCACGGTAAGCTGCGCCGTGAAGGCCTTGGTGCTGGCCACGCCAATTTCCGGCCCGGCGATGGTCTCCAATATGGCATCCGACTCACGGGCCATCGAGCTTTCTGGCACATTTAAAACGGACAGAATGCTTTGCCCCCCCGCTTTCATGTAGCGCAAAGCCGCCAGCGTGTCGGCGGTTTCGCCGGACTGGCTGACCAGCAGGCCCAAGCCGCCTGCCTCCAGCGGCGGGGCGCGGTAGCGGAACTCGCTGGCCACGTCGGCCTCCACCGGCACGCGGGCGAGGTTCTCCAGCCAGAACTTGGCGGTGAGCCCGGCGTAGAACGCAGAGCCGCAGGCGCTCATGGTGATGCGCTTCACCGCCGCGAGGTCGAAGGGCAGAGCGGGGAGCTGCGGCGTGCCGCCATCGAGCATGCGGTGCAGTACGTCGCCGATCACCACCGGGTGTTCGTGCAGCTCTTTTTCCATGAAGTGGCGGAAATTGCCCTTGCCGATGGCCGCTCCGGTCAGCGCGGTGAGCTTCTTCGCCCGGTGCACCGGCGCGTTGTCGGGGCCGAAGAATTCCGCGCCCTCGCGCGTCACCACCACCCAGTCGCCGTCTTCGAGATAGGCGATCTCGCGCGTCAGCGGCGCCAGGGCCAGGGCGTCGGAACCGAGATACATTTCCGCCTCGCCAAACCCCACGGCCAAAGGCGCGCCGCGCTGGGCGCCGATGACCAGCTCCGGGTGCCCGGCGAAGATCAGCGCCAGGGCATAGGCGCCCTCCAGCCGGGCGAAAGCCTGCTTCGCCGCCTCAACGGGGCTAAGGCCCTGGGCCAGCAGCAAATCCAGCAGCTGCACCACGGTCTCGGTATCGGTATCGGAGGCGAATTTCTGCCCCTTGGCCTCCAGCTCGGCCCGCAGCGCGTTGTGGTTCTCGATGATGCCGTTATGTACCACCGCCACCCGCGCGGTGGCGTGGGGGTGGGCGTTGCTCTCGGTCGGCGCGCCATGCGTGGCCCAGCGGGTGTGGCCTATGCCCGTCACCCCGGTCAGCGGCTGGTGCTCCACCACCGCGGCGAGGTTTTTCAGCTTGCCCTCGGCACGGCGGCGCTCGATATGGCCGTTCACCAGGGTCGCGATACCGGCGGAGTCGTAGCCACGGTATTCCAGGCGCTTCAGCCCATCCAGCAGCAACGGCGCCGCCGGGGAAAGACCTACAACACCTACAATTCCGCACATCTGCTTAACCCTTTTCTAGCCTCTTCTTGCGGTAGCGCCGTCGCCGCTTCCGTGTCAAAGGCACGAAAAGTCAAATTATACGACGGAGTATTTCATGCGCGCTGTGATCTTCGACTTGGATGGCACGCTGATCGATTCAGCCCCCGACATCGCCGCCTCGGTCAACCGCGTGCTGGCGGCGGACGGGCTGGCTCCGCATAGCCTGGAGGCCATAAGGGGGATGATCGGCGACGGCGCCAGGCAGCTGCTGGAACGGGCCTTCGCCGCGCATGGGGTACGGGCGGAGCCGCGGCATCTGGCAGCCTTCCTGGCTGATTACAACGCCAACCCGGTGGTGGAAACGGTCGCCTATGCAGGCATTCCGCCAGTGCTGGCGGGGCTGCGCGAGGCGGGCCATTCGCTCGGCGTGTGCACCAACAAGCCGATCGGCCCGGCACAGAAAATCCTGGATGAGCTGGGTTTGGCGCCGTTCTTCGGCGCCGTGGTTGGCGGTGATTCCACTCCGTACAAAAAGCCCGACCCGCGTCATCTGGCCGCCACCCTGGCCGAGCTGGAGGTTGGCGAGGCGGTGATGATCGGCGATCATGCCAACGACATCCTGGCCGCCACCGGGCTCGGGCTGCCGGGGATTTTCGTCAGTTGGGGGTATGGCGAGGCCGAGTCCAGCTTTACCGCTCACACGCCCGGGGAGTTGCCGGAACTCATCGCCAGGCTGGGTGGCTGAGCGCCGGGAATCGGGGTTGACGAGACGCTCCACATGCCCCATTTGCCAAACAGGACCAAACAGGTCCGCTTAACGGAGCGCCGATGCTGAAACTCTCACGCCTGACCGATTACGCCGTGGCGGCCCTGGTGCGGCTGAGCGCGGCGGAAGGGGTGGAAACCTCTCCCGGCATTGCCGCGGCCATCGGCGTGCCAGAGCCCACTGTGGCCAAGGTGCTCAAGGCGCTGGCGGGGCAGGGGCTGGTCATTTCCACCCGTGGCGCGCGCGGGGGCTACCGGCTCGGCCGGCCGCTCTCCGGCATCGCCGTCGCCGAGGTCATCTGCGCCATCGACGGCCCCATCGCGCTCACCTCCTGCGTGGAGGGGGCGACCAGCACATGCGAGAGCCAGTCACTTTGCCCCGTGGCGGGCCGCTGGGACCCGGTGAACGAGGCGATCCGCAAGGCGCTGACCGATATTACCCTGGCTGACATGGCCGCCGCGGCGCTGCCGCCCGGTTTGCGCCTGCCCCAGCCGATGAACGAGGTTGCGTAAAATGTCCGCTAACATGCAGGCGATTGCCGAGCAGAAATACAAATACGGCTTCACCACCGATATCGAGATGGAGGAATTCCCGCGCGGGCTGAATGAGGACATCATTCGCCTGATTTCGGCCAAGAAGGATGAGCCGGAATGGATGCTGGAATGGCGGCTGAAGGCTTACGCCGCCTGGAAGCAGATGGAGGAACCGGATTGGGCGCGCATCTCGCACCCGCCGATCAATTATCAGGACCTCTACTATTACGCCGCACCGGCCAAGGCGCAGCCGAAATCACTGGACGAGGTGGACCCCGAGCTTCTGAAAACCTACGAGAAGCTGGGCATCCCGCTGAACGAGCGCGCGGCGCTGGCCGGCGTGGCGGTGGATGCGGTGTTCGACTCCGTCTCCGTGGCGACAACCTTCCGCGAGACACTCTCGAAAGCGGGGGTGATCTTCTGCCCGATCTCCGAGGCCGTGCGCGAGCACCCCGATCTGGTGCGCAAATATCTCGGCTCGGTGGTGCCGGTGCGGGATAATTACTTCGCCGCGCTGAACTCCGCCGTGTTCTCCGATGGCAGCTTCGTCTACATCCCCAAGGGGGTGCGCTGCCCGATGGAACTGTCCACCTATTTCCGCATCAACGCCCGCAATACCGGGCAGTTCGAGCGCACGCTGATCATCGCCGACGAAGCCGCCAGCGTCTCCTACCTGGAAGGTTGCACCGCGCCGATGCGCGACGAGAACCAGTTGCATGCCGCCGTGGTCGAGCTGGTGGCGATGGACGAGGCGAAGATTAAGTACAGCACGGTGCAGAACTGGTACCCCGGCGATGCCCAAGGCAAAGGCGGGATCTATAATTTCGTCACCAAGCGTGGTGCCTGCCGGGGCAGGAATTCGAAAATCTCCTGGACACAGGTGGAAACAGGCTCGGCGATCACCTGGAAATATCCGAGCTGCATCCTGCAGGGCGATGGCTCGGTGGGCGAATTCTACTCCGTGGCCGTGACCAATAATTTCCAGCAGGCCGATACCGGTACCAAGATGATCCATCTGGGCAAGAACACTACCAGCACGATCGTCTCCAAAGGTATTTCCGCTGGCCATTCCAACAACACCTATCGCGGCCTGGTGCGCATTTCCGCTGCCGCCTCGGGTGCGCGCAACCACACGCAATGCGACTCCCTGCTGATCGGCGACCAGTGCGGCGCGCATACCGTGCCCTATATCGAGAGCCGCAACAGCTCGGCAAAAGTGGAACATGAAGCCACCACCTCGAAGATTGCCGAGGATCAGCTGTTCTACTGCCGCTCCCGCGGCCTCAGCCAGGAAGATGCGGTGGGGCTGATCGTGAATGGTTTCTGCAAGGATGTTCTGAAGGAACTCCCCATGGAATTCGCCGTCGAGGCGCAAAAACTACTGTCTGTTTCTCTGGAAGGCTCTGTCGGCTGATGTTGGAAATCAAGAATCTTCATGCGCGCATTGGCGATAAGGAAATCCTGCGCGGTGTGAACCTGACCGTGCCGGAGGGCGAGATCCACGCTATCATGGGCCCGAACGGGGCGGGCAAGTCCACGCTCTCCTACGTGCTCTCGGGGCGCGAGGGTTACGACGTTACCGAGGGCGAGGTCATCTATAACGGCCAGAACATCCTGGAACTGCCGCCGGAAGACCGCGCGGCAGCTGGCATCTTCCTGGCCTTCCAGTACCCTGTGGAACTGCCCGGCGTGGGCAACGCCAATTTCCTGCGCACAGCGTTGAACGCCATCCGCCGCAAGCGCGGCGAGGAGGAACTGGACGCGGTCGCCTTCCTCAAGCTCGCCCGTGCGGCGGTGAAGTCGCTGCACATGAAAGAGGACTTCCTCAAGCGCAACGTGAACGTCGGCTTCTCCGGCGGCGAGAAGAAGCGCAACGAGATGCTGCAGATGGCGCTGTTGCAGCCTGGCCTTGCCATTCTCGACGAAACCGATTCCGGCCTGGACATCGACGCGCTGAAGATCGTGGCGGATGGCGTGAATGCCCTGCGCAGCCCGAACTTCTCCGCCCTGGTCATCACCCATTACCAGCGCCTGCTCGACCATATCGTGCCGGATGTGGTGCATGTGCTCTCCGCCGGGCGCATCGTGCGCTCCGGGCCGAAGGAGCTGGCGCTGGAGCTTGAGGCGCATGGCTATGCTGGGCTGGAAGCGGCGTAAGCCATGACCGCGCTGCCCACCAAAAAACTGGAAGCCTGGCGCTATACCGATCTGCGTCCGCTCTCCAGCATCGAATTTTCCGCCCCGCCGCCCGCTTCCGTTCCGGCGTTGCCGGAACTGGCACTGCCGCGGCTGGTGTTCCTCAACGGCGTCCTGGCGGCGGAGCTGTCCTCGCCGTTGGCGTTTTCGCAAAGCTTCACGGCTGTTGCGGAAGAGTCGGCACAGCCGATGGCCCGTATCAATGCCGAGCAGGCGCATGACGGTGCGACTCTGCACATCCCCGCAGGCACGGATGCCGGCACTGTGCTGCTCATCTCCCACGCCTCGGGTGCTGAGCCCTTTGCCTTTCACCTGCGCCACCGCATCACGCTGGGCGAGGGCGCGAAGCTCACGCTGATCGAAATCGCCAAGGGCGATGGCGTGTACTGGCATAATCCAGTTACCGATATCACGTTGGCGCATGGCGCGGCGTTGACGCATATCAGGCTACAGGATGAAAGCCGCGAGGCATTTAACCTTGCCACCATCCGTGCGCATATGGCGGAGGCTGCGTCCTACGAGCATTTCACCGCCACCATAGGTGCGAAACTCTCCCGCACGGAAATCCACGCCACGCTCGCCGGGACCGGCGCGCGGGCGCATCTCAACGCCGCGCAGCTGCTCAAAGACACCCAGCACGGCGATTTCACCTCGGTGGTGGCGCACAAGGCGCCGTCCTGCGCTTCGCGCCAGACGGTGAAGTCCGTGCTGGCCGACACGGCTCGCGGCGTGTTCCAGGGGCGCATCGAGGTGGACCGCGTGGCGCAGAAGACCGACGGCTTCCAGCTGAGCCAGGCGCTGCTGCTTTCTCCTGGCGCCGAGATGGACATCAAGCCCGAGCTGGAGATTTTCGCCGACGACGTGAAGTGCAGCCACAGCGCCACCATCGGCGCGCTGGATGAGGACCAGGTGTTCTACCTGCGCTCGCGCGGCATCCCTGAGGCACAGGCACGGTCGATGCTGATCCGCGCCTTCCTGGAAGAAGCGCTGGAGCCGGTGGCGCAGCCGGACGCGAAAGCCCTGCTGGAAACCGCGATCGACGACTGGTGGGTGAAGCAATGAGCACCACGCTGCAAAAATTCGACGTCGCCGCGATCCGCGAGGATTTCCCGATCCTCAAGCAGCAGGTGCACGGCAAGAAGCTGGTGTTTCTGGACTCCGCCGCCTCCGCGCAAAAGCCCCGCGCCGTGATCGACGCCATGACGTTTGTGATGGAATCGCAATACGCCAACGTGCATCGCGGCCTGCACTACATGTCGGAAAAAACATCCGACGCGTATGAAGCCGTGCGTGACAAGGTGGCGGGTTTCATCAACGCCGCCTCGCGGGACGAGATCGTGTTTACGCGCAACGCCACGGAGTCCATCAACCTCGTGGTCTATACCTATGGCCGCGCCACGCTGAAGCCGGGCGATGCCGTCGCCGTGTCGCAGATGGAGCACCACGCTAATCTCGTACCCTGGCAGATGCTGCGCGACGCGCACGGCACGGAACTGCGGTTCGTCAAGATTACCGATGCCGGCGAGATCGATTTCGACTCGCTGGAGCAGGTCTTCGCCGACGGCAAGGTGAAGCTGCTGGCCATCACCCAGATGTCCAACGTACTCGGCTCCTACACGCCGGTTGAGCGTCTGGCGAAGTTCGCGCATGAGCGCGGCGCCAAGATCCTCATCGACGGTTGCCAGGCCATCGTGCACCGGCAGATCGACGTGCAGGCCATCGACGCCGATTTCTACGTCTTCTCCGGCCACAAGCTGTATGGCCCGACCGGCATCGGTGTGCTCTACGCCAAGCGGGAATTGCTGGAGGCGATGCCGCCTTTCATGGGCGGGGGCGAGATGATCGCCAACGTGAGTTATGAAAAATCGAGCTGGGCCAAGCCGCCTTACCGGTTCGAGGCTGGCACGCCCGCGATCATCGAGACGATCGGGTTGGGTGCCGCCGTCGACTATGTGCAGGGCATCGGCTTCGATGCCATCGCCGCGCATGAGCGTGCGCTGACCGAGCATGCGCTGGCGACGCTGAGCAATATCGAGGGCGTGAGCATCATCGGGCAGGCGCAGGATCGCGGTGGCGTCATCTCCTTTACCATGCACGACGCGCATGCGCATGACATCGCCACGCTGCTCGACCGCCAGGGCATCGCCGTTCGCGCCGGGAACCATTGCGCCCAGCCGTTGATGGGCCGCATGGGCGTGACCGGCACGGCGCGCGCCTCGTTTGGCATGTACACGACGCACGAGGAAATTGACGCGCTCGCCGCGGGGCTGCATCGCATCAAGCGGATTTTCGAATGAGCCATCCGTACCAGGCGCTCATCGTGGAGCGCCACAAACATCCGCTGCACGCCGGCAAGCCCGCGCGGTTCGACGCGCAAGGGCAGGGCGCCAACCCGATCTGCGGCGACAAGGTGCGCGTGTACCTCAGCCGCGCGGGCATGGATGTGCATTACGAAGCCGAAGGCTGCGCCATCGTGAACGCCAGCGCTGACCTCATGGCCGATGCCGTGGCCGGCAAGACCCTGGCGCAGATCGAGCAAATCAGCCGGGATTTCGAGACGCTCGTCACCACCGGGCGCGAGAACCCTGCGCTGGGCGAGCTGAACGCGCTTGCCGGCATCGCTGAATTCTCTTCCCGCATACGTTGCGCCACGCTGCCCTGGAGCGCGCTGACCGAGGCCCTGCACCATGTCTGACGTTGAAAAAATGGTTCCCGTGACCGCCTGGACGCCTGATGGTGAAACCAGCCCGAATGTTTCGGAAGATGCCGTGATCGGCGCCATCGCCACCGTGTACGATCCGGAAATCCCGGTGAACATCTACGAGCTTGGCCTGATCTACGCCATCGAGATCAGCGACAATAACGATGTGAAGATCGAGATGACGCTGACGGCACCTGGCTGTCCATCAGCGCAGGAACTGCCGGAGATGGTGCGCAACGCGGTTGCCTGCATCGATGGCGTCGGCGAAGTTACGGTCGATACGGTCTGGGACCCGCCATGGGACCAGAGCCGCATGAGCGAAGAGGCCCGCCTCTCGCTGAACATGTTCTGAGGTAGATGCAATGAGCACCACGATCACGCCCGCGACACCGAAACGCGAACTCCCGCCGCTGATGCAGCTCACCGATGCCGCCGCGGGGCGTCTGCGCAAGCTATACGAGGGCGCGGAAGCCGGTAAGCTGCTGCGCATTTCAGTGAACACGCGCGGCTGTTCCGGCATGTCCTACGAGATGAACTGGGTTGAAGCCCCCGGCCCGCAGGACGAGACGGTGACCAGCCAAGGCCTCACCGTACTGGTGGACCGCAAGGCCACGCTATTCCTGATCGGCACCATGATGGACTACAGGGAAGACAAGCTCACCCGCGGCTTCACCTTCGAAAACCCGAACGAAAAGGGCCGCTGCGGCTGCGGCGAGAGCTTTCACGTTTAGAGTTCCTTTCAAAAACCCGTTAGGCCGAGGCGAATGGTGCCGTATTACGAGCACCGGAGCGGAGCGTACGTTGGAGTACGTGAGCACCGAGCGCAGAAATGCGGCGCCAGGCGGCCGGCATAGTAGGGTTTTGAAGGGAACTCCTAGTCGGAAAGCTCCACCGTCACCGGCACATGGTCGGAGGGCTGCGGCTTGGCCCGCTCGTCCTTGTGGATGGTGACGGAAACCAGCCGTTCCGCCAGCCGAGGCGAGAGCAGCGCGTGGTCGATGCGCAGGCCGGAATTCCGGTCCCACGCGCCCGCCTGATAGTCCCAGAAGGTGTAGAGCGTTTCACGCGGGTGTAGGGCGCGCACCGCCTCGGTCAACCCGGTATAGACCAGCGCGTTAAAGGCGGCGCGGGTCTCCGGGCGAATCAGCGCATCGCCCGGGGCCAGGGCGCGCGGCGCGAAATCGGCATCGGTGGGGCATACGTTGTAATCCCCGGCCAGGATGAAATCCGCATCTGCCTCGATCAGCGCCTCGGCGTGCTTGCGCAAATTGTCCATCCATTCCAGCTTGTAGGCATAGCCCGGCTCGCCGCCGGAATTGCCATTCGGCAGATACAGCCCGCCGATCCGCATTCCCTGCGCCTCCACCTCCACGTAGCGCGAATGCGCATCCGCCTCGGTCATGCCTGGCAGCTTGCGTAAGGTGACCTCCACCGGCGTGCGGTGCAGAATGGCGACGCCGTTATAGGATTTCTGCCCGACCACCACGGCATCGTAGCCGAGATTCTTGAAGGTGAGGCCGGGGAACTGATGCTCCTCGCACTTGATCTCCTGCAGCAGCAGATAGTCCGGCTGCTCGCGCGCGAGGAAATCCGCCACATGCGCCTCGCGCATGCGCACGGAGTTCACGTTCCACGTGGTTATGCGCGGCATTGTCCCATCCCCGTCATTGCGAGGCCGCGTCGCGGCCGAAGCAATCCATTTTCATTCCCGGTACCGCGCGCAAGATGGATTGCTTTGCTGCGTTCGCAATGACGTTCACTCAACGGAGAACGATGTCCCGCAGCCGCAGGAGGCGGTGGCGTTGGGGTTCTGCACCAGGAAATGCGCGCCCATCAGGCTGTCTTTGAAGTCCAACTCCGCTCCGGCGAGGAAATCGAGGCTCACCGGGTCCACCAGCACTCTCGCGCCACCCTGCTCGATGACGAGGTCATCCGGATTCTGCGTCTGCGTGAGGTCGAATTTATACTGCAGGCCGGAACAGCCGCCGGCCAGCACCTCCACCCGCAGCGCCTGCGCGCCGGGCTCGCTGGCCAGGATTTCCGCCACGCGGGCAGCGGCATTGGAAGAGATGGTAAAGCTCATGCCGTCTATATAGTCCGCCAGGGCCTTGGAGGTAAGGGTGCGCTGCGTTAAGGCAGAGCCATGACAAAAGCCCCCTATGCGGTGCAGGCGCGGGATTCGCGCGGCCGCCAGCACGCCCAGCCGGATTCGGACGATCGCAGCCCCTACCAGCGCGACCGCGACCGCGTGGTGCACTGCTCGGCCTTCCGCAAGCTGCAGTACAAGACGCAGGTGTTCGTCACGCGTGAGGGGGATTTCTACCGCACCCGGCTTACTCACAGCCTGGAGGTGGCGCAGATCGCCCGCTCCATCGCCCGCTCTCTGGGGCTGGACGAGGACCTCACCGAATGTCTGGCCCTGGCGCATGACCTCGGCCACCCGCCCTTCGGCCATGCCGGCGAGCGCGGGCTGAACGAGGCACTGAAGGAGTTCGGCGGCTTCGACCATAACGACCAGAGCTTCCGGGTCGTCACCCTGCTGGAGCAGCGTTATGCGGCCTTCGACGGCCTGAACCTCTCCTGGGAGACGCTGGAGGGCCTGGCCAAGCATAACGGGCCGCTGAAGAACCCGCCGCCGACCATCGCCTCGTTCAACGGGGTGATGCCGCTCGACCTTTCGCGCCAGACCTCGGCCGAGGCGCAAGTTGCCGCCTTCTCTGACGACATCGCCTACAACACCCACGACCTCGACGACGGGCTGCGCGCCGGGCTGTTCGAGTTCGAGGACATTCTGGACCTGCCGGTGATCGGCGATCTGGTGCGCCGCGCCCAGTCCCTTACCACGGCGAAGAACCGCGTCCGCCACGAGTTGAGCCGGGCGGTCATCAATACCCTGGTCCACGATGCGCTGGAGGAGAGCCGGCGCCGCCTCGCCGAGCTTAACCCGCAAAGCACCGAGGACATCCGCAACGCGCCCGGCCCCGTGATCGGCTTCTCCGCCGAGATCCGCGCCGCCAATGTGGCACTGAAGCGGTTCCTGTTCGCCCGCATGTACCGGCACTGGCGCGTCAACCGGCAGACGCACAAGGCCGAGCATGTGGCCAAGACGCTTACCACCCTGCTGTTGCAGCAGCCCGGCCTGCTGCCCGATGACTGGCGCGACCGCGCCGGCAAGGGCGGCACCCAGCAAGCCGCCGAGGTGGTGCGCGATTACGTGGCGGGCATGACCGACCGCTACGCCCTCGATGAATTTTCCCGGTTGACCGACCCCGCCGTCCCTGCCTGAAAGCATGTCCATGAGCGAAGAGAATCTATACGCCGCCCTGCGCGGCATTGTGCTGCGCGCGCTTGCCGCCCTTGCCCCCGGCCTGTCCGAGGATGTCCTGGCTCGCGTCGAGGTCACCCCGACCAAGGACCCCGCGCATGGGGACATGGCCAGCAACGCCGCCATGATCGCGGCCAAGCCCGCCGGCAAGAATCCGCGCGAGCTGGCTGCCGCGCTGGTTGAGCGCCTGGCGGCGCAGCCGGGCATCGCCAAGGCCGAGGCCGCCGGACCGGGCTTCGTCAACCTTTCCCTGGCCCCGGAACTCCTTCTGGCGCAGTTGCCCATCATCCTTGCCGCCAGCGAAGCCTATGGGCAGGGGGCTGCACGGGAACAGAAAATCAACGTGGAGTATGTCTCCGCCAACCCCACCGGGCCGCTGCATGTCGGCCATTGCCGCGGCGCCGTGGTGGGCGACGCGCTGTCCAACCTGCTGGCCAAGGCGGGGTATGACGTCACCAAGGAATATTACATCAACGATGCCGGGGCGCAGGTCATCGCGCTCGCCCGCTCGGTCTATGTCCGCTACCTGGAGGCGCTGAAGCTCTCGCCGGAAGCTTATATCGAGACCGTGCAGGGCGGCATGCAGTATGGCGGGGCCTATCTCATCCCCATCGGCGAGGCGCTGGCGGCGCAATATGGCGACCAGTTCGCCGAGACGCCGGAGGCCAACTGGCTCGACACCTTCCGCGACTTCGCCGTGGCCCGGATGATGGAGCTGATCCGCGATGACCTCGCGGCCCTCGGCGTGGTGCATGATGTATTCTCTTCCGAGCGCGCACTGGTGGAAAACGGCGGCGTGGCGCGCGGCCTGCAACGGTTGAGCGACCAGGGGCTGATCTATCGCGGCATTCTGGAGCCGCCCAAGGGCAAGACGCCGGATGACTGGGAGCCGCGCGAGCAGGAGCTCTTCCGCGCCAGCCAATTTGGCGATGACGTGGACCGCCCGATCGCCAAGTCGGACGGCTCCTTTACCTATTTCGCCAATGACATCGCCTACCATGCCGACAAGATGACGCGCGGCTTTAACGCCATGATCGACGTCTGGGGTGCAGACCATGGCGGCTATGTGAAGCGCATGCAGGCGGCGGTGAAGGCGCTCTCCGGCAGCACACCCGCGCGGCTGGACGTGGTGCTGTGCCAGATCGTGCGCGTGATGAAGGATGGCGAGCCGGTACGCATGAGCAAGCGCGCGGGCACCTTCGTCGAGCTGCGCGACCTCATCGACGAGGTCGGGCCGGATGCGGTGCGCTTCCTCATGCTGATGCGCAAATCCGACGCGCAGATGGATTTCGACCTCAACGCCGCCGTGGCGCAGACGCGCGATAACCCGGTGTTCTACGTGCAGTACGCGCATGCGCGCTGCCGCTCGGTGCTGCGCGCCGCTCCGGCGGTGGACGCGCAGGCAGACCTCTCCAGCCTCACCGCGCCGGAGGAGATGGCGATGATCCGCCGGCTCATCACCTGGCCGCGCCTCGTCGAGCAGGCAGCCGAGTCGCGCGAGCCGCATCGCGTGGCGTTCTTCCTGTACGAGCTGGCGGGCGATTTCCACGCCCTGTGGAATGCCGGGCGCGATAACGCCGCTCTGCGATTCCTGCAGGAAGACAAACCCGCCGAGACGGCCGCGCGCGTCGCGCTTGTCGCCGCCACCGCGATCGTGCTTCGCTCGGGCCTCGCCGTGCTTGGCGTGAAGCCGGTCGAGGAGATGAGATAGGCTTGCAGGACCCGGACGACGATTTTCTCTACCAGCCGCATCGGGCGAGGGGCGAGCGCCTCGACCCCGCCCTGCGCCGCATGGTCTTTGCGGCGGGCGGCGTGTCCATGCTCGTCATCGTTGTTGCGCTGGGCTGGAGCGGGTTCCGCACCGGCGGGTTCGGCCCGCCGCCGGTCGTTAACCCGCCCGACACGCCGCTGCGCATCGCCCCCGCCAGCCCGGGCGGGCTGGTGGTGCCAGGGGCGAATGTGCCGATCATGTCTGGCGATACCGGCAGTGGCGCCACACCTCAGCTTGCTCCCGCCGGGCAGGCCCCCGACGTGGCGGAACTGGACCAGGCTGCGGGGTTGAACCAGCCGCCCCCCGCGCCCCCAGCCGCCGCGCCCGCGGCTACCCCCCAGCCTGCTGCCGCCCAATCCGCTCCGGCGCCTGCCGCCGCTGCCCCCGCGCCCCAGGCCAGCGCGGCGGCCCCCGGCGCACCAACTGACGTGCAGCTTGCCGCAACGCAGGATGAGCCCAGCGCGGCTTCCACCTGGGCCAGCCTGCAGAAGAAATACCCTGACCTTTTGGGGGATAAGAAACCCGTGATCATCCCCGCAGTGGTGAATGGCCAGAGCGTCTGGCGTCTGCGCGTCTCCGGCTTCCCGAGCACCGACGCGGCGAAATCTTTCTGCGCCCAGCTCACCGCGAAGGGCGCGCAATGCGCGGTGGCGGCGTTTTGAAGCCCGCGATCCTCGGCATTTCCGGTCCGGTGCTGACGCCGGATGAGCGCGCCCTGTTTCTGGAACACCGCCCGCGCGGCGTCATTCTGTTCAGCCGCAATATCGAAAATCAAACACAACTCACTGAACTTAATGATAATTTGCGCGACGCCTTGCCAGAAGGCGCGGTGCTGATGGTGGATCAGGAGGGCGGGCGCGTCGCCCGGCTCAAGCCGCCGCATTGGCCCGCGCTGCCGCCTGCGGGCAGCCTGCGCACGCCGGAAGAGGCCTTCGCCCATGGCCGCGCCCTCGGCGCCATGGTGCGTGAGGCTGGCTTCACCATGACCGCCGCCCCGGTGCTGGATCTGCGCGTTCCCGGTGCGTCAGATGTCGTTGGCGACCGCGCCATCACCGGCGATGCCGCCACCGTCGCGGCTTTGGGCGGCGAGATCGCCCGTGGAATCATGGCGGAAGGCGTCACCCCGGTGATGAAACACATCCCCGGCCATGGCCGCGCCCTGGTGGACAGCCACGTCTCGCTGCCGCGCGTGCCAGAGCTGCACGAGGATGATCTGCTGCCGTTCATCCGCAACAAGGCGCTGCCCTGGGCGATGACAGCGCATGTGGTTTACGAAGCCATCGACCCGCACCACCCGGCCACGCTCTCGAAAACCGTTATCAGCGAGATTATCAGGGGTAAAATCGGCTTCACCGGCACGCTGGTCTCCGACGATCTGGCCATGGGCGCGCTGTCCGGTGGCACACCGGCCGAGCGGGCAGTGGCGGCGCTCGCGGCGGGGTGTGATATCGCGCTCTATTGCCCCGGCGACATGGCGGGCAACCGCGCGGTGCTGGAGGCGCTGGCATGAACGGGCTGCTGCTCTTCCTGCTGGCTCTGGCCCCGGCCATCATCCTGCACGAGCTGGCGCATGGCTATGTCGCGCATCTGCTGGGCGACGAGACCGCCAAGAACGCAGGGCGGCTCACCCTCAACCCGCTGAAGCATGTGGACCCGTTCGGCTCCGTCGCCCTGCCGCTGCTGCTCGCCTTTGCGCAGATCGCCACCATCGGCCATGTCGAGTTTCTCTACGGCTGGGCCAAGCCGGTGCCCATTAATCCATTGAATCTAAACATCAATGGCCGCTACGACCCGCGCCGCCTGATGGGGGTGGTGGGCATCGCAGGCCCGGCGATGAACTTCGCCCTGGCGCTGGCCGCCGGGTTTGCCCTGCATAGCGGCGTGGCGCTGGAATACCTGGCCTATTTCATCGAGATCAATCTCGTGCTCGGACTGTTCAACCTCATCCCCCTGCCGCCCTTGGATGGCGGGCGCGTCGCTGTCGCTGTGCTGCCGCTGCCTTTGGCTATCCGGTTGGCGCAGACCGAGCGCCTGGGCATCCTCCTGGTGCTGCTGGTGCTTTTCGTGCTGCCCACGGTTTTAGGGCAGTTCGGCATCGCCTTCGACCCCTTCCAGGCGGCCATGGACAAAATCCTGCCCTGGGCGGAACATCTGGTCCTGGTTCTCACGGGAAATGACGGTGGAAGCTGAAGCGCTGGTGCTGCATCTGGAGGGGTACGACGGTCCGCTGGACCTGCTCCTCGAGCTCGCCCGCACGCAGAAGGTGGACCTCGCCAAAATCTCCATCCTGCAACTGGTCGAGCAGTTCCTCGCCGTCATCGAGGGCGCGCGCCGCGTCCGCCTGGAACTCGCCGCCGACTGGCTGGTGATGGCCGCCTGGCTGACCTGGCTGAAATCCCGCCTGCTGGTGCCCCAGCTCGGCGAGCCCGAGGATGCCGAGCTGGCCGCCGAGACCCTGGCCGCCCGCCTCATCGACCTGCAGGCCATGCGCCAAGCCGCCGCCTGGCTGGGGCAGAAGCCGCAGCTCGGGTGGGACGTGTTCACCTGTGGCATGCCGGAGGATTTCACCGAGACCGACCGCTCCAAGCTGAAGGTGGAGATGGCCGGGCTGCTTTCGGCCTATCTCGCCGCCCGCCGCCGCGCCGGGGCCAAGCTGCGCTACAAGCCCAGGCCCATGGTCTATCTCTCGGTGCGCGAGGCGCTTGAGCGCATCGGCCGGTTACTGGGCTCCGTGCCGGACTGGGCCTCGCTGGAGCAATTCCTGCCCGAGGGCCTGGAGGACGGGCTGCCCAAGCGCGTCGCCATCGCTTCCACCTTGATCGCTGGGCTGGAAATGGCCAAAGATGGACGCTTGAATTTGCGGCAGGACCAGCGATTCGGCCCGATTCTGATGCGTAACCGGACGGAGATCGAGGCAGGCGATGAGTGACGACATAACCCAGGCCCTGCGTTTGGCGGAAGCTGTGGTTTTCGCTGCCACGCAGCCGGTCACGCCGCGCGTGCTGGTCAACCTCCTGCCCGAGAATTCCGACGTGGACGCGGTGATGGGCGCGCTCACCACCGCCTATGCCGAGCGTGGAGTGAACTTGGTGCAGGTGGGCGGCGGCTGGCAGTTCCGCACCGCGCCGGATGTTGCCCCGCATCTGCGCAAGGTGGTTGAGCTTCCGCGCCGCCTGCCGCGCGTCGCCATGGAGACGCTGGCCATCATCGCCTACCACCAGCCGGTCACGCGCACGGAAATCGAGGAAATCCGCGGCGCCGCGCTGTCGCAGAACACGCTGGACCTGCTGCTGGAGAACGGGCTGATCACGCCCAAGGGCCGCAAGGAGACGCCGGGCCGCCCCACGCTCTGGGGCACCACCCCGGCCTTCCTGGCGCAATTCGGCCTGAACGATCTGCGCGACCTGCCCAAGCGCGAGGAATTGCTGATCGACCCCGCCGGCCCGGCGCTTGCGCCGCCGCCCGCTTCGGTCTTCCAGCCGGAGGATCAGGCCGCCGCCGAGCCCGAGGAAGCCCCCGAAACGGAAGACGAGGCGCCATGACGTTGCGCATCACCCGGGAGACGCTGCTGAACGGCGCCGTGCGGGAGATGCAACGGCATTATGCGGCCTCGCACCCCGACATGCACTGGCGGACCGAGGCGGAAATGGCCCGGCTGCTGCAGGAGGCTCTGACCGCGCTCGGCCCGGAAGAGGACCTCTGGGTCTTCGGCTATGGCTCGCTCATCTGGAACCCGGCTTTCGATTATGTGGAGAAGCGCTGCGCCCTGCTGCACGGCTGGCACCGGCGCTTCTGCTTGAAGATGTATATGGGCCGCGGCACGCCGGAGCGTCCGGGCCTGATGCTGGCGCTGGACCGGGGCGGTGCCTGCCGGGGCGTGGCCTTCCGCATCGAGGCGGCAAAAGTGCCGCAGGAGCTGGGGCTGCTCTGGCAGCGCGAGATGTATGGTGGCTCCTATAATGCCCGCTGGGTCACGCTGGAGGCGGGCGGGGAGCGCTTCAAGGCGCTGACCTTCGTCATCAACCACGCGCATCCGCGCTACACGCGCGAGCTCACGCTGGAGCAGGCCGCCGCGATCATCGCCACCGCCCAGGGCGATCTGGGCAGCTGCCGCGAGTATCTGGAGAACACCATCACCCATCTGCGCCAGCTCGGCGTGCGCGATACCGGGTTGTCGCGCATCGCGGCGGCTTTGCCGAAACGCTAGAGCCTGCTAGCACACCGCCATGTTCGGATTGTCCTGGGGTGAGATAGCGTTGATCCTGGCTGTGGCGCTCATCGCCATCGGCCCGAAGGATTTGCCGATCGCCATCCGCACCGTCACCAGCTTCATCAAGAAGGCGAGGGGCATGGCCGCCGAGTTCCAGGGCCATGTCGACGAGATGATGCGCGAGGCCAATCTCTCGGACGTGAAAACCGAGATCGACAAGCTCCGCCGCTTCGATTTCAAAACCGCCGCGGAGCAGACGGTTGACCCAGACGGCTCCATGCGCGCCACGATGAAGCAGGCTGCCGAGGCTGCTGCCGCCTCGGCCTCGCCGGTTGCCGCCCAGGGCTACACACCGCCGTCCCCGGTGGTGGAGGAACTGCCCGACGCGCCGGATTTCATCCCGCCCGATGCCGCCCGCAAACCGCCCGTGCCGGGCTTCATCCCGCCTGGCACCAAGCGCTGGGGGTTCTGAGTCATGGCCGATACCAAGCCCGATGACGAGATCAACGACAAGGAAATGCCCCTGCTGGAGCACCTGGCGGAGTTGCGCCGCCGGTTGATCTGGTCGGCGCTGGCCTTTATCGTGGCCTTTGTCGTCTGCTACCATTTTGCGCCGAAAATCTACGAGTTCCTCGCCGCCCCGCTGGCGCATGCGCTGGAAGCCCGGGGCGAGAAGCCGGAGCTGATCTACACCGCGCTGTACGAGGCGTTCTTCACCTATGTGAAGGTTTCGGTCTTCGCCGCGGCGTTCATTTCCTTCCCTGTGATCGCGGCGCAGCTTTGGCTGTTCATCGCCCCCGGCCTGTACAAGCGCGAGAAACGGGCCCTGCTGCCGTTCCTCATTGTCACGCCCATCCTGTTCTTCGCTGGTGGGGCGCTGGCGTATTACGTATTTTTCCCCGTGGCGTGGAAATTCTTCCTCTCCTTCCAGGACATGGGCGGCGGCGGGATCGACATCTCGCTGATGGCCAAGGTGAGCGACTACCTGGATATCGTGATGAAGCTGATCTTCGCCTTCGGGCTGTCGTTCGAGCTGCCGGTGCTGCTCACGCTGCTCGGCAAGGTCGGCATCATCAACGCCGCCGCATTACGTAAATACCGGCGCTACGCCTATGTCGGCTGCTTTATCCTCGCCGCCATCATGGCGCCGCCGGACGTGCCGAGCCAGTGCCTGATGGCCGGGCTGCTGGTGTTTCTGTTCGAGATTTCCGTGTTTTCCGTAAAACTGGTCGAGCCCAAGGTGGACGCTGACAATGCATGACATAAAGACGATCCGCGAAGATGCCGCCGGGTTCGACGCAGGGCTGGCCCGGCGCGGCATCATGCCGATCTCGACGGAGTTGCTGGAATTGGACGAGCGGCGCCGCGCCGCCGTGGCGCAGCTGCAAGCCCTGCAGGCCGAGCGCAACGCCCTGGCCAAGCGCATCGGCGAGGCCAAGCGCAACAAAGCCGACACCTCCGCGCTGGAGGAAGAGGGCTCGGCCCTGCGCGAGCAGATGGAAGCGTTGAACGCCGAGGCGCCGCGCCTCGACAGCCTTCTGCGTGACATGCTCTCCAAAATCCCCAACCTGCTCGATCCCGCCGTGCCCGAGGGCAAGGACGAGAACGGCAACAAGGTGATCAAGCACTGGGGCAGCAAGCGCGAATTCAGCTTCCCGGTGAAGCAGCATTTCGAGCTGGGCGAGGCGCTGGGGCTGATGGATTTCGCCGGCGCCGCCAAGCTGGCGGGCTCGCGTTTCACCGTACTGCGTGGCGCGCTGGCGCGGCTGGAACGCGCGCTCGGGCAGTTCATGCTCGACGTGCATACCACCGAGCACGGCTATTCCGAGACCACGGTGCCGCTGCTGGTGAACGACGCCGCCATGTTCGGCACCGGCCAGTTGCCGAAATTCGCCGAAGACCTGTTCCAGACCACCGATGGCCGCTGGCTGATCCCCACCGCCGAGGTCTCGCTCACCAACCTCGCAGCCGGGGAGATTCTGCCCGCAGCCAAGCTGCCCATCCGCATCACCGCGCTTACCCCGTGCTTCCGCTCCGAGGCCGGTTCCGCCGGGCGCGACGTGCGCGGCATGCTGCGCCAGCACCAGTTCAACAAGGTGGAGTTGGTCAGCATCACCACGCCGGAGGAGTCCGAGGCCGAGCATGACCGCATGACCCGTGCGGCAGAGACCATACTGGAACGACTGGAGTTGCCGTACCGGCGCATGCTGCTCTGCGCTGGCGATACCGGCTTCTCCGCCGCCAAGACCTATGACCTTGAAGTCTGGGTGCCGGGGCAGCAGACGTATCGCGAGATTTCCTCCTGCTCGAATATGCGCGCCTTCCAGGCCCGGCGCATGAACGCCCGCTACCGCGCGGGCGAGGGCAAGCCGGATTTCGTGCACACGCTGAACGGTTCCGGCGTGGCGGTGGGCCGCGCGCTCATCGCGGTGCTGGAGAATTACCAGAACGAGGATGGTTCCATCACCATTCCCGGCGTGCTGCACCGCTACATGGGCGGGCAGGAGACGATCACAGCCGCGTAACGCGCGGCGGGAGTTACTCTTTGTCATCAACGGATAAACTGGGTGCTGGGACATCTCTTCCGGAAAAGGCTATAGGCGTGCCCGGTTTATGCGGAGGCAAAGAGCGTGGCGGAATCGGTCGGGCAGCGCAAACGGATCGGAAAACGCTGGGTTTTTGCGGCTGTACTGCTGTTGCTTGGGCTGTTCGTCTGGTGGCGGCATAGCGGCCCGGAGCAGCAGAAGCACGGGGCGGGCGGGCCGGCGGTCGGTGTAGCCAGGGCTGTCTCCGGCGCCATGCCGGTGGTGCTGGACGAACTTGGCACCGTCACCCCCATCACCACGGTTACCGTGCTGCCGCAGATCAGCGGCTATCTCACGCAGGTCGCCTTCACCGAGGGGCAGAGCGTCACGGCCGGGCAGTTTCTGGCGCAGATCGACCCGCGCCCCTACCAGATCCAGCTGGAGCAGTATGAGGCCGCCCTGGCCAAGGACAACGCTTCCCTCGCGCAGGCGCGCTCCGACTTGGCGCGCTACGAAAAACTGGCGTCGCAGGACAGTATTTCGGAGCAGCAGGTGACTGACCAGCAATTCCTAGTGAGGCAGGAAGAAGCCGCCGCCAAGACCGACCAGGCGAATATCGACAGCGCCAAGCTGAACCTCGTCTATTGCCACATCACCTCGCCAATCAGCGGGCGGGTCGGCCTGCGCCTCGTCGATATTGGCAACTACGTCACTTCAGGCAGTTCCACCGGCCTTGCCGTGATCACCAGCATCTCGCCCACCACCGTCATCTTCTCGGTGTCGCAGACCGATCTCGCACCCGTGCTCACCCGGCTGGGGCAGGGGGCGCAGCTCACCGCCACCGCCTATTCGAGTGACGACACCACCAAGCTGGAGGACGGCACGCTCTCCGCCGTGGACAGCCAGATCGACACCGCCACCGGCATGGTGAAGCTGCGCGCCGATTTCCCCAATAGCGACAATGCGCTGTTTCCCAACGAGTTTGTCAACGTGCACCTGCTGGTGAACACGCTGCAGAACGCCACGCTGGTGCCAACCCAGGCGGTGCAGAATGGCGCGCCCGGCGCTTATGTGTACGTGGTGCAGCCGGATGACACGGTGCATGTGCAGCCCGTCACCACCGGGCCTACGGACGGCACCAACACCGTCATTACCAAGGGTGTCTCCCCCGGCGATGTGGTGGTGACGGATGGGGTGGACCGCCTCTCCGACGGCATGGCGGTGCAGGTTGCAAATACTCCGGCCGTGGCCTCCGCGGGCGACCCGCCAGCGCAGCCTCACCATCACCACCGCCATCATAACGCCGCCGCCGCGCAGTGAATCCGTCCAAGCTTTTTATCCTCCGGCCGGTCGCGACATCGCTGCTGATGATCGCCTTCGTGCTGGTGGGGCTGGTGGCATTCCGCTACCTGCCCGTCTCGGCCTTGCCGGACGTGACCTACCCCACCATCCAGGTGCAGACCTTCTACCCCGGCGCCTCGCCGGAGGTGATGACATCCGCCGTCACCGCGCCGCTGGAACGCCAACTGGGCGAGATGACCGGGCTGAACCAGATGGCCTCGTCCAGCTCCGCCGGGGCTTCGGTTATCACCTTGCAGTTCGACCTGTCGTTGAGCCTGGACGTGGCCGAGCAGGAGGTGCAGGCGGCGATCAACGCGGCGGGCAATCTGCTGCCGTCCGACCTTCCGGCCCCGCCGGTCTACGCCAAGGTCAACCCCGCCGACGCGCCGGTGATGACGCTGGCCATCACCTCCAAGACGATGAACCTCACCGATGTCGAGAACATCGCCAATGCGCGACTCGCCTCGAAGCTTTCGGAAATCCCCGGCGTCGGCCTGGTCACGGTAAGCGGCGGCAACGTGCCCTCCATCCGGGTGGAGGTGAACCCGCAGGCGCTCGCCTCCTATGGGCTCTCCATCGATAATATCCGCACCGATATCGGCAATCTCAACGTCAATTCGCCGAAGGGCAGCTTCTCCGGCCTGAAACAGAGTTTCACCATCAACGCCAATGACCAGATCACCGATGCCAGCGAGTACGCGAAGCTGGTGATTGCCTACAAGAACGGCAATCCGGTCTATCTTGGCGATGTTGCGAAGATCATGTCCGCGCCGCAGGACACTGAGCTGGGCGCCTGGGCGAACCGCACGCCGGCCATTGTGCTCAACATCCAGCGCCAGCCGAATGCCAATGCCATCGCTCATCACGGCGATCTGCATGGAAGCCGGCAGCCCGGCGGTGAGCACAGGCAGCGCGCGCTTGATCGCATCCACGGTGGCGATGACATTGGCATTCGGCTGGCGCTGGATGTTGAGCATGGCGCTTCCGCATCCGGCACAATCAATCGAAACTGCACGCCAGTTGCTGAAATCGGCGGGGTATTCGTGGAATTCAGCCGGACAGCTGCGGGATTCAACCGGCCAGCTTGTCGAATTTTCGATCATCACCAGTTCGTCGAACGGCCAGCGCATGAAAATGGCGACGTTGCTGCAGGACGATTTGTCGCATTTAGGAATGCAGGTGCATGTGGTTCCACTGGAATTTCGCGCCATGATCGACCGCGTGTTTCAGAGCTTCGATTATGACGCTGCGATCATGGGGCTCGGCGGCGGCGACGCCGATCCCAATCCCGAGATGAACGTATGGACATTTAACGGCACGTCGCACTTGTGGCACATGGGCGAAACGCAGCCCGCAACGGGCTGGGAGCGCGAACTCGATCAACTGATGCAGCAACAAATGATCACCCTCGATTATGCGAA
>NZ_JBKQJR010000099.1:0-21215 GCF_052326845.1 Acidocella sp. | reverse complement strand
CACTGCGGATCCACCGCATCGCCCGACACATAGGGGCGCGCGCCCGCCGGGGCCTCCTGGGTGTACGATGGCGGGACAGCCGGGTGCGGCGCCTGGAAGTTGGGGCCCATCATGCAGCCGGAAAGGGACAGCGACAGGCAGCCAGTGCCTAGCAGTTTAACACGGCGCGAGGCGGCGGAAGACACGTGGCGAGACTCCGTTTTTGGCCATTTTCGAGCGTGGCGCGCATGCATAGCATGCTGAACCAGACCGAAAAGGTGCTAATTCCCGCACCTCGGACAAACGTCAACCTGATTGCCCGAATAGCTCCCAACCACTTGCGGCAACACATTTCAATTTCCGGATGCGGGGCGGATTTTGCGCTGCCCTGTTTTGCAACAGATCGTGGCGATTCACCGTGTTCCAGGCCTTGCAGGCGCCGCCTGTCGCCGTGAATGTATACTACTTTAACGCGAAACGTAGGTTTCATCATGCGCTGTGCCGCATGGATGGCGCAATGCGGCATCGCGTAAGCCGTATTCCCTATTCTCAGAGGCTTATCTGGTGGCTTGGAGATTTTCTCTTACGCCACTTCAGGTGGAGTTAATTTTTAACGAAGCGGAAATATCGCTTGCATCCGATTCGTTTTTGGTCAGTATTCTATTTTAGGTTGTGATTATAAACCAAGCTAAGGGATCTTAAATGGCTGCCGTGACGACTATGGATGCGCTCGTCCGACATAAACTCCGGTCCTGGCCCCAGCACCCGCCCGGCCTTGCCGATCATGACATGGGCGCGCGCGGCTCATGGATGCGCGCCCGCCCCGGCACGGTGGACGACCTCGACCATCCCTATCTCAAGCTGCCCGGCAGCAACCGGCTGCGCACGATTCCCGATGGGCTTTGGCTATGCTTCGGCGGCACGGAGCGTGACCCGTATGTGGACCTCTTCGCCATCGAGGCCTGCGGCGGGTTCCAAAACCTGCTGGACAAGCGCTCGCGCTTCGCGCCCTCCATGCATTCCCTCCTCGCGGTCTGCCCGCTGGAGTGGCTGAACCAGCCGGTTTCCCTTACCAACGGCATGCAGCGCTGGCGCTATACCGGGCTGCTGCGCGACGAGCCGCGCGGTCCGCTTGTGCTGCCGGTGCGCGACATACGGGTGATGTATGCGCTGCGACCACGCCACTACGAGCATTTCGCCTCGACGCAGATCCCGCACGCCCATGAATTCTTCGCCCCGATCAGCGCGCTGATCGGGCCGGAGGGCTGGCAGCACCCCACGTTACGGGCCTTCATCGCCCGTACTTCGCCGCGCGCCAATTTCTGGGAATTCGCCGGCGCCTCAGCCGCCTGAGGCGAAATCCAAGTATAGCGCTAGGCCGAGGATATCAGCCCGCGGCCGGCACCGCCGCAGCCAAGGCCCCGGCGGCGGACTTGCCCTCGGCCACGGCCTTGGCCAGCGAGGTGCCGTCCAGCTCATTGGCGATGGCATCGCGCACACGGCGCATCACGCGGCGAATCTCGCAGGCCTGCTCGTCCTTGCACTCATCGCAGCGGCGGTAATAATTCACGCTCACGCAGGCGAGCGGCGCCAGCGCGCCGTCCATGATTCGCACAACCTGGCCGAAGGTGATGAGATCCGCGGGCTTGGCCAGCGCGTATCCACCCCCGCGCCCACGCCGGGAGCGCACGATGCCGTTGCGGTTCAACTCCAGCAGGATCGCCTCGAGGAATTTCTTCGGCAGGTTCTCGCGCTCGGCGATCTCGCTCACCAGCAGCAGATTGTCGCTGTTTTCCTTGGCCAGCACCATCAGGGCCTGCAAGGCGTATTTGCATTTTTGCGACAACATATTTCTATTCCTTAACCCAGCCAGCTTATCGTCTTTTATCTACAACACGGTTTTCCGATAGGAAATACTTTTCCCGTGCGATGATATGGCATCTCTCTATAGAATTTCTAGATAAAAAGACTCAAGCCGCGCCCAAAATGCTCAAGCCTACCGCTTCGGCGGCCTTGATACCATCCACCCCGGCCGAGAGAATGCCGCCCGCGTAGCCCGCCCCCTCGCCCGCCGGGTACAGCCCGCGCACGTTGAGCGAGCAGAAATCCTTGCCACGGGTGATGCGCAATGGCGAGGACGTGCGGGTTTCCACCCCGGTGAGCACCGCATCCGGCCGGTCGAAGCCCACGATCTGGCGGCCGAAGGCGGGAAGCGCCTCGCGGATGGCGGCGATGGCGTAATCGGGCAGGGTCGATGCCAAATCGGTGAGGTGAACGCCGGGCTTGTAGGAGGGCAGCACCTCGCCGAACTCTTTCGAGTCGCGCCCGGCCAGGAAATCCCCCACCAACTGGCCCGGCGCCTTATAGGCGCCGCCCCCCGCCACGTAAGCCGCGCTCTCCCAGCGGCGCTGGAACTCCACCCCGGCCAGCACGCCGCCCGGATAGTCATCCGGCGTGATGCCCACCACGATGCCCGCATTGGCGTTGCGCTCGGCGCGGGAATACTGGCTCATGCCGTTGGTCACGACGCGCTCCGGCTCGGAGGTGGCGGCGACCACCGTGCCGCCCGGGCACATGCAGAAGGAGTACACCGCACGGCCATTTTTGGCGTGATGAACCAGCTTGTAATCCGCAGCACCCAGAAGCGGGTTGCCGGCATTGGGCCCGAAACGGTGGCGGTCGATCATCGACTGCGGATGCTCGATGCGGAAGCCGACGGAGAAGGGCTTCGCCTCCATGAACACGCCGCGCTCGTGCAGCGTGGCAAAGGTGTCCCGCGCAGAATGGCCAATGGCCAGCACCACATGGTCCGTCTCGATCCGCTCGCCCGAGGCCAGCACCACCCCGCGCATCTGGCCGTCCCGGATGTCGAAATCCGTCACCTTCTCGCCGAAGCGGTACTCGCCGCCCAGGGCCTCCACCTTGGCGCGGATGGATTCCACCATGCTCACCAGCCGGAACGTGCCGATATGCGGCTTGGCCACGTAGAGGATCTCCTCAGGCGCCCCAGCGGCCACGAATTCCGTGAGCACCTTACGGCCCAGATGGCGCGGGTCCTTGATCTGCGAGTAGAGCTTGCCGTCGGAGAAGGTCCCTGCCCCGCCCTCGCCGAACTGCACGTTGGATTCGGGGTTCAACTCGCCGCGCCGCCACAGGCCCCAAGTGTCCTTGGTCCGCTGGCGCACCACCTTGCCGCGCTCCAGGATGATCGGGCAGAAGCCCATCTCGGCCAGGATGAGCGCCGCGAAGATGCCGCACGGCCCGGTGCCGATGACGACGGGGCGCTTTTGCGGCCGGTTCTTCGCGCGGGCGACGAATTTGTAGCTCACGTCCGGGCTGGGCTCGCCAGCGGTCACGTCCACGGCCAGCTCGGCGTCGATGGTGTAAACCAGCTTGATGTCGGCCTTGCGCCGGGCATCCCAGGCGCGGCGGTAAACGCTGTAGGAGAGCACGGCCGCCTCCGGCACGCCGAACCCGGCGGCGATGGCGGCGCGCAGCTCGGCCTCGGTATGGTTCAACGGCAGGCGGAGTTCGGTCAGGCGGCGCATGTTGGTCCTCATGCGCCAGCCTCTACAACCGGAGCGCCGCCAGTGCCAACGCCTCTTGGTCGGCGGCGCCCGGGGTTAAGCCCGGCGCAGATCCAGCGTGCGCGGATATTCCGGCCCGGGCACGGTCTGCGGCTCCGGGCAGGCCCCTGGCGTATGGCCGAAGGCGTAGAAGCGCGAGCGGCGGCGTGCCTCGGCGGAGTTGGAGTTCACGGGGAAATCCTCGTAAGCCCGCCCGCCCGGATGCGCGACATGGTGCGTCATGCCGCCCAGGCTGCGACCGGTCCAGCGGTCATACACGTCGAAGATCAGCGGCACCTGCGCGCCGATGGTCGGGTGCAGCGCCGAGTAGGGCTGCCAGGCCTTGAAGCGCACGCCCGCGACATATTCGCCCTGCGTTTCCGTGCGCTGCAACGGCATGGCCGCGCCGTTGCAGGCGAGCACGTAGCGTTCGTCCACCCAGCCATTCACCTTCACCTGCAGGCGCTCGGCGGAGCTGTCCACATAGCGTGCCGTGCCGCTGGAGGTCTGTTCCTCGCCCAGCACGTGCCAGGGTTCCAGCGCATGGCGGAGTTCGAGCTGGATGTCGCGCACCGCCACCTCGCCCAGCTTGGGGAAGCGGAACTCCACATGCGGCGCGAACCACTCCTTATCCAGCGGGAAGCCGTAGGCCGCCAGCTCCTCCAACGCACCCTTGAAATCGGCCTCGTTGTAATGCGGCAGCAGGAACTCGTCGTGCAGGCGCGTGCCCCAGCGCACCAGCGAGCGCTCATATGGCCGCTCCCAGAACGCCGCGATGGCCGAGCGCATCAGCAGCATCTGCGCGGTGGACATCTCGGCATGCGGCGGCATCTCGAAGGCGCGGAACTCCACCAGCCCGCGCCGGCCTGAGCCACCGGTGGGGTTATACATTTTATCGATGCAGAATTCCGTGCGATGGCCGTTGCCGGTCATGTCGCACAGGATGTTGCGGAACAGCCGGTCCACCAGCCAGGGTGGCGTCTGCGTCTGGCGGCTCACCTGCTGGAAGGCGATTTCCAGCTCGTTCACCGCGTCGTCACGGGCTTCGTCGATGCGCGGATGCTGCGAGGACGGGCCGATGAAGAGACCGGAGAACAGGAAGCTGAGCGACGGGTGGTTGTGCCAAAAGCCGAGCATCGACTTCAGCAGATCGGGCCGGCGCAGGAACGGGCTGTCGGCAGGCGTGGCCCCGCCCATCACCACATGGTTGCCGCCGCCCGTACCCACATGCCGGCCATCCAGCATGAACTTCTCCGCCGCCAGCCCCACCTCGCGCGCCGCCTCGTAGAGTTGCCCGGTGCGCTCCACCATCTCGCCCCAACTGCCGGCGGGGTGGATGTTGACCTCGATCACTCCCGGGTCTGGCGTAACGGAGAAATTGGTTACGCGCGGGTCCTCGGGTGGCAGATAGCCTTCCAGGATCACCTTGCGGTCAAACTCGGC
This sequence comes from Acidocella sp., assembly GCF_052326845.1. Classification (GTDB taxonomy): domain Bacteria; phylum Pseudomonadota; class Alphaproteobacteria; order Acetobacterales; family Acetobacteraceae; genus Acidocella. The sequence continues at coordinate 16,227 of NZ_JBKQJR010000099.1, read as the reverse complement.
GGCGGTTTCCTCGATGGCGGCGGTGAGTTCCAGCCAGTCTGCCACATCGTAGAGCGGCGGGTAGAACACATGGATGATGCCATCACGCGCCTCGACGCAGAGCGCGGTGCGGACGATTCCCGGCTCCTCGCGCCCGACCACCGGGGCATCCTGCGGCACGGGACGGAAACCCTCGATGCCGGTGCCGTTATGCACCTCGCGGCGCAACTGCATGGAGTCGCGCCGGGGCAACTTCTCGCGCGGGGCGAACGGATCGAGCTCGAAATCCTGCTCGATATGCGACAGCTCGGCCCAGGGCAGGCTTTCCAGCGGCAGGCGCAGGCCGATGGGGCTGTCGCCAGGGATGAGGAACATCACGTCGTCGCGGAAGAACCACGGGCCCGACTGCCAGCGGCGCTGCCCGTCCATGATGACACGGCGCAGCGGCAGCACCGAGCCGACAGACGAGGCCAGCCCCTGGCCGAACACCTTGGCCAGACGCGCACGCTCCAGCGGGTCGTTTAGCTTGGAATCCTCCACGATCACGTTGGCGGGGAGGCGCTTCTCCTTCCAGAGGTAGTAGTGGATGTCCTCGTAAGCCCTGTTGACGAGGCCGGGGTCTACCTGCAGGCGCTCGGCCAGCGCCGCTGCGAATTCCGTCGTATCCGCCGCGGTGGCGTTGTCGGTATCATCGTCGCTCGCCAGAAGCTCGGGGTTCTTCCACACCGGCTCGCCATCGGCCCGCCAATGCGCGTGGATGGCCCAGCGCGGTAGTTGCTCGCCGGGGTAGTGCTTGCCCATGTTGTAGGTAAGCGCCGCGCCCTTGCCCCAGAGCGGCGTGAGCTTGCGGATCAGCCGTCCGGCATAGTGCCGCTTGGTCGGGCCCAGCGCGTCGATATTCCATTCCTCGCCCTCATGGTCGGTGGCGGAAACGAAAGTCGGCTCGCCGCCCATGGTCAGGCGCACATCGCCCTTGAGCAGCGCGCGGTCCACGGCAGCACCTCGGGCCAGAATGTCCTGCCACTGCCTCGAGGTATAGGGCTTGGTCACGCGCGGGGTCTCGGAGACGCGCCGCACTTCCATGTGGAAGTCGAATTCCGCCTCCGTTCCGTCCTCCGCCACGAACCCGCCGGAAATCGGCGCCGCCGATTGCGGGGACGGCGTGGCCGCCAGCGGGATATGTCCCTCGCCCGCGAACAGGCCGGAGGTGGGATCCAGCCCGACCCAGCCAGCGCCGGGCAGATACACCTCGGCCCAGGCGTGCAGATCGGTGAAGTCGGCCTCCGGCCCGGCCGCGCCGCCATCCACGGGCTTCACGTCGGCGGTGAGCTGGATCAGATAGCCCGACACGAAGCGCGCGGCGTAGCCCAGATGCCGCAGCAGATTGACCGCCAGCCAGGCGGAATCGCGGCAGGAGCCCTTGCCCAGCTCCAGAGTTTCCTCCGGCGTATACACGCCCGGCTCCAGGCGCACGACATAGGCGGTGCGCTCATGCAGGACGCGGTTGACCTCCACCAGCATGTCGACGGTGCGCAGCTCCCTGTCCTTAAACTTCGCCCGCATCTCCTCGATGAGCGCGGTAAGCAGCGGGCCGGGTGTGTTCAGCACGCGGAACGGGGCCAGTTCCTCGGCCAGCATGTCGTCGTAGGCGAAGGGGTAGGTCTCGCCCTGCGGCTCCAGGAAGAAGTCGAACGGGTTGATCGTAGCCATATCGGCAACCACGTCCACCACCACGTCGAAATGCGTCACCCGCTCCGGGAACACCACGCGCGCCAGGAAGTTCCCCTGCGGGTCCTGCTGCCAGTTGAGGAAGTGCGGCTTGGGCGAGACCTGTAGCGAATAGGAAATGATCGGGGTGCGGGCATACGGCGCCGGGCGCAGGCGGATGGTCTGCGGACCCAGCGTGACCGGGCGGTCATATTTGTACGAGGTGCGATGCGTGATGGCGGCGCGGATCGACATGCAGGCTCCTTGCGTTCCGATTAGCAAGTCAACACGCATGCGAGTTTTTTGCAACGTAACGAAAGGCCATTACGTGCGCATTTTTTTTGTCCCATGCCGGCGTGGCAGGCGGCTATTAGCCCAGCTTGACCAGAACGTGGTGTTTCTTGCCGGCCGAGAGCTTCTGCTCCGGCTTGGGCGTAATCAGCTGCGCCTCGTCGGCGATCACCATGTCATCCACCCGGCCGCCGCCGCCGCGGATCAGCCGCCGTGCCTCGCCATTGGTGGCGGCGAGCCCAGCCTTCACGAACAGCGCGAAAGCGGGGATGCCCTCGCCGAACTCGGCTTCGGGGACTGTGATGCTCGGCAGTCCTTCCGCCGCTACGCCCTGCTCGAACAGCTTGCGCGCGGCCTCGGCGGCTTCCTCGGCGGCGGCACGGCCATGGGCCAGGGCGGTGGCCTTGGTGGCCAGGATGATCTTGGCCTGGTTGATCTCGGCCCCACCAAGCGTCTCCACCCGGGCGATCTCGTCCAGCGGCAGGTCGGTGAACAGCTTGAGGAACCGGCCAACATCGGCATCCTCGGTATTCCGCCAGAACTGCCAGTAGTTGTAGGGGCTGAGCTTCTCGGCGCTCAGCCACACCGCGCCGGCGGCGGACTTGCCCATCTTGGCGCCGGAGGCGGTGGTGATTAGCGGCGTGGTCAGGCCAAACACGCCCTTCTGCTCGGTACGGCGCACCAGCTCGATGCCGGAGACGATGTTGCCCCACTGGTCCGAGCCGCCCATCTGCAGCGTTACGCCGAAGCGGCGGTTCAGCTCGCGGAAATCGTAGCTCTGCAGGATGGAGTAGTTGAACTCCAGGAAGGTGAGTCCCTGCTCGCGGTCGAGCCGCTGTTTCACGGAGTCGAAGGAGAGCATCCGGTTGATCGAGAAATGCACGCCGACATCGCGCAGCAGGGCGATGTAGGAGAGCTTGTCCAGCCAGTCGGCGTTGTTCACCAGCTCCGCCCCGGCGGAAAAGTCGATGAAGGCTTCCAGGTTCTTGCGGATGCCGATGAGGTTCTTGCCGATCTGCTCGTCCGAGAGAAGCTGGCGGGCTTCTTCGCGGAAGGAGGGGTCGCCGATGCGCGTGGTGCCGCCGCCCAGCAGCGCCACCGGCTTGTGCCCATGCTTCTGGAACAGACGCAGCAGCATGATCGGGATCATATGCCCGACATGCAGGGAGTCCGCCGTCAGGTCGAACCCGGCATAGCCCGCGATCGGCCCGGCGGCACAGGCGGCGTCCAGCGCCTCCTCGTCGGTGCATTGAAACACAAAGCCGCGGGCCTTCGCCTCGGCCAGAAATTCGCTTTTCGCCATCATCACGCTCCTGTGGGCCGGGGCGGTAGCACAGCGGCACGGGCGCGCAAAGCTGCGCGCAGCAGGGCGGCGAGCACAAAAACAGGGGTGAGCAACACCCCAGTGGCGATGGACACCACCAGGCAGAAGCCCGGCCAGAGCCAGAGAACCGCGTCCAGCATGCCGATGCGCCAGCCGCGCCGCCGCGCCGCCTCGGCCAGCACCAGGGAGTAGGCAACCATGTCCGTGCTGTAGCCGTACGGTGTAGCCAGCAGTGAGAGATACACGGCGATCTCCGTAAACGCCGGGCCAGGGAGCCGTGGCCGCAGCCAGAACAGGGCGCCGGCCGCAGCCAGCGCGCATATGGCTTGCAGGGCCAGGGCGGGCTGCACGCCCAGCCGGTGGCTGCGCAGCAGCCAGTAGATGGAAACGCCCCAGCCCTGCGAGGTCGCGGGATCGAACGGCGCGGCCATGATCCGTGCCGTTTCCGCGTGGCCGAGCATGTAATACGCCCGCCATGCGGCCGGACCAAAGATCCAGGCCGAAGCCCCGGCCAGCGCCAGCACCCACAGCGCGAACACGCTGAGGCCGCGCCAGTTCCGCTGCGCCAGATACACCGCTGGCACGAGCAGCCCGATCTGCGGCTTGGCCGCGAGCAGCCCAAGCAGCCCGCCGCTCAACGCCGGACGCCGTTCGGCCAGCAACAGCCCCGCCAGCAGCAGCGAGCCGCCAAGCGCGCCGAGTTGGGCGACCTCGGTGTTCAGCAGCGCCGCTGGGCTGAACAGCCCGGCGGCAATGACCAGCCAATGCACCCGCGCCAGCCGGAGAACAGCCGCCGCCAGCGCCAAGGTGCCGAACATCCACGCGAATGCGCCCCATTCGAACGGCAGGTGCGAAACCGCCGCGACCGGCAGCAACATAGTCGGCGGATAGAAGAACGTTTCAATATTCGGGCTGGGCGGCAGCATCGTGTTCACGGCGCGGATAAAGGCCGGGGCGGAATAGAGCGTCGCGTAGTCATGTGCGCGGGCCAGAATCCCTGCCGGCCAGAACACAGAGAAATCGCACTCGGGCTTGTTGCATGGCAGGTCATTTCCAATGGGCCGACCCGTTAGGTAGCCGAAGCGCGGCGCCATATGCTCCGCAAACGCCACCAGAAACACGCCCCAGAACGACACGAGCAGCCCCCAAGCACCTAAGGTGTTCGTCAACCGCGCATATTCCCGCAATCTCAGCATGATCGCACTCATGCCAGCCTTAGCGCGTCACGCCTTTGCAGCAACCCGGCCTCATGCGCCTCGCGCGCCAGTGCCAGCAGTACAACAAGCGGGGTGAAGAGAATGCCCGTCTGTTCAGAGACAATCTGGCACGCGACCGGCCAGATCCAGAACAGCACATCCAGCATGCCGATGCGCCAGCACCGGCGCTCCGCCAGCGCCGCCAGCACGATGGACCAGGCCACCATGTCATCGTCATAGCCGTAGGGCGTGGCCAGCAGCGAGAGGATCACCGTCAGCGCCACCTGGTCCAGCCGCGCCAGATCGCGCCGCTGCCAGATATAGGCCGCCCCCAGCATAGCGAGGATTGTGCACACGCCCTGCACCGCGTAGGCCACGGGCAGCCCGGCATGCAGGCTGCGCAGCATCCAGAAGATCGAGACGCCGTCGCCTGCATAAGCCCTGGAATCGAACGGCGCATTCAACACCGCCATCGCGTGCGGGCTACCGGCAACATGGTAGGCAGCCCAGCACGCGGGTCCGAAAAACACCATGGTCAGCGCGAGCAGCACCCCGCAGGCCGCCGCAAATCCCATCAGCCCGCGCCAATTCCATTGCCCCGCGAACATTGCCGGCACCAATATGCCGATCTGCGGTTTGCACGCGAGCACCCCCAGCAGCACGCCCCCCCGCCAAGGTGCCGTGCCAGCCAGGAACAATCCGGCGACGAGAATCGCATCGCCAATGACCCCCAACTGCCCCAACTCGGTGTTCCACAGCGCCGCCGGGCTCAACAGCCCGGCCACGATCACGGGCCAGGAGAGCCCAGAGCGGCGCAGCAGCCAAGCCGCCAAAGCGATGAATCCAAGGGTCCAGACAAAAAAACCCAACTCGAATGGTAGATAGGAGATGAGCACGCTCGGCAGCAGCATTGCCGGCGGGTAGAAAAAAGCGTCCAGATTGGCCGAGGCCGCAAGCACATGGCGCTGCACGGCGAGGAAAGCCACGGAGTTGTATATCTGCGAAAACGCATGCTGGCGCGCCAGCAGCCCAGCGGGCCAGAAGGCGGAGAAATCACATTCAGGCGTGATACATGGCGGATCATTGCCAATTGGCCGCCCGGCCAGATACCCCAGCCGGGGCAGCATTTTAATTGCGAACACCTGCAGCACTATCACCCAGAAGAAGCCGAGCGCCGCGTAGCTCGCCATCCGCCAGAACAGCCGCACATTGTCCAACAAACGCTGCAACGCCGCCCCTTCCAGCCAACTCGCTTCAAGCCCGGGCTTTAGGACATAAACTACGCCGCGTCGCAATCGCCCTTTTCCTCTGATAGCGCGGCGTGCGAAACCCCAGAGCCATGGGCATTCTTCCTTCCAAGCAACAGCCAGCTCACGCCATGCCCACCCCAGCCCTCCGCGCCATCGGCCTCATGTCCGGCACTTCGCTGGATGGCGTGGACGCCGCCTGGATCGAGACTGACGGCGAGCGGATCACCCATTTCGGCCCCACGGTGATGCTACGCTATGAGGAGGATCTACGCGCCGATCTGCGCCGTTTGCTCGACCTCGCCCCCGCCCTCACCGCGGATGACCCGTTCCTGAAGCAGGTGGAGGAGCGGCTCACCCGTGACCATGCCATCGCCGTGAGCATGGTCGGGCGCTCGGCCGATGTTATCGGCTTCCACGGCCAGACAATTCTGCACGCGCCCGAGGCGCACCGGACATGGCAGATCGGCGATGCCGCACTGCTCGCGCATATCGCGCGCATCCCCGTGGTGCATGATTTCCGCAGCGCAGATGTCGCGGCGGGCGGCCAGGGCGCGCCTTTCGCGCCGCTGTTCCACGCGGCCATGGCGGCGGCTCTGCCCAAGCCTTTGCTGGTGGTGAACATCGGCGGCGTCGCCAACATCACCTGGCTGGGGCCGAGCGGCGAGATCATCGCCTGCGACACCGGCCCCGGCAACGGCCCGCTGGACGATCTGGCACAGAAACATCTCGCCCAGCCATACGACAAGGACGGGGCGCTGGCCGCCTCGGGTCGCGTGGACGAAGCCCGGCTCGCCACGCTGCTGGCACACCCGTACTTCGCCCGCCCGGCGCCGAAATCGCTGGACCGGCTGACCTTCTCCAGCCTCATCGCCCAGGCCATTGACGGGCTGACCCCCGCGGATGCCGCCGCGACACTGGCCGCGTTTTCCGCCACGGCCATCGTCCGCGCGCCAGTGCCCGCCCCGCCGTTGCGCGTGCTGGTGGCGGGCGGCGGACGGCACAACAAGCACCTGATGAATCTGCTGGCGGAGCAATTCCCCGTGCCGGTGCAACCCGTGGAAGCGGCGGGATGGAATGGCGATGCACTGGAGGCACAGTGTTTCGCCTATCTAGCCGTGCGCTCCCTGCGCGGCTTGCCGCTCTCGCTGCCCTCCACCACCGGCGTGCCGGAGCCGCTTACCGGCGGACGGCTTCAGCGGGTTGTTTTGTAAAGCATCCACCCATCCGCGTTCTGGCCGGCCAGAGCCAGCCAGGGCGGCGGCGTACCCGCCTCCAGCGCGTCCCATAGCGTGTCCTTGGGCAGATCGGCCACCAGCAGGTAACGCCCTGGGCGTGGGCAGAACAGCACATAGGCTGCACCCGTGGCGCTGACCTCAGGTGGCACGGCGCCACCCGGCACCACGCGCCAGGCGGCACGGTCGCGCATGTACCCGGCAACACCATGGTGGAACAGCGAACCCACGGTCTTCACCTGGGTACGGTAGAGCAACTCGGGCGCATCCTCGGGCCCGGCCAGTACCACCTGCCCTGCGGCCTGGGCCAGCAGCGGCGCGATATCGTGCAGCTTGCAACTCGGGTAGCTGTGCGCGGGGGTGGCAGCTACCGCCTTGGGCGCCGGTCTGGCACTCGCCGCCAGTTCCGGCACGCCGAGCACGAGCGCCAGCAGGCCAACCCGCGCCAGGCCGGCGAATTGCGGCTCCTCCGCCAGATCGGCAGTCGCCCGGCTGATCGCCACCGGCAGCAGTGCCGCGGCAAAGGCCGTGGAGAACCCGACGAAGAGCAGGAACTTCGCCCCCAGCGCCAGCGCCACCGCACCGCATGCCGCCAGATACAGCCAGACAACGCGGCCATTGCCGCGCGGCTTCAGCAGCTCAGGCGTCAGCAGCGCGGCAACCTTGTCCTCCCGCCGCAAGCCGCGCCACAGCGCATAAGCCACCGCACAGGCGCCGGGGAACAGGAACACCACCAGCTCCCGCCCGCGCACCGGCATCTGCTCGGTGATGACGCCGAAGAACGCCTTCGCCTCATCCGGCGGCAGAATGCCGTAGGGCCCCAGCACCACCCCTGGAAATATCGCCACCCACACGCCAAACAGCGCCGCCAGCACGGCAAACCCGGCCGGGCTGCGCCAACGCCTGTTCGGCAGCCGCGTCAGCATCGCCGCCCCGGCCAGGAACAGCAGCGCCATAACGGCATAAACGCAGGAGAGCCGGTCCACTTCCGGCGCCAGATACCCGCCCGCAGGCGGGTCCACGAACAGCGCCACCACCAGCACGTCGAAACACCCGGCAGCGGTGGTGAGAAGCACGATAGCGTTCGGCGCTTCAAGCCAGCGCAGCATCAGGCTGGCATAGGCCATCAGCACGAAGGGCATGGTCTCCGGCGTCAGCCAGATGGCGAATCCGCCGCTCACCCCAGCAAGAAACCCGGCCCAGCTATCGCCGCGCCACGCCCGCGCCGTAAACCCGGCGGTGAGCGCGATCATCGCCAGCAGCAGCACATGGTAATGCACCACGCCCGGCACCTCGATGGTCACCACACCGGGCAGGACGGCGGCGGCGATGGCAGCGCTCCACAGATAGCGCCGCAGCGCGAAGGGCTCCACGGCCCAGGCCAGCGCCGCGCCGAGGAACCCCACCCCCAGCGGCCCCAGCGCCACCCCGGCGGCGAACAGCGCCTTGTGCCAGCCGAGGAACGGCGCCAGCGGCGCCGCCATCAGCCACAGCACGATGTCCAGCAGCCGGGACCATTCCACCATCACCCCGGCGCCGGACTGATCCCCGGCCACGCTGGTGAGCAGATGCCCGGCGCGTATGCCCTGCTCGATGCGCAGCAGCCGCATGTAGGAATCCGGGTCCTGCAAATTGCCCGCGAGCACGGCAGGCCAGGCCCCGGCGCCGAGCAGGATGTTCAGCCCGGCGGCGAGGAGAAACAGCGGCAGCAGATACATCAGCCAGCGTGCGCCCTGAACCCTGCCACGCCGCGCTCGATCTCGGTGACATGCCGTGGCGCGAAGAAGCCCGCATCGGTCAGCCCGCAGGAATGCGCGATGATCTCCACCTCGTCGCGCATCTTCTGCGCGTAGCGCGCCACGCGCACGGCTTTGTCCGTGGGGTCGAGCCCCTTGATCAACCGCTCATCCACGGCGGTCACCCCGGTGGGGCAATGGCCGGTGCCGCATTTCATCGCCTGGATGCAGCCGAGCGAGAACATGAAGCCGCGCGCCGAGGACACGAAATCCGCCCCCATGCACAGCGCCCAGGCGACCTTGTCCGGCGTGATGAGCTTGCCCGAAGCGATGATGCGGATGCGGTTCTGCAGCCCGTGCTCGTAGCGCAGCCCGGCGATATAGGGCAGCGCCTGGGTGATCGGCAGGCCCACGTAATCGGCCAGCGGCTCCGGCGCGGCGCCTGTGCCACCCTCGCCGCCGTCGATCTGGATATAATCCGGGCAGTGAGCCGGGTTACTGGCGCAGTCATCGAACCATTCATCGACGAAACGCGGATCGCCCAGCACGAACTTCACCCCCACTGGCTTGCCGGTGACGCGCCGCACGCGCTCGATGAACGCGCCCAGCTCCTGGATGTTGCCGATATCCGTGTGGCGGTTGGGGGAGACGCTGTCCTGCCCCACGGGGATGCCGCGGATCTTGGCGATTTCCGGCGTCACCTTGTGGCCAGGGAGAATGCCGCCCTTGCCGGGTTTTGCGCCCTGGGCGAGCTTCACCTCGAACATCCTCACCTGCGGATAGGCGGCGATCTCGCGCAGCCTGTCCTCGGAGAGGCTGCCCTGCTCGTCGCGCACACCGTATTTCGCCGTGCCGATCTGCATGATCAGATCCGCACCGCCATCGAGATGGAATTGCGAGAGCCCGCCCTCGCCCGTGCTCATCCAGATCCCGGCCATATTCGCCCCGCGCGAGAGTGCGCTCACCGCCGCGTGGCTCAATGCGCCATAGGACATGCCGGAGACGTTGAAGAAGCTCTTGGCCAGAAACGGCTCGCGGCAGGCGCCGGGTCCGTCGGCCACGCCGATTTGCTTGCCGGGATAGGATTTGCGCTCCTCATCCAGCGTGGGGAACGCGGCGTTGCGGAAGATGAAGCTCGGCACATTCTCCGAGCCGAAGCTGATGAGGTTGGAAAGCCCCTTGGCCGAGCGGTACACCCAGCTGCGTTCCAGCCTGTTGAAGGGGCGCTCCGCCCAGTCCGGCATGTACTGGTACTGGCGCATGTACTCGCCCCAGGTTTCGGCAAAATAGCGGACATGGCCGATGACCGGGTAGTTGCGCAAAATGGTGTGCTTGTTCTGCCGCGTGTCGTGCAGATAAACCGCCGCCACTCCCAGCACGACCAGCGTGAGGACAATCTCCAAACCCAACATGTAGCTCCCCTTCTCAGGCTGCCGCAGTCTAGCGGTTCCGCCCCCGGCTTGCCACCCGCGCCGGACTGTTTGACCATCCGGCCAATCGCGTTATCGTGACCGGCAATGCATATTCCCTTTCACATCACCATTTGCGGGCTGGATGAGCTGGCGGCACACGCCAACATGCGGGTCACCCATGTCCTCTCCATTCTCGACCCGGCGCACCCGGTGCCGGAAGTGTTCGGCACCTATGGCGAACACGAGAAGCTGGAGTTGCGCTTCGACGACATCATCGACGAGACACCAGGCAAGACCGCGCCTTCGGAGGCGGATGTGCAGGCGCTGCTGACGTTTGGCCGCGCGGTGGTGCGCGAACCCCGGCCCGGCGCGCATCTGCTGGTGCATTGCCATGCCGGAATTTCCCGTTCCTCGGCCAGCATGGCGCTGCTTGTGGCGCAAGCCGCGCCGAGTCATTCGGGCACGGAAATATTCACGGAGCTGCTGCGCATCCGCCCGCAGATCTGGCCCAATCTGCGCCTTGTGGAACTGGGCGACGCGGCACTGAACCGGGGTGGCGATCTCGTCGCCGCCGCCAGGCAGGTTTACGCGCAGCAAATCGCGCGCGAGCCGCGGCTGGTCGATTATTTCCGTAGCCTGGGGCGCGAGCGGGAGCTGAACGCGGCGCTGGCCGCGCCATAACCGCTCAGCTGCCGCGGCCGGGAAGCCAGATGGTGAAGACCGAGCCTTTGCCGGCATCGCTATCGATAAACAGCCGGCCGCGATGGCGGTTGATTACATGCTTGACGATGGCCAGCCCCAGCCCGGTGCCGCCGATAGCGCGCGAGCGGCCTTTGTCCACGCGGTAGAAGCGCTCGGTCAGGCGGGGAATGTGCTCGCGCGGGATGCCTATGCCGTCATCGGCAACGCTGATGGCCACGCCGCCCGGCTCGAACCGCGTATCCGGCGCAATGGAGGCGGTGAGTTTGATCACCCCGCCGCGCTTGCCGTATTTCAACGCGTTATCCAGCAGGTTGGTGAACACCTGGGTCAGCTGGTCGGCATCGGCGGGGACCTTTGGCAGGTCCGCCGGCACCGCCACCTCCAGCCTTGCGTCATTGGCCTTCAGCATTGGCTCCATTCCGGCGACGATGCGCTCCAGCAGCAGCGGCAGATGCACCAGCTCCTTCGGCGGCGAATGCTCGGTGATTTCGATGCGCGAAAGGTTGAGCAGATCGCCGATGACGCGCTGCATGCGCGCCGCCTGCTCGGCCATGATGCCAAGAAACCGCTGCTGCGCCTCCGGGTCATCCGCCGCGGGGCCGCGCAGGGTCTCAATGAAGCCGATCAGGCTGGCCAGCGGCGTGCGCAGCTCATGGCTGGCATTGGCGACGAAATCCGCGCGCATCTTTTCCAGCGCGCGTTCATGCGTGCGGTCGTTCACCAGCATGTACACCGGCCCGCCGGCCGGGATCATCGTCACATCCAGATCCCGTGCAACCGGCACCGAAAGCGCAACCTCGCGCCGCACCGCCACCTTTATTTCCGCCGCCTCGGCCAGGGCGTCGCGCACATCCGGATGACGCAGCAGCGCGGCTATCTCGCCGCCGAAGCCGGAAATGGCGCTGTCGTTGCGCCAGAGGATCTTGCCGTCCTCGTCCAGCTTCAGAAGCGGGTCCGGCAGGCGCTCGACCAGGGCACGGTCCTCCGCCACGCTGGCAAGCAGCCGGGCGCGAGAGAGGCGCTCGGCATGGACCAGGCGGATTGCCTCCTGCCCTACCTGGCGCATGCCGGGCACCAGCAGCATGGTCTCGCTGGACAGGGCTCCCGCCGCACTGCGCAACGCCCGCAGCAGACGGCTCATCACCACCAAGTCGCGCCCGAGCAGGATGCTGAACGTCCCGCCCACCACGGCGCACGTCCCCCAGGCCAACAGCGCGGGGTACAGAGGCAAATCGCCCAAGAGCACAAGCACCAGGAACACCAGGCTCGGCAGCGCCGCCATGCCCAGGAACAGCGCGAACGCTGCCGGCCAAGCCTTGTCGAGGAGCTTCTGCACCGCGCGCCTTACGGCTGGCTGAGGCTGGCGGGCGCGGGCGAGGTAATCGCGGGCTGCCCTGCCGCAATGGAGAACACCGCCAAGCCTCGCTTCACCGTGCCGTCAGGGCGCAGCGCCAGCACGCCATTGGTGCCGGTGAAGCCCGCGGGGGCGGTGAGCACGTTAGCGGTATAGCCGCCCTGCCCCGCTGCCAGCCTGGCCATGGCCGCGGCGTCGAACGCCACCTCGGCAATGCCCGGAGGCGCCGCGCCGTAGGCGGCCTGGTACTTGCCCTCGAACGTGGCGGCCGCGGCCGGATCGGGTGCTGCGTACATCGCCCCCACCAGCACGCTCTGGCTCGCCATCTGCGGCGCGATCTTCGACCATGGCGCCGGGCCCAGGAGCTGCACCTGCGGCGGGGTGACGTCGTAATAGGGCAGAAAATTCGCCATCTCCGCCAGGGAATTGGGGTCCGTGGCGCCGATGAACAGGGCGTTGAAGCTGGGCGGCGGAATCTGCTGGTGGCGCAGATCGTTGGCCTTCTGCCGGCCCGCGGCGGTGCCCAGGTCCTGCGCCCGCTTGATCTGGTCCATGATGCTCTGGCCGCGATTGGCGAAGCCGGAAATCTGCTCCACCGCCTGGTTCACGCCGGAAAAGCCCGGCTGGTAGAAAGTGATCTGCGCCGCGGGCTCGCCAAGCTGCGCGGTCTCGGCGCTGATCGCGTCGCCCAGATGATGGCCGAAATCGTTGTCCGGCAGCAGCGCCGCCAGTTGCGTGCGCCCGGCATCCGCCGCCACCTGCAACACGCGCTGTACCTGCTGCGCCGGGGTAATGCCCAGCGGCCAGACGCCCGGTGCTGCCACGGTGCCGTCATTGGTGAAGGCCAGCACGTTCACCCCGGCCGAATGGGCGATTGGCGCCACGGCCTGCGTCTCGGCCGAGGTAAGCGGACCGATGATGATGCCATCCCCCGCCGCCAGCCCGGCCTGCGCCGCCGCCGCCGCACCCTGCGGGGTGCCGCCGGTGTCGCGGATGTCCAGCGCCGGGGAGGAATTGGCCGGAAAGGCGAGCTTGGCCGCATTCGCCAGCGCCTGGCCCGCTGGCGCGAGGTTGCCCGTGAGCGGCGCCAGCAGCAGCACGGCGCCGCTGGTGCGGCCATAGACGCTTGGCGCGGATGGCGCCGCCGGAGCCAGCGGCGCGGGCGGCCCGGCGCTGAATGGCATCCGCAGCACTTGACCGGCGCAGCCAGCAAGCGCCAGCGTGCCGCCCAGGAGTAAATATGAGCGAACAGACGACGCAAGGCGAGAATGTGGACGAGACAACGGCACGGCCCTCCGTAAGCGGGGATGATGCGGCTTCATGGCCTGCCCTTGTGCTGGTTTCCACCCCAATCGGCAACCTCCAAGATTTGTCCCCCCGCGCACGGGACACTCTAGCCAAAGTTGATGTGATTCTGTGTGAAGATACGCGAACAAGCGCAACCCTGCTGCGCGCGCACGGAATCGGCACCCGCACCCAGGCCCTGCACGAGCACAACGAATCGGCGCGGATTCCGGCACTGGTCGAGGCGATGCGCGCGGGCACGCGGTTCGCGCTGATCTCGGATGCCGGCACGCCGCTGGTCTCCGACCCTGGCTACCGGCTGGTGCGCGCGGTGATCGAGGCCGGGCTGAAACTCTCCGGCATCCCTGGCCCCAACGCCGCGCTGCTGGCCCTCACCCTCTCGGGCCTGCCGCCGCACCAGTATCTGTTCAGCGGTTTCTTGCCCCCCAAATCCGGCGCCCGCCGGGCTGCACTGCAAAAATTGCGGGGCGCGGAGATGGCGGGCCTTGGCGCGACGCATCTGTTCTACGAGGCTCCGCACCGCCTGGCGGAATTCCTGGCCGACGCCGCCGATGTGCTCGGCCCCCGCCCGGCCGCCGTGTGCCGGGAGCTGACCAAGCATTTCGAGGAGGTGCGCCGGGGCACGCTGGCGGAGCTTGCCGCGCATTACGCCGCGCATGCGCCGCGCGGGGAGATCTGCGTCGTCATCGGCCCGGCGGTGGAAGAAGAAGCCAGTGCCGAGACGCTCGACGCCGCCCTGCGCGCGGCACTCGCCAGCATGTCGGTAAAGGATGCCGCCGCCGCCGTGGCCCTGGCCACAGACCTGCCGAAAAAGCAGGTCTATGCCCGGGCCTTGCAGCTCAGCCAGGACGAAGGCTGAGCGCCGGTCAGGGGTAGAGCCGCCCTGTCTCCCAGCCGGAAGCCGTCTTGCTGAAGGTGAAGCGGTCGTGCAGGCGGAAATCGATCCCCTGCCAGAACTCGAAGTAATCCGGCGCCAGCTTCCAGCCGGACCAGAACTCGGGGCGCGGCACGGGCTGGCCCCGGAAGCGGGTCTCCACCTCCTCCACCCGCGACTCGAACAGCTCGCGCGAGGGCAGCGGGCGGGACTGCTCCGAGGCCCAGGCGCCGATCTGGCTCATGCGCGGGCGGCTGGCGAAATAGGCGTCAGCCTGCGCATCGCTCACCTGCGTCACGGTACCCTCGATGCGCACCTGCCGGGCCAGGCTCTTCCAGTGGAACAGCAGCGCGACATGGTTGTTCGCCTGCATCTCCCGCGCCTTTCGCGAGCCAAGGTTGCCGTAGAACGAGAAACCGGACTTGTCCCAGGACTTCAAGAGCAGGATGCGCACGGACGGACGGCCGTTCTCGCCCACGGTCGCCACGGTCATGGCGTTGGGGTCGTTCGGCTCGCTGCCTTCCGCCGCGGCGAACCATTCGCCGAATTTCTTGAAGGGGTCCTCACTCATTGCAGAAACAAGCCTCCGGATTTCATGCACCCTTGATCGGGTGATATACTCTATGCCACCACCCAGCCTAAGAGACGATAGCACCACGGAGATTTACCCCCCATGCCGCACACCCACGCCGAACTCGCCCCGCCGCGCGGCACACTCATGACCGGCAAGCGCGGGCTCATCATGGGCGTGGCGAATAACCGTTCCATCGCCTGGGCCATCGCGCAGGCCGTGGCGGCACAGGGGGGCGAGGTCGCCTTCACCTATCAGGGCGAGACGCTGGAGAAGCGCGTGCGCCCTCTGGCGGCTTCCATTGGCGCGGATTTCCTTGTTCCGTGCGATGTGTCTGACGACGCCGCCATGGACTCCGCCTTCGAGGCGCTGGACAGGAAATGGGGCAAGATCGACTTCCTGGTCCACGCCATCGGATTCGCGGACAAGAACTTCCTGCGCGGGCGGTATCTGGACACCCCGCGCGACGCGTTCCTGCAGGCGATGGACATCTCCTGCTACTCCTTCCCCGCCGTTGGCCGCCGCGCCGCCGCCCTCATGCCGAATGGCGGCTCGCTGCTGACGCTCACCTATCTCGGCGCCGAGCGCTGGATGCCGCATTACAACGTGATGGGCGTGGCCAAGGCGGCGCTGGAGGCTTCCGTGCGCTACATGGCCGCCGATCTCGGGCGCGACAATATCCGCGTGAACGGCATCTCCGCTGGACCGATCAAGACGCTGGCCGCCAGCGGCATCGGCGATTTCAGCTACATCCTCAAGTGGAACAAGTATAATTCGCCGATGCAGCGCAATGTGGAGCTGGAGGAAGTGGGCGGCGCCGGGTTGTATATGCTCTCCGACCTCTCCAGGGGCGTGACCGGCGAAATCCACCATGTGGATTGCGGCTACCATGTCGTCGGCATGAAGCACCCGGACGCGCCAGACCTGACCATCGCGGGCGACTAGCCCATGTCCTTCAACACGTTCGGGCAGCTTTTCCGGGTCACCACCTGGGGGGAGAGCCACGGCCCGTCCATCGGCTGCGTGGTCGATGGCTGCCCGCCGGGCATTGAGCTGTCCGAGGCGGACATCCAGCCCTATCTGGACAAGCGCCGCCCCGGCCAGTCGCGCTTCTCCACCCAGCGGCAGGAACCTGACCGGGTGCGGATCCTCTCCGGGGTGTATGAGGGCAAGACCACCGGCACGCCGATCTCGCTGCTCATCGAGAATACCGACCAGCGCTCGAAGGACTACGCCAACATCGCCGAACGCTACCGGCCTGGCCATGCCGACGTGGCCTATGACATGAAATACG
>NZ_JBKQJR010000098.1:0-5754 GCF_052326845.1 Acidocella sp. | reverse complement strand
GTTTCGTCGGGGAGGCAAAGTCCCGCGCCGGCGCTGTCGAGCTGGCGTGCAAGGCGCTCGACATGGCGGAATGAGAGCCCCTTACAAAACCCTACTATGCCGAGCCGAGTGGTACCGTTTTTTTGAGCACCGGAGCGGAGCGTACGTTAAAGTACGTGAGCACCGGAGCGCAGAAATGCGGTGCCACTCGGCCGGCATAGTAGGGTTTTGAAAGGGGCTCTAAAACTCACATGCCGATGGCGCGCCGGTACACGTCCAGCAGGGTTTCCTGCTCCTCGACCTCCGCCGGCTCCTGCTTGCGGATGCGGATCAGCTGGCGGATCACCTTCACGTCGAACCCGGCGGATTTCGCCTCGGAATAGATATCCTTGATGTCGTTGGCGAGCGCCTTGCGCTCCTCTTCCAGCCGCTCGATGCGCTCGATGATGCTGCGCAGCCGCTCACCGGCGATATTGGTCGGCTTTTCTTCGGTCGCGGCCTGGGACATCGGTATCACTCCTGCTCGTAAAGGAGCGCCGGGATAGAGCCTGGCCTCGGGCGGCGTCAATGCCCGTGTTGCCGGGCGGGGTTGCGCCGGCGAAACGGCTGACGGATACATGACGCGTGGAGGAAGACAGGCGCAAATTTTTGCGGCGCATCTTTGGCGCGGCGATTGCCGCGGCCAACCCTGCTTTTTGCGTGCCCGCGCACCTGCCCCCGCTTGGCCCTGGCCGGAATATCGTGATCGGCGCCGGCAAGGCCGCCGCTTCCATGGCCGCCGCGCTGGAGGCCGCCTGGGGCGATGCGGATTATGAGGGCGTCGTTGTCACCCGCTACGGCCATGCGGTGCCCACGCGCAGGATTCGGGTGCTGGAAGCCGCCCATCCGGTGCCGGATGCGGCAAGTGAGGCAGCGGCACGGGAGATATTGGCGGCGGTGCGGAACCTCAGCCCCCAGGACCAGGTGGTGGCGCTGATCTCGGGTGGCGCCTCGGCGCTGATGGCCCTGCCCGCGCCGGGCATCACCCTGGCCGACAAGATTTTGGTGAACAAGGCGCTGCTCGCCTCCGGCGCGCCGATCTCGACCATGAACCGCATCCGCACGGCGCTCTCAGGCATCAAGGGCGGCAAGCTCGCCGCCGCCTGCGCCCCCGCCCGGCTCGTGACCCTGGCGATTTCCGACGTGCCGGGGGATGACCCGGCCATCATCGGCTCCGGCCCCACCTGGGTTCCGGGCGCAGATTACCGGCTGATCGCCACGCCAAGGATGGCCCTGGAAGCCGCCGCGCGGGAGACCGGGATGGCGGCGGAGATTCTGGGCGACGCACTGGAAGGCGAAGCGGCGGAGCTGGGCCGCGCCCATGCCGCGCTGGCGCTGCGGACGCCCGGCCCCAAGCTCCTGCTCTCCGGCGGCGAGACCAGCGTGAGCATCGGCGCAGGTCCTGCGGGCCGGGGCGGGCGAAACATGGAATATCTGCTCAGCCTCGCCTTGGCTCTGAACGGTGCCGCCCATATCTGGGCGCTGGCCGGAGACTCGGACGGCATCGACGGCACCGAGGACGCCGCGGGCGCGGTGATCGGGCCGGACACGCTCGCCCGCGCCGCCGCGCTGGGGCTGGACGCGGCGGACTTCCTCGCCCGGCACGACAGCTACAGTTTTTTCCTGGCCCTGGATGACCTCGTCGTCACCGGGCCGACACTGACCAATGTGAACGACATCCGCGCCATACTCACCACATGAGGTTGCCATGACCGAACGGTTGCGCCGCCATCGCCGGACCAAGATCATCGCCACGCTGGGCCCCGCAAGCTCCACCCCGGAGATGATCGCCCAGCTCTTCCAGGCCGGGGCGGACGTGTTCCGCCTCAATTTCTCCCACGGCTCGCATGAAGACCACGCCCGTCGCATCGAGATGATCCGCGCCGTGGAGCAGAAATTCCGCCGGCCCATCGGCATCCTCGCCGATGTGCAGGGGCCGAAGCTGCGCGTCGGCACCTTCCAATCCGGGCGCGTGCAGCTTCAGGCGGGCCAGAATTTCATTCTGGACATGAACATGGCCGCGGGCGACACGCGGCGCGTCTGCCTGCCTCACCCGGAAATCCACGCGGCGGCGGAGATTGGCACCACGCTGCTGCTCGATGACGGCAAGCTGAGGCTGCGCGTGCTGCACAAGCGCGGCGACCATCTGCTGACCGAGGTGCTGAACAGCGGCGTGCTCTCCGACCGCAAGGGCGTGAACGTGCCGGATGTGGTGCTGCCGATTCCGGCCCTCACCGCAAAAGACCGTGCCGATCTCGACTTCGTGCTGCCCCTGGGCATCGACTATATCGGCCTGTCCTTCGTGCAGCGGCCCGAGGACGTGGCCGAGACCAAGGCCCTGGCGGCGGGACGCGCCTGCGTGATGGCAAAGCTGGAGAAGCCGCAGGCGCTCGATAACCTTGAGGCGATCCTCGACCTCGCTGATGCGGCGATGGTGGCGCGCGGCGACCTCGGCGTGGAGCTGCCGCCGGAGGAGGTGCCGATCGCGCAGAAGCGCATCATCCGCGCCGCCCAGCTGCGCGGCAAGCCGGTGGTGGTGGCAACGCAGATGCTGGAGAGCATGATCTCCGCCCCTGCCCCCACCCGCGCCGAAGCCTCCGACGTGGCGGCAGCGGTGTTCGACGGCACTGACGCGGTGATGCTCTCCGCCGAATCCGCCGCCGGGCAATACCCGCGCGAGGCGGTGAACATGATGGACCGTATCGTCGCCCGCGTGGAGCGCGACGAGGACTGGCGCAAGAGCCTCGACGCCAAGCGCCCGGCACCAGAGAAATCCTCCGCCGATGCCATCGCCGCCGCGGCGGTGCAGGTGGCGCATACCATCGGGGCGCAGGCGATTGTGGCCCTGACAGAATCCGGCTCGACGGCACTGCGCGTCGCCCGCGAAAAGCCGGACTGCCCGGTGCTGGGGCTGACCACCAGCCTGGCCGTGGCAAGGCGCCTGGCGGCTGTGTGGGGGGTGCATGCCGTCACCACCGAGGGCGTACATTCCATGACACAGGCGGTCGAGAACGCGCTGAAACTGGCCCGCACCGAGGGGTTCGCGAAGAAGGGTGATGAGATCGTCATTGTCGCCGGAATCCCCTTCGGACAGCCGGGCACGACCAACGCCTTGCGCGTGGCCCGGCTATAGCCAGATTACAAATTCGCAGCACGACATGAAATCTTTTAATTTCAAATACATACAATAAAGAGTTGGCAAATTTAGCGCTTGGCGGCTTACGGTTTTGGCTGTATTTACTCTATAGTAATTTACGCTTCCGTTACTTTTTTTAAGGATCGACCATTGCAAACACTGTCTTCGGCCCCGGTGCGGGGCAAAGCCCTTCTGAGCCTCGGATTAACCGCCCTCGTGGTGACCGGCTGCGCCAAGTCGGGGCAGCAGGCCACACTCGAGCCGCCGCCGCCCCCGGTGGGACATTCCTACCCCGTGGCCGTGGACGTGCCGCCGCCGGTCTCACCGGGGATCAAGTTCTCCGCTGCGCAGCATGAGCAGGTCCAGCAGGCGTTCAACGTCATCGGGCTGAAATCCGCGCTCATGGTGGCAGCGCTCACCTGCGGCGAGCAGGACCGGTACGATGCGTTCATGCAGGACTTCCAGCCGCATGTGCTGCAGGCGCAGCATGTAATGGATGCGTATTTTCGCAAGGCCAGCGGCCGCTACAGCGGGCAGAAGATGGAAGACAGCTTCGTCACCCAGCTGGCGAACAACCAGACCATCGCCGGCATGACGCAGGGCTCGGCCTTCTGCGTGAACAACACCGCCGAGTTCCAGGCTGTGCTGGCGCTGAAGTCCAGCGATGATCTGGACCATTTCGTAACCGACCTGTCGCCTGCGGCGGCGGCCCAGGTGGCGAGCGCCAGCCCCGCCCCGTAAGCTGCTTCGGCATCCACGAAAAAGGCCCGCTGGAAGACGGGCCTTTTTTATTGTTACAGCGCCGCCTCGGCGAAAATTTTCGTTACATCCCCGCCCCAGTCGCCATGATAGCGGGCGAGCCAGTGCTCGGCCTGGGTGGGCGCACCTTCGGCGATGTCCTGCAACGGGCGGAGATAGATCCGCTCATCCTCTCCGGCTGCATTCTTGCGTGCCCGGTTCTTCAGGCCCTCGGCGGCGATGGCGAGCACGTCGCGGGCCAGATCGCGCAGCGTACCCGCGCCGAGGCCCGTGTTGATGCCAGTGACCGGCACGGCTTCGCGCAGGGCGAGGACATTCTGATAGCTCATCGGCCTGACCAGCGCCGCAGCCGCGTCCAGCGCCGCCTGGTCGTAGAAAATCCCGGTCCACAGCGCCGATTGCGCCAGCATCATCTCCGGCCGGCCCGAGTCGGCGCCGCGCGTCTCGATATATTTCTTCAGCCGCACATCCGGGAAAGCGGTGGTGGCATGGTCGGCGAAATCGCCCATCGTGGCGCGCTCGCCCGGCCGCGCCGCCAGCCTGCCCGCCATGAAGTCGCGGAACGAGGCGCCGGTGGCGTCGAAATAATTGCCGTCGCGGTAGACGAAGTACATCGGCACATCGAGCAGCCAGTTGGCATAAGCCTCAAAGCCGAAGCCGTCCTCGAAGATCACCGCCGGGATGCCGGAGCGCGCGTTATCCGTATCCGTCCAGACCAGGGCGCGGTTGGAGAGATAGCCGTTCGGCCTGCCCTCGTAGAAGGGCGAGTTGGCGAACAGCGCCGTGGCCAGCGGCTGCAGCGCGCTCGCCACCCGCCTCTTCTTCACCATGTCGGATTCGGAACAGAAATCCAGGTTCACCTGCACTGTGCAGGTGCGGAACATCATATCCAGCCCGCGCGTGCCGACTTTCGGCATGTATTCGCGCATCAGCTTGTAGCGGCCTTTGGGCATCATCGGCATGTCCGCCCGCTTAGCCACGGGGTGGAAGCCGAGCGGCGCGAAGCCAAGCCCGAGCTTCGGGGCGACATCGCGCAGCCTCTCGACATGCGCGTCCAGCTCCGCCTTGGTGGCATGGAGGTCCGCCAGCGGCGCGCCGGAAAGCTCGAACTGCCCGCCCGGCTCCAGCGACAACGAAGCGGAACTGCCCTTCAGCCCGATGGTGTTGCCATGGTCGAGGATCGGCTCCCAGCCCTCGCGCGCCTGCATGGCGGCGAGCAGCGCGCCAATGCCCCCCTCTTCCTCATAGGTAGGCGGTGCGAAGCCGTTCAAGCGGAAGCCAAACGCCTCGTGCTCGGTGCCGATTTTGTAGCTGTCTGCCGGTTTGCAGCCAGATTCGAGATAGGCGGCGAGGTCGCGCACATCCTCGACGATCCGCGAATCGGCGTTTCCGGGGTTGGACAAGTTCTACTCCCTGTTCAGGGCTGCGCCGCGAGCTGCAGCGCCAGCCCGGCAATGGCGGCGGTTTCGGCCCGCAGGATGCGGGCTCCCAGGGACACGCGCATCACCTGGGGTGTGCGACCGATAGCTTCAAGTTCCGCCTCGGTAAAGCCGCCCTCGGGCCCGACCATCAGCGCTGACGGCCCCGCCGCAGGGCCAAGCAGGGCGCTGGTACGGCGTTCATCTGCCACGAAAAGCTGGCGGTCCGGCCATTGCGCCATGAGCTTGCCCAAGGGCAAGGGCGGGCGGATCTCCGGCACGGCCAGGCGCTCGCATTGCTCCGCGGCCTCGATGGCGATGGACCGCAGCCGCTCCAGGTTCACATGGTCGGCATTGGTGCGGGCGGTGATGATGGGCTGGATGACGGAAACGCCGAGTTCGGTCGCCTTCTCCACCACCATG
>NZ_JBKQJR010000097.1:0-8113 GCF_052326845.1 Acidocella sp. | reverse complement strand
CGCCCAGCTCCGGAGCCCTCCGGAGCACACTCTCGACGTCCGCCTCGTTGTCCGTGAGGTCGATTTCCTCGGCGCGCCGCTCAATGCCAACGTTGATGCAGCCTATATGTGCCCCTCATGTATCCTTCAGCCGGAGGCCCGCATCGTGCAGCATCTCCAGTGCGGAGGTCAGCCGGTCGAGCGCCATCGCCAGCACCTCTCCTTCAGGCGAATGATCGCCGAGCGGAATATCCGCCTGCAAGACCGTGACCGGCGGCTCCTGCTGCCACGGGTTGGCGAGCGCCGCGACGAAGGCGGCGCGGAAGGCCGTGAGAGCGGGGGTTGAACGGGCAATTTCCGGCGCCGCCTGGAGCAGCATGTTCAACGTATTGCTGAGCCGCTGAAGTGCCACCGAAGCCCGCAGGATCGTCGTCATGGCCTCCATGTCGCCGCCGATCTCCGTCAGGGACCGCTGGACCCCCGCCTGGAGATTTGAAAGCGCCAGTCCCGCGCGCCGGCGTTGCACCTGCGGGTCGCCTGCCGCATTGCCCAGCGCGGCGCCGAGGACGTTGTCCGCATAGGCGGCCATGGCCGCGATGCAGCTATGTAGCGTGTCGGGCAGTTCCCGCCGCTCGAAGGTCGGCCAGAGGACATGACCGCCAATCAGCGCCAGGGCCGCGCCAATCGCCGTGGCGATCAGCCGGTACGTGCCGATGGCCGCGTGAATGCCCGGCGTCAGAACATGCTCGAACGGAATGAGCCCGGCCGATAAGAAAAACACCGCAAGGCCGTAATTGAAGGGCAGCACGGCCATCATCCAGAAAAAGAGCACGATGACGGCCGTGAACTTGAGGGCGACGCCGGGCAGCAAAGGCAGCAAGGCGAGCCCCACCACTATGCCGACCGCCGTCCCCGCCGCGCGCTGCACGGCCCGCGCCAGCGTCATGCCCGCGGATGGCTTCAGCACGACGGTCGCGGTGAGTGGCACCCAGTAGCCGAACGGCTTAGGAAAGACCCAGAATACCGCAACGGCGGCGGAGGTGACCAGGGCGAAGCGCAGCGCGTGCCGCGCCGTTATGGACTCGCGGTTGAGATTGGCGGCGAGGGGAGAGAGCAATGCCGCAAGGCGCCGCGCGGGCGGGGCCGGCGCGTTCGGAAATGGGGGGCGTTCATCATCGAGGGCTACGCTGAGCGCCAGGCGAAGCTCCTGGATCATCCGCCGCCCCAGCATGCTGGTCTTGCCCTCTGGGGCGTCTGTCGCAAATTCATCGTCCAGCCCGGCCCGCAGCCGCCGGAGGTCTTCCGGCTGCGCCTGGCCCTCGAGGAACCGGGCAATGACAAGCAGCGTGGTCTTGCAGGCGGGAGCGAGGGGTTCGCCTGTCTCGCGCAGGGCGCCGGTGAGGGAATACAGGCGGTCCGCGACTTCGATCAGCACCAGCGCCCGCTGATTGGCGCGGCTGGGGCCGGTCATGCTTTGCCGGGCCTGCGCGGCCAGGCGTCTCGCTTCGGCGATGGCGCCGCGCACATGCTGTTCGGGAGGGGCCAGGCGCTTTGTCCGGTCCGCGTCCGGATAACCGGCGATCGCCCGGAAACATGCCGCCGTCTGTGCCCTAACCGGCGCCAGCGGACCGCCGAAGCGCAGCGCTAATGTCAGTACCAGCGTCAATACCCCGCCCAGCATGAAGGCCCCGCCCATAGCTAACGCGTAGGGCAGCGCGTGCGTGGAGGCTGGCAGTCCCAGCTCCACATAGGCCCACGCGATGGGCAGGGACATGGAAGCGAAGGCGTTGCCATAGACGCCCATCATTCCGGTCACGAGCCCCCAGCCCAGCATCCCGGCCAGAGCCGCCGCGAGGTTGCCGCCCGCCAGCACGCCGGTCGTAAGCGCCAGCCCGCCAAGGGCCGCGCCCGCGATAATCCGCAGGAATTGGGCGCGGTCGCCATCGTCGACACTGTCCCCGATCGCGAGCAGGTAGGCGCCAAGCCCGGCCCACACGAGAAGCGGCAATTTGAGCGCGTGGGCGGCCAGGAGCGGCAAGGCCAGGGCCATGACGGTCCGCAGCGCCAGCGCCCAGCCAAGGCGGCGCGGGTCGAAGGCGAGCAGGTCGGTGGCCAGCCGCCAAGCACGGGTGGCCCAATCCGGTGCGGGCAAGGCGTTAAGGGTCATGGCCGGGCGGTCTCCCAAAACGATGTCATGATAGGCGGGTTTTTCTCAACTCCTCCAGCTTCGCCCCGCCAGCGCAGATGAAATTTTGTTGCATTTTTTGTTTTGTTTGATTTTTGTATTAAAAAAGGTGGCGTTTTGCGCCAAATCACGCGCGACAAGTCGTGGATGAGGCATGATGGAAATGTCGGGCGATGACGACTGAGCTAAGCCGTCGGCAGGTGATCGCGATTACAGGCGCTGGCCTCCTCACGTCCGCCGCCGGCGGGCTTGCAGACGCGGCCGAGGCAGGAACGGCTCCGGGCAGACCAGCCACGATGCCTGTGGCGATGCCGCCGGGAGATGCCTTCGCACGGAATCTTGGGCCCCTGCCCAGGGATGTCGGAAAGATGATCACGGGCGGCGCGATCTATGTGGATGATGTCCGGTTCGAGGGCGAGGCCGTCGGCGTCGTTGTGCGTTCGCCGCATCCGCATGCACGCATCCGGGCCATCGACGCGTCGGCGGCCCGGGGGGCGCCGGGCGTGCTCGCTGTGCTGTCGGGAGAGGACGTCGCCCGCATGGCCAAGCCGATCGCTTGTGTCATACCGCCCGCGGCTTATGGGCGCGCCGAGGCACTGCCTGTCGACCGTCCGGTCCTTGCTGCCGGACGTGTGCGCCATGTCGGTGACGGCGTGGCCTTCGTCGTCGCCGAAACGGCGGAGCAAGCGCGTGAGGCGGCGGAACTAGTAAAGGTAGATTACGAACTCCTGCCCGAATACGTGGAGCCACGCGCGGGGGCCTTGGGCATGCCGATCTGGGATGCCGCCCCCGATAACGTCGCCTTCGACTGGCAATTCGGGAATCCCGCCTTGTGCCGGGACTTGTTCAACCGGGCAGCGCATACCGTAAGGATCCATCTCTCGATTCCCCGCCTTATCCCGAACCCGATCGAGCCGCGCGCCGCGATCGGGCTGCACGATCCGCAATCCGGCAAGCTGACCCTGGTGTCGAATCCCCAAGGGGTTCATTTTGTCCGGGGCGGCCTCACGCGTGCCCTGGGACTGCCGGACGGCGAGCTGCGGGTCGTTTCGCCCTATCTCGGCGGCGCGTTCGGATCGAAGATCTATGCCTATCCCGAACATGCGCTGGTGTTGCTCGCGGCGCGCATGGTCGGCCGCCCTGTCCGCTGGACCGCGACCCGCCGCGAGGCCTTTCTCTCGGACACGCAGGGCAGGGGGCACACAACCGAAGCGGCCATGGCCCTTGATGAAGACGGCCGTTTCCTCGCGCTTTCCGTGCATCCGACGGTGGATATCGGCGCATATTTCTCGCAGCTGACGCCGATCACCGCGACAGGCGTGGGCGCGCCGATTCAGGGAGGCGCCTACCGTTTCCAGGCGATTGAAATCCACGTCCGCGGCATTTTCACTAACAAGGTGCCGGTGGATGCCTATCGCGGCGCGGGGCGGCCAGAGGCGAATTATGTGCTCGAGCGCCTTATCGACCGTGCCGCCGGTGAGCTCAGGATCGACCCCGCCGAGCTGCGCGCGCGCAACCTGCCGGATTCGCAAACCGCGCCATTTACGGCCGTGACTGGCCTGCCCATCGGCGGCGGACGGTTTCTCGACAACCAGCGGCTCTGCCTGGAGCGCGCCGACCGTGCCGGTTTCGCACACCGCCGCGCGGAAGCCGCGTCGCGCGGTCGCCTGCGCGGTTTTGGATTCGCCCACTACCTGGAGGCTAATGGCGGGTTGCAGGTGGCCGCCGCCATCACCCCGGGCGGCTTGCCGCACGAATGCGCCGCCCTGAAGTTCGGCGCGGACGGAACGGTGGCCGTCACGATCGGCACGCAGTCCTCCGGCCAAGACCATGCCCGCCCCGTCACGCTTTATGTGGCCGAAACGCTGGGCCTTGCGGCGGATGCAATTACTGTCCGGGAAGGCGACAGCGACGCTCTGCCGATCGGCGGCGGCACTGGCGGCTCGAAATCGACGCTGACGAGCTCGGTCGCGATCAAGCAGGCGGTCGACATTGTGATCGCGAAGGCGCGCGCCCTCATGGCGCGGACATGGAACGTCCAGTCCGAGACCGTTCAGTTCGATCGAGGCGTTTTTTCTGCGGCCGGATCGCTACGCACGGTCCGCTTTGCGGACCTCATTTCGCGTTATCCCGGTCAGCTCGACAACGAAGGAGAGGCGGCGTTGCATTACGGGAGCAGCGCGAACGGGTGCCATGCCTGCGAGGTCGAGATCGATCCAGAGACGGGCGCCGTCGAAATCGTCCGCTACACAGGGGTGGATGATTTCGGACATGTCATCGATGCGGCCAATGTCCAGGGGCAGGTGCAGGGCGGTGTCGCGATGGGCATCGGTCAGGCCCTCGCCGAACTCGCACCCACGCCGGAGGCGTTGCAGCACCCGCTCGCGACATCCAGTTTCAATCATGCGCTGCTTCGCGCATCGGAGATCCCGGCCCTGGACTGGGTCGACAACGGCCTACCGTCAGCGACGAACATCTTCGGCGCCAAGGCTTGCGGGGAATCCGGGGCGAGCGCTGCGCCGCCGACCGTCATGAACGCCATCGCCGACGCCCTCTCCGCCTTTCCCGGCGCCAGGGAGCTGCAGATGCCGGCGCGGCCGGAGGATGTTTGGAAAGTCATTTCCTCGGGCGGCGCCGAGTCATCAGCGAGGACCACCAGCGCATGAAGATCAGCGTCACCTTGAATGGCGTCGCCGTGCAAGAGGATGTCGAGCCCCATCTCCTTGCGGCGGCATGGATCCGCGAGATGCGACGCCTTACCGGCACGCATATCGGCTGCGACACGACCCAATGCGGCGCCTGCACGATCCTGCTCGACGGCGTCTCGGTAAAAAGCTGCACGCTGCTGGCCGTGTCGCTCGACGGGCATGCGGTCACGACGATCGAAGGCCTGGCCGCAAACGGCCAAGACCTCCACCCGATGCAGGCCGCCTTTAAAGAGAACCACGGGTTGCAGTGCGGTTTTTGCACGCCCGGGATGATCATGCGCGCCGTGGACATCGCGATTCACAGGCCGGAGGCCGATGAAGCGGAGATACGCCGCGAACTCGAAGGTAATATCTGCCGCTGCACCGGCTACCGGAACATTGTCGCTGCGGTGCTCGCCGGCGCCCAGGCCATGCGGGCCGCCCGAGACAAATGACGATGGCGATGAGGCGAGGCCGATGAAGCCGTTCGATTATTTCCGCCCCGGGTCGATATCCGGGGCCGTCGCTCTGGCCCGGGAGCAGACGTGCTTCCTCGCGGGCGGCATGAGCCTGCTGCCGATGATGAAGCACAACCTGGCTGTGCCCGTGGCGCTTATCGACCTTTCCGCCGTGCCGGATCTCAACGGAATCCGCACAACCGGCGAGGCGATAGAGATCGGCGCCATGACCACGCATGCGGCGGTCGCAGCCTCAGTCCTTGTCCGCGAAACATTGCCCGCCCTTGTCGCTCTCGCCGTCGGGATCGGCGATCCGGCCGTTCGCAATCGCGGCACGATCGGCGGGTCACTCGCCAACAACGACCCCGCCGCCGATTACCCGGCTGGCGTGCTCGGACTCGGCGCGACGATCATCACGGACCGCCGGGAGATTGCTGCCGACGATTTCTTTGTCGCCAGTTTCACAACCGCCCTGGAACCGGGCGAGCTGATTACCGCCGTGCGCTTTCCCGTTCCCCTTGCGGCGGGGTACGTCCGGTTCCGCTCCGCGGCGTCGCGCTTTCCGCTGGCGGGCGTGTTTGTGGCCCGGTTCACTGGCGGCGTCCGCGTCGCGGTGACCGGGGCTGCTCCATCGGTCTTTCGCGTTCCCGGTTTCGAGGCGCCGCTGGCCAAGGAGTTCTCGCCGGGCGCGATCGAGGCCGTATCCGTCGATCCGGCCCGGATGGTGTCTGACATCAACGCGAGCGCCGCTTACCGGGCTCATCTGGTCGGCGTCATGGCCCGGCGGGCGGTTGCGGAGGCCATGGGCTAGCTAGAAGGCGGCGAGATCGGCCTTGGTGTCGATGTCGAGAAGCCGGCGCGGCTCGCAGGTAACGGTCTGCGCGCCGGCCAACCAGGCGCCGGCCCCTTTGTCTCCCTCCAGAGCGGCCAGGCGGCTGAACCAGCTTCGTCCGAACAACACCGGAGGCCCCGGATGACTTGCTTCCAAGGCGATGATCGACGCTCCGTCCCGATACCGGGCCAGAAGAGCGGCAAAATGCGCGGACGGCACGAAGGGCATATCGGCCAGCACGATAAGAACGGCATCGGCCCCGCGCCTCTGGGCCTCGCCGACCACTGTCTCCTACACCACCGCGGGGGCACGACCGTAGTAAGCTGGTCGGGGGATGTGCGTTTCTGTGCCGTTGAAGATCAAAATATAGGCATTAAAAACTGTTTTTGATCATTGTCCGCACCTAATTGGTGCGGAATTGGTCGTTTGTGCATGCTTAGGCGGCAGCTTTGGACCGTTTAGTGTGTGGCATATTTTTTGCTTGCCAATAAAACGATATTGCTAAGCCTATCCGCTGCTATACGCCAACTATAAGCATTGAGGGGTTACTGTGAGCGACATTATCTTTCCTGTAGGGCGCAGTACGACAGAATCGGGATCGCTACGCCGGGCCATCGACTGGCGCGGCGCCTTCTGGGTGGCCAGCGGCGTGCCCGCCCTGGTGCTGTTCTCCATCGGCGGCATTTCCGACATGGTTGGCAATCTCGCCTTCCTCATCTGGACGGCGTCGATGCTGATGGGCTTCGTGCAGTCCTTCACCTACGCGGAAATCGCCGGACTGTTCCCGAACAAGTCGGGTGGTGCCTCGGTGTACGGTGCTGCCGCCTGGGTGCGCTACTCCAAGTTCATCGCCCCGCTATCCGTGTGGTGCAACTGGTTCGCCTGGTCGCCGGTGCTCTCGCTGGGCTGCACCATCGCCGCGGCCTATATCCTCAATGCCCTGGCCCCCGTCCCCACCGCCGCGTCGCCCGAGGTCACAGCATGGATCGCCGTGCACGGTGCAGGCATCGCCGGCGGCCAGCAGGCGCAGGTGACCGCCGCCATCGCGGCCCTCACCCCAGCCATCCGCAACTGGACGCTGTTCACCCACACGCTGGGTCCGGTCGGCTTCTCCTTCAATGCCACGTTCTTCATCGGCGCCATCATCATGCTGGTCACCTTCGCCATCCAGCACCGAGGCATCCTGGGCACCGCCAATGTGCAGAAATACATCGGCCTGTTGGTGATCGTCCCGATGGTCATCGTGGGCGTGGTGCCGCTGTTCAACGGCGCCGTGCAGTTCTCCAACTACGCACCGCTGGCACCGCTCAACGCGGCGGGCACCGGGCCGCTTGTGGGGCCGTGGGGCATCTCCAACTGGACGACGATCCTGGGCGCCATGTTCATCGCCGCCTGGTCCACCTACGGGTTCGAGACGGCCGTATGCTACACGTCGGAATTCCGCAACCCGGGCACTGACACGTTCAAGGCCATCTTCTTTTCCGGTCTGCTGTGTCTGGCGCTGTTCATCCTTGTGCCCTTCACCTTCCAGGGCGCGCTGGGCCTCGCCGGCATGCTCGACCCCTCCATCGCCTCGGGTGCTGGCGTGGCGGCGGCCATGGCGCACATGGTCGGCGGCGGGCCGATCATCAACGCCATCATGGTCATGCTGATGATCCTGGCGCTGATCCTCTCGATCATGACCGCCATGGCGGGATCCTCCCGCACGCTCTACCAGGGTTCGGTGGACGGCTGGCTGCCGCGCTACCTCACCTTTGTGAACGACCACGGCGCCCCCACCCGCGCCATGTGGACCGACTTGGTGGCCAACCTGCTGCTGCTAGCCGTCGCCTCCACCGACTCCACGAGTTTCTTCTTCGTCCTCGCGGTTTCGAATGTCGGTTATATTATCTTCAACTTCCTCAACCTTAACGCCGGCTGGATCCACCGTGTCGACTCCGGCGCCACCAAGCGTCCGTACCGCGCGCCCACC
>NZ_JBKQJR010000096.1:0-2775 GCF_052326845.1 Acidocella sp. | reverse complement strand
TGCTGATCTGCCAGAAGCATCTGGCGCCACGGGTGCTGGAAGCGCTGGCGGAATATTCGGCGGCGGTGGCGTAAACCGCACACAAAAAAAGGCCATGCCCCGGGGCATGGCCTTTTCTTTAACTGTGCGGTTTACGCCACCGCCGCCGAATATTCCGCCAGCGCTTCCAGCACCCGTGGCGCCAGATGCTTCTGGCAGATCAGCAGATCCGGCAGATACGGGTTGGCATTGTTGTAGACCAGCGGCGAACCATCGGCGCGGGAGGCGTGCAGCCCGGCCTTAAGCGCCACGGCGGCAGGGGCGCAATTGTCCCACTCATACTGCCCGCCCGTATGCAAATAGATTTCTGCTCCGCCGCGCAACACTTCCATGGCTTTTGCGCCCGCCGAGCCCATGGGGACCAGCTCCGCGCCCAGCGCCTCCGCCACCGCCACGGCCTCCTTGGCCGGACGGGTGCGGCTGACCAGCACACGCAGTTTTTCCGGCACTGGCGGCAATGTTTGCGGCTCAGAGCACAGCGTTAGCCCCAGCCCGGGCAGCGCCACCGCGCCCACCTCCGGCTTGCCGTCAATGGCAAGCGCAACATGCACCGCCCAATCCGTCCGGCGCTCGCCATATTCGCGCGTGCCGTCCAGCGGGTCGACGATCCACACACGCGAGGCCGCCAGCCGCGCCCCGTTGTCCTTCTCCTCCTCGGAGAGCACGGCATCATCCGGGCGCTGCTGCTTCAACGCCTCCATGATGAAGGCATTGGCCACGCGGTCCCCCGCCTTGCCCAGCGCCTTCTCCGCGAATAGCCCGGAAGCCTGCAACTCAAGCAGCAGCTTGCCGGCCGTGGCCGCGATCTGCTTCGCAAGTTCCAGATCGGTCACGGGATCAGCCTTTCGATGATCATATCCGCCGCCTGTTCCGGCGTGATCTTCGAGGTGTCGATATGAATCTCCGGGGTCTCCGGCGGCTCATACGGGCTGTCGATGCCGGTGAAGTTCTTCAGCTCGCCGGAACGGGCCTTCTTGTACAGCCCCTTCACGTCGCGCCGCTCGGCTTCTTCCAGCTTGGTGTCGATGAAAATCTCGACGAACTCGCCCGGCTGCATCATTTGGCGCACCATCTCTCGCTCCGAGCGGAACGGCGAGATGAAGGCCGTCAGCACGACCAGCCCGGCATCGGTCATCAGCCTCGCCACCTCGCCCACGCGGCGGATGTTCTCGATCCGGTCCGCCTGGGTAAAGCCAAGATCCTTGTTCAAGCCATGGCGCACATTGTCGCCATCGAGCAGGAACGTGTGCCGGTTCATCCGCACCAGCTTCTTCTCGACAAGGTTGGCGATGGTGCTCTTGCCCGCGCCCGAGAGCCCGGTGAACCACAGCACAGCCGGCTTCTGGTTCTTGAGCTTCGCATGCACCTCGCGCGAGATATCCAGCGCCTGCCAATGCACGTTCTGCGAGCGGCGCAGCGCGAAGTGGATCATGCCCGCGCCCACGGTCGCGTTCGTCATCTTGTCGATGATGATGAAGCCGCCCAGCGTACGATTGGCTTCGTACGCCTCGAACGGGATCGGCCGGTCGGTGGCGACATTGGCGACACCAATGGCGTTCAGCTCCAGCGTCTTCGCCGCCATGTGCTCCAGCGTGTTCACATTCACCTGGTATTTCGGTGCGTGAATGTTAACCGAGACGGTCTGCGTGCCGAGCTTCAGCCAATAGGAGCGGCCCGGTGCCATCGCCTCGTCGGCCATCCACACGACCGTCGCCTCGAACTGGTCCGCCACCTGCACCGGCGCATCCGCCAGCGTGATGACATCGCCGCGCGAGCAGTCGATTTCATCGGCGAAGCACAGCGTGATGGACTGCCCCGCCACGGCCTGCGGCAAATCGCCATCCAGCGTGACAATGCGCGTGACCGAAGACGTCTTGCCCGAGGGCAGCACGCGGATGAGGTCGCCCGGCTTGACCACGCCACTGGCGATCTGCCCGGAGAAACCACGGAAGTCGAGATTCGGGCGATTCACCCATTGCACGGGCAAACGGAACGGCTTGGCCTGATCGGCCGTCACGTCCAGCTCCACTGCTTCCAGATG
The DNA here is from genome assembly GCF_052326845.1 of Acidocella sp. Taxonomy (GTDB): domain Bacteria; phylum Pseudomonadota; class Alphaproteobacteria; order Acetobacterales; family Acetobacteraceae; genus Acidocella. The sequence continues at coordinate 695 of NZ_JBKQJR010000096.1, read as the reverse complement.
CGCCATCAGGGTCGGGCCCTGATACCACGGCGTGTTGGCGGATTTGGTGGTGATGTTATCGCCCATGAAGCCGGAGATCGGCATCGGAATAAAACTCTTGATGCCGATGCTCTCCGCGAACTTGCGGTAATCCGCGACAATCGCCTCATACTTCGCCTGATCGTAGCCAATCAGGTCCATCTTGTTCACGGCGAGCACGATGTTACGGATGCCGATGAGATGCGCGAGGTACGAATGCCGGCGCGTCTGCGTCAGCACGCCTTTGCGCGCGTCAATCAGGATAACGGCAAGGTCCGCGGTAGAGGCGCCGGTGATCATGTTGCGCGTGTACTGCTCATGGCCCGGCGTGTCGGCCACGATGAACTTGCGCTTCTCAGTGGCAAAGAAACGGTAGGCCACGTCGATGGTGATGCCCTGCTCGCGCTCAGCGGCAAGTCCATCGACCAGCAACGCGAAATCGATATTCTGGCCCTGCGTGCCGACCTTCTTGGAATCAGCCTCAAGCGCTGCCAGCTGATCCTCGAAGATCATCTTCGAATCATACAGCAACCGGCCGATCAGCGTCGACTTGCCGTCATCCACCGAGCCGCAAGTGATAAAGCGCAGCAGGCTCTTATGCTGATGCTTCTCCAGATACGCGTCGATATCCTGCGCGATCAGTTCGTCGGTCTTGTAGGAGCTTTCCTGAGTTACGG